>NZ_LT838813.1:3173181-3479772 GCF_900176595.1 Aquiflexum balticum DSM 16537
TCTAATTTCCATCATCAACCTATTCAATATTTTTGGTTGGGGCATAGATGCGGTTTCAGGTGCACTTTGGAAATATGACCAAAAACAATATATGATTGAAATGGAACCTAGGGATTTGGTGGAAAACAGGTAAGTGTTCTTTTGGAAGATTGAGGAGAAATGATCTTAGGGAGGAAATCTTGAATTCCTGAACAGACCCTGAACAACAAAACGTAAAAGGTAACAATTTACATATTCATAAATGTCTTGGTTTCTAAATTTGGAAGGTATTGTTTTCTCAGGGTAATTTTTTTTATTGAAGCTTAAATAGGGGCCGCCACTTTTTTGGCGGTTTTTCTTTTGTTTCAACTAATTCATTTCAAATTCCAAATCTTGGTATTTCCGCTCAAACTTGGCTTTCTGAATTTTGGGTCAAAGATTATGTGGAGAATACTTTTCCATGTATCAGAATAGTCAGGTCTGAACGGATCTTTGGTAAACCTCCTTGGGATTGGGTAAAATCACTCAAAAATCTCTTTTGGACTAGGTAACAATTTAGGGTGACTTTGGATATATCGATACAATATCTTTTAAGATGAAAGCACAGTATTATACCCTTCCACTAAGATTAGGTGATTTGATTACAAAAAATGACCATCGTGTTTGCAATCTAAAGCAATCAGTCGCACAACATATTCATTTGATCATAACCACTTCCTATGGGGAAATGCCAACAGATGAGGATTTTGGTTGTGGAATTTGGGAACATGATTTTGATAATCTGACCAGTAGCCATAAAATCAAGGAATTGATCAGGGACTCATTACTTCAATCGGTAGAAAGATATGAACCAAGAATTCAGCAAGTTAAAATCGACCTTAAGATCAGTCAGGATGAAATAATTGGTAATGGTTGTCGGGTAAAAAAGAAAGTTACCATTAAAATTTCTGGATTATTGGCAGCAACCAACGAAAGATTTGTCTATGAGGACAGTTTTTTTATGGGGCCTTATGATTACCAAAATTTATAAAAAGTCATGCAGGAAACCAGACAACATATCAAATCGAGAATGCTGAAAGATGCAGCAAGATTATGGGGATATACTGAAACCCAGATGGAAAACAGTTTTGATCCTTTGGTGTCTCTGTTATTTGAAGGATGCTCCGCAGAATTGGAGAAACTTTCTTCGGACATATATGCATCTAGGGCCAGGGTAATGGAACGGTTAGTTCAGGTGCTTTGCCCTGAAACGCTAACAGGTTCACTACCGGCACATGGGCTTATGTCGGCAGAACCCTTGGAAGAAGTCAGTTATGTAGATGATTCTATGCAATTTTTTACCCAGATAAAGGAAAATAAGGGGATCGAATCCAAATCTCGTCAAACATTGGATGTCTTTTTTTCACCTATAGGCAGATTTCAAATTAAAAAGTCTGAAATCAAATTTATGGTTGCAGGGAATAAAATCTATAAAACCAAAGGCTCCCATAAAGAGGTGCTTGGTCAATCAAAAAACTCTTTTGGTGCAGCTGTATGGATTGGTATTTCAGGTACATCAATCGATCTAGATGGATTGATGGTATATTTTGATACTGTTTTATCGGGTGACAAAAGCATGTTTTCACATTATCTGAATAAATCCCGTTGGTTTTACAATGAAAATGTATTGGAAAATACTGTTGGATTAGCAATTTCTGAAAACAGAAATTTAGAATCAATATTAAAATTCCGTCAAACCAAAAGCTCAAATGTTTTGCAGCAGGTTGTAAATAACGTGGAATTATATTATGGGCCTAATTTTATTACCATACATGACAAGGATGGCATAACTCAAGTTGCTACAAATGCACATATCGAGGAAAAAATACTTCAAGGATTTGATGCCAAAATAGCCGAATCGGTTATTGAATCAGATATAAGGTGGGTAAGGATTCAGTTTCCGGAGCCATTTGCAGGTTTTGATTTTGATAACCTGATCTGCAGGACGAACTGTTTTCCGGTAATTAATAGACAGATTCATCAAATTACTTATTCGGTCAGAGATTTAGTGAATATTATACCCCTTCCCAGTGAGGATAACTTTCTCGATTTGGAAAAGATCCAGTTGAAAGAGGGAGATAATGATTCGCAAAATTTGCTAAACACCGGAGATAATCAGCTCCCAATTGTTTTGCAAAGAAACGGATCCATTGGAAGATTTGATGAAAGGGATGCCAAAGGGCTATTGGATAATTTGATCGACGTTCTAAGGCAGGAAAGTGCCTCATTTGCGAAGTTTAATAATGATTTTATTTATGCAGAAGTAAAAAAGCTTCAACAGATATTCAATAAAATAGAGCATGTATTGAATGAAAAACAGACTCCCAAATTCTCTTCCCCATTTTTGTTGGTAAACCAACATGAGTCCTATCAGGAAAAGAATATTTGGATAACCTATAGTAGTACACTTGGACCTAAAGCAAATCATATCAGACCAGGAACCATCCTTCATGCCTACAACAGTCAATCATTTGTTTGTCAGAATAATGAGCTTGTCACAAGTTGTATCGGAGGAAGGGAAAAGTTAAATGTAAATCAATCGATTTTGGCTTTTAGAAGTGCATTGCTTTCCCAAAATCGAATCCATTCACTGGAAGATATTAAGGCGTTTATAATGGGGCAGTTGGGAGATGTGGTGGAACAGGTTGATATCAATAGAACAATAAGGGTGAATCCTGATCCAAAAATTGCTTTTGAAAAGATAATAGAAGTAAATGTTGGTTTGAGGGATGGAGCTTTCGAAGGAGTTACAAGCGACCGATTCATTGATTATTGGGAAAAAAACCTTGCCAATCAATTGGATAAAAACTCTTTGACCTGGTTCCCAATTAAGGTTTCTTTAAACAAGACTAGAATTAAATGAAATATAAATGGAAACTACCGAAAAATTGTATCAACTGATCAAAGTATTAAAAAGCTCATCGTTGGATGTTAAAGCTGAAGCGTATTTGGCAATTGCAGGAGTTGATGGGATTAATCAGGATCAATTTATAGCTCTAAATTCCGGGCCATTTAAAAGGACGTTCCAAAAAGACGTTCAGGATGTTTCCATTGAGGAGGATGGGGCGCATCAAGAATTTATCGCTATTAAACTCAACAGAGAGGGGATTTATGATTTGCTTCCAGAGGGGATTTTCCACCATTCCAATGAAACAAAAAAAAGAGATGTTGGGAGTCATGGAATGGCATTGGAGGTAAGAAGAAACAAAATGATTGAAGGAGAATGTAGGAAGTTTTTTGCGCCTTTGGAAAATGCCCTTTTTGTTCAAAAACTGAATTTGGAATCTGAGGAATATTCAATGATTCAGGGCTTGGACTTTGGAGAAATGGATTTTGATCTTATGGGGTTTTATGGTCTTCCATTGGATTTGCCAAAAGCTTTTATTCCGGGATTCTTGAGAATAATGCCATACAAACAATTGGTCTCCAGTGATTTTCAAGTGGCTGAAAAAGTCCTTTCATTGATGATAAGCCATCCTGTGGAATTCAAATTAATTCATAAAACCGAAAATCAATGTGTATTCTCAGATCAGGATCAAAATCATGAAAATTTTGGGTTATTGGGAACAGGGTCGGTTTTGGGAGATTATTTCCCTTCCTATGATCCAAAGATCAAGACATTCATTGGACCTATACATGAACATGAGCTGCCAGAGTACCTAGAAGGTGGTCAAAAAAAAAATGTATTGGATAGGTTTTATAGAATTTTTCTGCCTTTGGATATGGATATCGTAACCGAGATTTCTGTAAGGGAAGATAGTCTGAATATGGATTTGAAAAATATGGCAGGGCCATATTTGGGATATTCCAGTGCTTTAGAAAGTACAGAAATACTGGATTTGGTAAGTGAAATAGTTTAACTCAAATGTTTAAAATAAATATGACATGGAAAAGATGATAGAAGATGAGGTGACGAAAACCTTATTGATTTTAGGTATGGGTGTGGTGGGTACATTTTTGATTTTTTTGAAGTTAATTGGAAAGATTTATGGAGGATTCAAACCATTCATGAAAGCTACTTTGATTTATTTATTGTTAGGTTTTATGTTATGTTCATTGATAGCTGTTTTGGCAATATGGACTCATCTAAAGGATCAGCAGCTATTTTTGATAATCTTTCAAATATATTTTTTGGTTTTGGGAATAGCGCATGTCAATTGGATAGATACATATTTAAAATGGGCGGGGAAGGAAAAATCCATTCTGTTGGAATTCCTTTTTTCAGTTCTGCTGGCCATATCGGGAAGTATTGGATTTGTATTAGTCCATAGAATATTTGGGGGAAATGGATTGGAAATCCAAATGGCAGGAAGTATCATTTGGTTTATAGTGCCCTGGTTTGTCAAAAGAAGTTTTTACAATGCCATGGAAATACCTGAGAGGATATTCAAACTTTGGCATTATCGGGTTAGTGAGGATATTGAAGAACCTGATGAAAGTAAATTGAAAAACTTGTTGTTGGTCAGTTTCCTGATTCAAAAAAAGATGGGTGACAAATTGCAAACCCATTTTAGAGCGAAAGCCCCATTGGACATGGATTTTGGACAACTGTTTTATTATTTCATCAATGACTACAATGAAAGGCATCCTCATGAGAAGATTGAATTTTTGGACGATAGCGGTGAACCATTTGGATGGATTTTTTATAAAAAACCTGAAGTCTATAGTATTCAAAGGAATTATTTGGATGCTGAAAAAACCATTTTCAACAATTCAGTTAAAGAGAACAACGTCATTATCTGCAAAAGAATAGTAGAGTCTTAAACATATTATCATGGAAAATTCCCGGAAATATCTGCCTGTCAACTGGGTTGATGGAATGAAATTGAATAAAAATCATTTTGTGAAGGAACATCTTGCCCACACTGCTTCACTGGTTAAATCGGTAGGATCTATGCTTCATCCCTATAATTATGGGTTATTGCCTTATTGGGGCAAGACCCAGGATTTTAAAGTGTCTATTTCAACGGATAATCAAAATGAAGCTAGAGTTAGAATTTCTTCTTTTAATGCCATTACAAGAGGAGGATATCTGATTGATTTGGATTATGAAACAATCGAAGGAGGTTACCTTTCAATAACCCTTCCAAAAGTTGACAGGGTGCTTGCATCAAACAGTAAGGAGGATTCAAGTTATTTACTGGTTCTTCGGGTCAATCCTTTTGAAAGAACGCAATGTGGAAGTGCGGATATGGAAGAATTACCACCAAGATTACCTTCAAGCTTACCCACTTATTCTCTTCATTTGATGGCTCATGAAGATTGGAAGCAATGGGTTATAGGGGATGCGGACCTACCTATAGGAAGACTTCACCATCATGATGGCAGATTCTCAGTTGATGAACAATTCATTCCTCCCTGTACTGCTGTTTATAGTCATTCTGTTTTATTGGAATTGCATGCAGACATGGAAAGGTTGCTGGGAAAATTGGAGATTGCGTCCATTCAGATTATCAGGAAAATCATATTTAAAAAACAGCAGAATGATATGGCTTTGATTGTCCAAAAGGTTTGTGAACAAGTATATCAATTCACTGCCATTCATGCCGGTTCTTTTGGGATTTCGAAATTGTTTCAACCACCTGTTATTTTGATTGAGTGTTTTATAGCTCTTTCAAGAGTAATAAAAAACACCTTGGATATTTATGAGGGTCTGGGGAAAGAAGAACTTTTGAACTATTGGAATGAATCATGTGACATTAAAAAAGGAGAGCTTGAGGTTCAATTATCAACTATTGCCAATTTGAAGTATAACCATCAGGATATTTCAAGTAGTGTGGAAAAAATCAATTTTTTTTCCAAGTATATGGACAAGTTGTTTACCAGTATGTCGAAACTTGAATACATAGGGAAAAGGAAAGATGCAGGAATATTTGTCAAGGAGCACCAAGATGCTAAAGATAATTCTTCTTCAACTAGGGATTTTCAGACCGTTGAAGAACCTCCTGTGCCAAGCAAAAGAAAGAGTTTTTTTGTTGAATAACCAAAATCATAAAAAATATAGAAATCATGAAAAATATCTTGAATTCAAAAGAAAGGAATTATGCATTTGCTGTCTATTTGATATCCTTTGTCATTACTGTGACAATCATTATCGGTGCTGTGTATTTCAATTCATTGATTCCTAATGCTGAAAATGCACATCTTCGAAAAAGGATCAGTGATTTTGAGAATCAGATTTACGCACAACAACAATTTATCCAAGCTATGGAAGTATCCAAAACATTAATTGATTCTTTACAGGAATTGGGGTATGTACATCCGTTGATTGAAAGGAATCTTAATGAAAACCTGAGCAATATGGATATACAAGGTGAAGGAGAGTTGTACGGAGTAATTAATAGAGACATTTTCAATTTTATGATTGAATATTCGGACCTGCATAAAAAATTGCTGGTTTTGAACAAAGATCTTCAAGATATAGAAAATCTTAAAAATGAACTTTCAAGAACTAAACTTCAATTGGAGGAAGCCAATAGAAGCCTTGATGCATATAGAAACAGCTCAAATCTTGGTTTGAAATAAAATTGCATTTTACATAATAAAATTTGGACTTATTGTTTTAATTCAACGATATATTCTTAAATTAGTGGAACTTGTTTAAGTATAGTTGTTTTGATTTTGTGATAGGTCTTGTGGGATTTGAAGGAAATTTCCTGTGGACTTTATTGTATCGTTAATTTATTAATATAAGCCTCTTTAATGTATGAAAAGTAGTAGAAATTGTTTTCTGTTCATTTCGATTGTCCTTGTCACCTTATTATTTGGATGTAAAAACACAAAAGTTTCAAAACCCTCTTTCACCTCTGAACACAAGAAAAATGAGGCAATTGTTTTTTTCAGTAATCTGGAATTTAAAAAGAATTTATCAGACTCTTTAGAAAAATTGTTAACAATTGAAAATAAAGGTGTTCTCCCAAAAATTACCAAAAAACCATGTTCTAATTGTTTGGAGTTAAGTGAACTTTGGACTGCAGAAGGATTGGACTCCTTGTTAATTAGAATAATGAACGGCCATGGGGATCGAATTGCAACTGCCGATCGTTCTACGCAAGGAGTAAATGATGGCTATGCTGTTTTTGGGCTAAATTTTTTGACATCAATGCCTGAAACTTTGAAAGAGGAAAAAACGATTGGGAAATTTATTATTCCAAAAGATATATCTTTTTCGGAAAGTGGCAATAATTTTATTGTAGGTATTTTGGATTCAGGAGTGGATTTAAATATTTTCCCTTTGGAATTTCTTTTTTTAAATTCGATAGATGACGCTTGTTTTAAAAATGAAAGGTACGGTTGGAATTTCGTGAACAATTCTTCTGATATTACAGATGGAACTATTAGTAAGCACGGTACTTTGGTAAATGCATATATACTAGAACAATTTTTAAATGAAGGAAAAATTAGACCTAAACTGTTGAATGTTAAAGTTTTGGATAATCTAAACTCAGGAACATGTTTTGATCTGCTTTGTGGGATTCTATATGCCAAGGAAAAAGGTGCTAAAATCATCAACGCCAGTATGGGGTTTTATGATAATACCGAATACACAAATAAAACAGATTATAAAAACTCCATATTTTATATGTTGCTAGAGGAGCATTTATTACCAAATGAAATCCTCCTTGTAACAGCAGCGGGGAATATTGGAAGTTCCACCGGAAATTCCAGAAACTTGGCTCAGAACAGATTTTATCCAGCTTACATGAGTGAAACAAATGTCAACAGGCCAAATAATGTAGTGACTGCCACGACTATAAATCCAAATTTAGAAGAAGTCAGCCCTAGACAAAACTATTCACCAAAACACGTTGATGTTGGAGTAGTTTCAGATTCGATTGAAGGTGAAATTTATAAATTTGATTATCCTTTTTTTTATCAAAATAGTGGAGGAGTTCAACCTTTCACAACCGGTTCGTCATTTGCTAATGCCATTATGACAGGCAAAATTGGAGCCAAATTCGATTTTAGACTATCTTATATGTTTAAAAATTCGCCAAAATCAGAATGGTCAGAAAAATTTCTTGATTTAGGGATTTATCAGCAGGATTCACCTAATCAACTCTCCGGATTTATTTATAAAGGTAGATATTCTCATAGAAGGGATGAATAGTGTATTTAAGAAATATTTCCTTATTGGAATGGCGATTTTTACATCAAATTGGTTACAGTTAAATTTTTTATTTGCCATTCAGAATGAAACTAAAGTGCCCATTGATTGGATAAACAAAATCAATGATATCCGATTTGAGAAAAATGGATTTATAGATACCAAGATCAAGAAATTGGAAATTCTTATGGATGAATATATCCAATTGGGTTACCAAAAAGACAGTATCTATGCCCGCATGGCTCATAGA
The DNA here is from genome assembly GCF_900176595.1 of Aquiflexum balticum DSM 16537. GTDB lineage: Bacteria > Bacteroidota > Bacteroidia > Cytophagales > Cyclobacteriaceae > Aquiflexum > Aquiflexum balticum. The sequence goes on from NZ_LT838813.1 coordinate 3,181,557, forward strand.
CTCGGAGACTATTATAGGATCCAAAATGATACTGATAAGGCTATCCAATTGTTCGAAGAAGCAGTAAGGATAAATAGCAGCAATAGTATTTACTCTGAATACAACTATCTGTGTGAAACATATTGCAATATGGGCCTGACCTACCTGAACATTGATCTGGAAAAGGCAGAGACTTATTTCGAGAAAAGCTTGGAAATTTTTGAAATATATCCTGAAAAGAAAGGTTTTGTTGCCGCTTTGATCCATGAACATATGGCCTCGTACTATTTTGGTTTGGGAGATTATCAAAAAGCCATTGAGATCATTGATTATGCTATGGCCACTATCCCTAGCATTACAAGCACAATAGATGGTAACATGCTGCTACTCCAAAAAGCTTACTCCCTTTTACTTTTGGAGCAGATGGAGCCATCCAGGGATATTTTCGAAAGGATAATTCCGGTATTTGAGCAAGAAGGAGTGGCTGATGAAAAAAAAGCAGTGGCATTTTCAATCTATTCGCAGTTTCTTGAAACATCAGATAGAATTTCTGAAGCTTTTGACTACTTGGAGAAATGCCTTCAGATCCGAAAAGTCTTGGGTTATCACACTTCGGTAGCCAATACACTATACAAAATGGGGTCAATGCTTTCAGATTCCAACCCGAAAGCAGCCATAGTTTATTTCGAGGAAGCTTTAGGTTACAGCCAAGGGAGCGAAGCTGAAATGCTTATACCGGTGATTTATAATGGTTTAGGTGTTCTTTTTCAAAAAAAAGATGATCACTTTGAGGCTTTGAGATTTTTCCAAAAGGGGCTTGTTGCAATGGGAAAAAATTTTGAAAACAACAATGTTTTCACCAATCCGGATCCTGCTTATTTCAGAAATTTTTCCAATGACCAAATCGGTTTTGTTTTATTGAAAAATAAAGGGGAAAGCCTTCTTGAACTATACAATGAAAAGCCGAAAGAGAAAGGTTACTTAGAGGCTTCCATTAAAACCCATTTTTTGGCTGATAAATTGGTAGATCAGATGCGCTGGAACCAAAATAATTCGACATCAAAAGAATATTGGAGAGGAAGAACCAAAAGTCTTTATGAGAAAGCCCTTGAAACCTCCATTCTGGCAAATAATCCTGAACAAGTGTTTTATTTCCTGGAAAAAAGCAGGGCAGTGTTGTTGAATGACAAACTAAACGAACTAGGTGCTATGCAGCTCTTATCAGACGAAGAGGTGAAAAAAGAAACAATATTGAAGAAGTCAATTGATAATTTGCTAAAACAAATTGAAACAAATAAATCTGATAAACTTGGATATCAAAAACTAGTAAAAGAATTATATGATGGACGGGAAGAATACAAGAAGTTTATCAAAAGCCTGGAGGCCAAGTATCCTGTATACTATCAGTATAAGTATGATACCATGGTGTTTTCAATGCAGGAATTAAGGGAAAGAATAATTTCAAATGACCAGGTTTATGTCAGCTATTTTATGGGTGAGGAGAATCTGTTCATCCTTAAAGTAGGTTCTGAAGAACCTGTTTTGGAAATGAAACCCATTGGAACAATCTATGAAAAAATAAACAGATTTAATGAATTAGTAATTGATAAAACCACGCTCAATGGTAACTATTCAGAGTTCGTTGAGTTGTCCCACCAAATTTACCTTGATTTGGTTTATCCTTTGGGATTGAAGGGGGAAAGAATCATTTTTTCCATGGAAGAACAAGTACTTCCATTTGAAATTTTGATCACAAATGAATCTGATCCGGAATCGTTTTTACTTAAAAATCATCCGGTCAGCTTTACATATTCTGCCCAATTTTTGAAAAAAAATAAGGTGTCAACTCGAGATAAGCCAATTAGCCTCTTTGGATTAGCTCCAGTGGATTTTTTCAATGCCAATAAAGCATCCCTGCTCGGTTCAGAAGTATCCTTGAAAAAGCTTGCTGCGATGTTCTCAGGCTCAAAAGTATTGTCAGGGCAAAATGCTTCCAAACAAAACTTTTTAAATGATTATTATAAGTATTCTGTGGTCCATGTTTATTCGCATGCTGATGCCGACAATTATGGTAGTGAACCAATGATTTATTTTTCCGATGACAAATTAAAATTATCTGAGATACCCTTTGACAGTTGGCCTAAGACAGATCTAATTGTATTATCGGCATGTAATACTGGTGTAGGAAAGTCTATCAAAGGTGAAGGTGTGATGAGTTTGGCAAGGGGCTTTGCTTCTTTGGGCATTGCTTCAAGCGTTACAACTTTATGGGAGGTGGATGATAAGGCCACTTACGCGATAACCGAACAGTTTTATCAATACCTTAGAGAAGGTTATTTTTCAGATGTTGCACTTCAAAAAGCAAAACTGGATTTTATAAACCAACAGGACCGGGGAAATAGAATCCCATACTACTGGGGTGGTATGATTTTGATAGGAAATTCTTTTCAGTTTGAAGATGTGGGTAATCAATATCCTTATACATTAGTTCGGATTTTAGTGGTTTTTGCTGTTTTGGTGATGATTTGGTTCTTTTGGGATAAACAGAAAAAAAGGACCATTAATCATCCAAGCCGTGTGAAGGATTGATTTTCTGCAATTCTTCTAAATCAAGTTGGTCCTTTAATCGGTTAGCGGCTTTCTTTGCCATTATCAAGCTCTTATAATATTGACAGCAAACCCCCCAATCGTTAAATACCTTACATTATTTAAATGAAAGTTTTTCCATATATCAACTATTTGTTCTTGCATCCTGTGTTAGGTTAGATTTTGATGCTTTGCTCATTGTTTGTGAAATTTCTATCAATACAAAAAGTCTTTCCAGCCTTTCCAAGTAGGAAAGCGCTCTTACTTCTTTAATCCTTTTTTCTTCAATTATATTTGGATGGGCATAAGTAAATTTTCTTTTTTCCATGCCTTAAATTAGAAATTCAGTAAGTATTATACAAAATTTAATGGTGGACTTTTGGGATATGTTAAATATCAAGGTGTTTTCATCTCAATCCTCAAAACTTCTCCTTAATATACACCATTACCTTTTCCATTTCCCTTCGGATTTCAGCGGATTTGTTGAGGTAATTGTTGTTCATAAAGGCAAAAGCATATACCTGACCGGAATCAGTGACAATATAACCTACCAAACTGAGATTGTTGCTGATCGTTCCGGTTTTGGCATAGATGTACGGTGTTCTGGCTTTGAAGTTGTTTTTCAAAGTCCCGTTTATTCCTCCCTGAGGAAGGAGTCTCATGATCTGACTGCGGGGCATGGCTTCCTCCAACTTGACCATCAGGGCAATCATGGATCTTGGGGTAATCAGGTTATGTCTTGAAAGCCCGGAACCGTCCACCCATTGCGGCTTGTCAGGCAAATCCCACAAATAGGTTTTCTGTATAAAATCTATGGCCCGCTCAGAATTCAATTCCAAAAACTGTGCATCGGAAATCATCAAAATAAGTTGCTCTGCAATAAAATTATCACTTTCCTGTAGCATTTCTATCCAAAGGGGCAAGAGTGTACCGCCTTGGAAGACCTTATGGGATGAGGGTAAAATTTCTTTACTCAAACCGACCGGTTTATTGATTTGGTTTTCAGCCAATTTTGTAAAAAGTTCCGATGAGGTGATAAATGGAAGTTCCGATTTGGTGGCAGTGTAGGTGTTTGGGTTGAAGTAAAAATCATTGCTATGAAAAGTTCTTTCCACATGCTTGATTTCTTTTGTTGTATTGATTATTACTTTATTGAAATTGGAGATATTGGGAATCGGGGTTCTTTTTTGATTGGTGTAGGTGACAAAATTCCCATAAATCGGAAAAGGAGACTTCTCAGATGAGTAGGAATAATAATAATCATCCCATTGCCAACCATATCCAAAAGCCTCATCTTTCCAGTTCGAATCTGAAAATCTGATGGATTTGTAGCGGCCAAGGAATTCTGAAATCTTGGTATGGGGCATGTTTTTATATTTCCAAACAGGGAATCCTGTTCCCCAAAACGTAATTCCACCATCGTTTTCTATATACCTAAAAGCCGGTAAGCTATCCTTCAATACGACTAAACTGCCATAAAAAGTCAAAAGCTTGGTAGTCGAAGCCGGAATGAAGTTTAAGTGACTGTTTTTTTCATAGAGGACCCTTTGACTGTCCAAATCGAATAGAACGAATCCGGTAAGGTGATTTCCAAAAAACGACCTTTCGTTCAACAGGCTGTCAAGTCCCAGATACCTATTTACAATTTCTGATTCTTGCCCAAAACTGACATTTGAATACAAAAGAAGGAAGAAAACCAGTAAGATTTTTCTGATCGGGCAAAGGGATAGGAATGAAAATTTGATTTTGTTCAAGGTTTATTATTTGATTTTATTCTGACTTTTTTTGACAGAGAATGCCAACAATCCCCAACCCAGGATAAATGCTACACCTCCTATAGGAGTAATGGCTCCAAGCCAGGAAATCCCGGTCAAGGAAAGCACATAAAGTGATCCCGAAAAAATCAGGATTCCTATAAAAAACATCCAAACAACTGTGTTTAGCCTTTTGACGACAGGTTCTGACCGCTGCCATATTCCTACAGCAAGAATGGCCAACGCATGATAAAAGTGGTATTTAACGGCTGTTTCAAAAGTTTCTGTTCTAGCATTGCTTTCCAGGATTGCTTCCAATCCGTGAGCCCCAAAAGCTCCTATGGCTACTGCCAATCCGCCTAGAATTCCGGCAATTTGAATAGTATTGAGTTTGATCATATTATTTATAATTTCTTTCTCCAAAGATTGCCGTTCCGATCCTGACCATAGTACTTCCCTCTTCCTGTGCAATGTTGTAATCACCGCTCATACCCATGGATAATTCTTTCATTTCAAAATTCTGGGGAAGCATTCTATTTTTTAGTGTTGTAAATAATTGGTAAAGTCCACGAAATTCTTTTCTGACTATTATCGTATCATCCGTATAGGTAGCCATACCCATCAATCCTGAAATTTTGATGTTTTTGAGTTCTTGGATCTCGTTCCCGGAAATTATTTCTTCCAGTTCATTTTCGTCCAAGCCAAATTTACTTTCTTCTTTAGCGATGTAAATCTGAAGAAGACATGGGATTATTCTGTTTACTTTTTCTGCCTGTTTATTGATTTCTTTGAGCAATTTCAAGGAATCCACACCATGGATTAAATGTACAAATGGGGCTATGTATTTGACTTTATTGCTTTGAAGATGCCCGATCATATGCCACCTGATATCATCAGGTAATTCAGCTTGTTTTTCCAACATTTCCTGAACCTTATTTTCTCCAAAATCCCTGATTCCTAAATCATAAGCTTCTTTAATGGCAGAGATAGGTTGGGTCTTGCTTACGGCTACCAATAAACATTGAGGATTTGAAAATGTATTTTTTATTTTATTTAGGTTTTCTTTAATGCTCATTCGTTTAAATTTGGTGAAATCAATCCAAACAAAGATATGGCTATATTGGGTACATTGCTAAAAAAGGGCATCAGATTAAGGGATTCTTTGGAACAGGAATATAGCTCTCCCTTAGAACTTCAAAAAGTCGAACTTAAAAAATTGTTGATCAAAGCGGCAAAGACTGAATTCGGCAGGAAGTATAAATTTGATGTGATTTTGAAAGAGTTTAAAAACCGGGATGATAGTTTTTACAAGTCCTTTGCCCAGCATGTTCCCATTTATAATTATGAAAAAATCTACAATGAATGGTGGTATAGACTCAAAGCAGGGGAGAAGAATATAACCTGGCCTGAAGCCATCAGGTATTTTGCGCTCACCTCAGGCACCTCAGGTGCTTCTTCCAAATATATTCCCATATCCAAGGATATGGTAAAGGCTATCCGAAGAACAGGAGTAAGACAGATTCTTTCCCTTTCAAAGTATGATTTACCGGATGAATTATTTACCAAAGGAATTTTAATGTTGGGCGGAAGTACTGATCTGGAATTTAATGGGACCTATTTTTCCGGTGACCTCAGCGGCATTACGACAGGAAGGCTTCCTATTTGGTTTCAGACTTTTTACAAACCCGGCAAGCAGATTTCCAAAAATAAGGATTGGGGAGAGAAGTTAGAGCAAATTGTAGAAATGGCTCCAAAATGGGATATAGGAATAATTGTTGGGGTGCCTGCTTGGTTGCAGATATTGATTGAAAAAATCATAGAAAGATACCAATTGAAAACGATCCATGATATTTGGCCAAATCTGACGATTTATGTGCACGGGGGAGTTTCTTTTGAACCTTATATTAAGGGTTTTGAAAAATTGATGGCCAAGCCCTTGATTTATATGGAAACCTATTTGGCTTCGGAAGGTTTCTTGGCTTTTCAGGCTTTGCCAGAAAGGAAATCCATGAGGCTAGTACTGAACAATGGGATTTTTCATGAATTTGTACCTTTCAACGAAGGTAATTTTGATGAAAATGGAGAAATCCATCCCAATGCTGAGATATTGAAGATTGATGAAGTGGAGGAAGGAAAAGACTATGCACTTTTGATTTCTACTTGTGCCGGCGCTTGGAGATATCAGATTGGAGATGTCATCCGGTTTGTTTCCATAGAAGAATCCGAAATAGTAATTACAGGAAGGACCAAACATTTTTTGAGCTTGTGCGGAGAACATTTATCTGTTGACAATATCAACAAAGCCATACATTTGGTGGAAGAGGAAATGAATCTGGATATCCGTGAATTTACCGTTTTGGGCTTGCCAAATGGTACTTTGTTCGCCCATCACTGGTTTGCCGGTACGGATAATCAAGTCGATGAGAAAGAATTAAGAGATAAAATTGATGGGCATTTAAAGGTTCTCAATGATGATTATGCAGTCGAAAGGAAACATGCGCTGAAAGAAATGAGACTATCAGTGGTACCTGCTGCTTTGTTTTATGGATGGTTAAAGGCCCAAGGAAAAGAAGGTGGTCAGAATAAATTCCCTAGAGTCCTGAAAGGTGAAAAAATGAATAGTTGGCTGGAATACCTGGAGGAAAATGGCATGAAAATATGAATCAGGCACTGTTAGAAGGTATCAGTATGGGTTTATTGCTTTCCGCGATGATCGGCCCTGTTTTTTTTACTCTGATCCAAAACAGTATTGAAAATGGATTTCGCCATACTGTTATTTTGGCTTTAGGTATCCTTTCAAGTGATTTGATCTATGTAATCATCACATTTTTTGGAGTAAGCTTTTTGGCACAGTATCCAAATTTTGAGGTGATATTAGGCTATGTCGGTGGTCTTGTTTTGATTGGATTTGGGGTTTCTGGCTTTTTCAAAAAAAACAAGGAAAGAATAAGTTCGGGAGGTATGATGATATCCAAACCAAAAAAAACAACCGGCTTTTTAAAGGGGTTTGGAATTAACGGCATCAATCCTTTTGTCATGTTATTCTGGATTTCCATAGCGGGATTGGTTAACCTGAAAGAGGATTTTGAAAATACTGATGTTTTTCTGTATTACTTTGGTTTATTGTTCACCGTCTTTGTAATTGACTTATTGAAGGCCTTTATCGCAAAGCAACTGAAATCATTTGTCACTCCCGGATTGATGAAAAAGCTCAATATTGCAGTAGCAATTGTGTTGGTGTTTTTCGGATTGAGGTTGATAAAGTTTGCTTGGGAGAGGCAATTTTTGTTATCATAATAAATATCATTTCTCCTCCATTATCAAATACAGAATCCTGAAATTTAAAGATTTATAGCCTATAGCCTTTTAGATTTTAGACCTAAGCTCCAATCCCAAAGCTGTTAATTCCCTATTACTTGGGTAGGCTTTGAATCTCGGCTCTCGCATCTCGGCTCTCGCTTCTATTGTCTTGTGTCTTGTGTCTCAAGTCTTGTATCTTGTTTCTTGCGTCTCAGCCTTTCACTCCACCTCCACATCAAACGCCCCATTCACAATTTTTCCATCGATCTTGACCTGTATCCAAATGCGATACTGACCTTCCTCAGGAAATGCGTAAGGAAAAGATACCATACTGTGTTCTGCATGTTCTTCATCAGTCCATTCCCAATGGGACATATCACCCATCAGCAGACTGTCTCTTTCAGCATCCGGAAGTTGGTCCAAAAATTCAAGGACCTTGTCTATGCTGTCCGGGAAACTCTGAACTGTGGGCAGGTTGGTGAAACCGATCTTGCCTGTTTCGAATCTTTCCAATAACATCTGCTGAGAACCCATAGAATAGTTTCCGGTAGGATGGAGGTGGATATAGACCGAACCATCGTGTTTTAGGACTACGGCATGCCCCATCATTCCCAGGTAAGGCTCCAATTTGGCAGGTTCGCCGGCTTGATCAAATAAGGCGAAATCAAGATTATATAATTTCCCCGCATCAAATTTCCCGGTTTCTGTTTCCCAGATGGCAGTATAGCCACCGGGCAAGTCGGTTTTGATGCCAGGTTTACCACAGACCATGATATCTCCATCCAAGGTGCTGACTTTGTTGGTGACTGGGTTGGAAAAAGTGTAAGTATCATCCCTTCCCAAAATCACATCCTGATTGGAAGCTAAACTGAAGTTATTACCCTCAGGGATGGTCAGGTCTGATACTATGGTTTCAGAAAAACCGGTATATCTGGTAATGTCCGCAAACACATGATAATCCCCACTGGGAAGGGGCGGGAGTTTGACTTTGTAATTGAGGGTGTCAATTCTCTGTGGATGAAGATGGGCAAAAACATCCAAATCGCCTTTCCTGATCAAAAACAAATGCATCAATTTGCCATGGTCTGGAACCATATAACTGAGTTTTCTGGTAATTCTCCCATAATTGAGCACTGTAGAATCTACTTTCAGCAACAGATAATCTCCGCCACTTTGCTGTTCGAAAAAGCTTTTGGCCTCAAAAGGCTTGTATAAAGTTTGCTGATAATAGGAAGCCTCTGAATCCCACCAGGATTTTCCACCCCAAACCACCAATACCACTACTAAACTTCCGATGACAATGCCGATCTGTTTTTTTCTGTTGATTTTTGAACTTCTATGTTCTCCCGGGTCACGGATACTGTCTCCCATGGCTGAAGCTACAATGGTAACCATTAAAATGACCAAGAAAATACCTAGGATGATCAATGGAATGCCAAGTTCCATGGGCATATCTTTTTGGGCGGTAGGCATGGCCATAATAGGGACGATGGTTTCAGATGTTTCCCCATTCTCATGAAGAATGATCTGCACACTAGAGGTGCCACCTTCCATAAACCATAATTCTCCTTCATATTTCCCTTCTTCACCTACCACGGGCAGCATGGGGTCAGCGATAGGAGTTCCTTTCAGTCCTGCACTCCAATATACTGGACGGACCTCCATATTGATACCTTGTGGATTTTCAGGAATCACCACGGTAACCAGAGCTATCCCTGGAATTACATCCGGTGGGCTGACATTGGCCAAAATCCTGTAATTGCCCAACTTACCTTCATAAATCACTCCCGGACTGCCCACATGGCTGCTGATTGCGAAACTTACTATGAGCAGAACTAAACTAATTAGGATATTCTTCATGGTTTAAATTTTTTTGATACCCACAATATGAAAGTAAAATTGAATACATTATGCGGCCCGATGTTTGAATAGGCGTTACATCGGTCATCGGTCATCGGACTTCGGACAAGTTTGAAAATTTTTCAATGGAAATTGGCAAGAAAGTCAAAACCCAAATCACCTTTTCACCTGCTTCATCCAATTTCCCCACGAAAGCCCCAATCTTGAAGTGAGGATTCCGATACCTGCAGCGATCAAAAGCCCGCTTATCAATGCCCAGCCCGTATCGATAAACCTGGGATGAAAAGCAAAGCGATACTGAAATTCAGGTGGTGCAGAATATGGCCATGAAAATCTTCCAAAAAACCAGCCTCTTGCCGCTTCGGTATTGAGGAACTCCGCAAAATACCATTGGGCAGGGACAAAAGTGGCTACAAAAGCAATGGATATCAATGCTGCAAACAACCATTTATTGATATTCCTGTACTTGGCCATAAGTACATCTAGGGCAATTGCCGGAACGATTAACAGCATGGGGAAATGATAGGGCTGGAATCTGGTGATATAGTTATAAACCGGGCTTAATCTAGGTTCAGCGGGAAATAAAGGTAAAATCCAGACCATAACAGCCATAATGAAGGTATAAGCTAAAGCCATTTTTGTAGCAGCCCATTTATAGGGTGCTGCATAGGCTACTGACACCATGAAAATGGGGAATATCAGTGCAGCTACCTGATAGGCCAAAGCTCCATGAAGTCTGTTCACAAAGAAATATTCCGAAACCAGCACATAAACCATCGCCAGTAAAAAACCGGATGAAAGGGCGTACATCCATTCCAAGTGTTTTTTGGTGCGTGGATCTGCTTTTCCTTCCAATTTGTTCTGAACTGAGATAACTGAAATCATCGCTCCAAATTGAATCATGATCATTCCCAATCCCAACAAGGCATGCGGCGGTGATAGTATTTTTACATCCAAACCATAAGTACCATGCCACCAATCATCAAAAGGTGCTGAGGTCAGCATGGCAAATGCTCCCCAAACGCAGAACATGGCGCCAAGGGAACCATGAAAAATGCCCCAGAATTTGATGTTTTGGGCTTTTTCCTCTTTCGAACCCCAAAAGCTTGTTTTCAATACTTTTACTCCTGAAAACACTCCTGCGATTACCGCACCGAGATATATGGCAATATGGGGCGGGGAAAACAGGCCATCCCTTCCCACACTCATATGCCAGGAAATATCCCAAAGTAACCCGACAGCGATGCAAAGAGATGCAAATACGGAAGCATAGATATAAGTAGGAATTGATTTGACTTTAGTTTCCGTTTTGGTATAGGAAGTTTCTGTCAGTGTGGCTGTTGAAAAATTGTGGTTCATAGTGATTTCATTTTAAGGCGAATATAAATATAAAGTCAAAAGATTTAAAGTTTTTTAGAATAGATATAAATATGAGATGAGTTATTTATATTTGATTTATGCCAAAATTTGAAATTTCTAAAAAGCAAATAGATTTTTATTTGGAAAACAAAAGTAAATTGGTTGATAAATATCTTAATGCCTTTCCCCAAATAATTGATCCGGATGCTGTCAGAGACTTGTTTACTCCAATAGGGTATGATAGAACCAATGTTTCAGAATTTCAGAATGTGTGTAAATTATTGACGGAAGACATTTTTCAGGAAATTTTAAGGCGAAATATTGGGATTGTTTCCAAAGTTATTTTTGCTGGAGGATTACCAGCAACAGGAAAATCATCTCATTTGAGAACTTTTGTGCAAAATGAAATAATTTTTGATGGTACTATTAATGATGAGGATAAGCTGTTGGGTTATATCAGAAAATCGATGCAACTTGGGTATCTTGTTGAAATATTTATATATAGTTGCGAACCCAAAAGAGCGTTTGAGAGTAATTTAAATAGAGGGTTTTTGTTTGGACGATACGTTCCGATTTCACATTATGTAAAAGTTGCAAAAAGCTTGAATAACAGAGAAAAACTTATAAGAATACATTTTCAAAACCAGGTCAAAATCTTTAATTTCGAACATACTAAGTTTGAGGGAAAGCTTAAAAAATTTAGACCCATTATTATAAAAAGAGATGAACTCGAGACCATTGCAAAAGGACATAAATTCAGAGATAAAAGAACTTTTAAAAAAGTCATTGCCTGAAATTTCAGACAAAGTTTCCAATATGGAATCTTCTATGCCAGCAATAAATGATTTAAAATCAATGATGGAAAAAATAGAAAGATTGTTAATGGAAGCTAGATCATTGACAGCAGCGAAAAAGATCACTGAAATGACAGAAGAAGAAAGAAGAATGTTATTGATGTGGCCTGATGAAAGAAAATTTTATCTGGAATATAAAAATAAGAACCCTCAAGATCCTTGGTCTTATTACACGGAATATATTAAGAAGGTTAAAGAATAGTTACTTTCAATAAGGCTCAGTTTTTAAAATTATTTTTTTGGATATTTTTTGGTCCAGTTAATAATGGGATTATTAGCAGAAATCTGTTGTTTAGTTAGTGGAACCCGGCCTATAAATCCTCCTGGCATTCTCCAGCACATCTTCCCTATAATAACTGACATCCTTGAAAACTCCTTTACTGTAGTTTTCTGCCTGATCTACAAAGTGGGGGGAAAAGGGATTGCCACTTTGTCCACCGGCCAAGAGTGATTTTGCCCTGACTTTCTCTCCAAATTCTACTGCAGCGACAAAGCTATTCCCGACATTCCCGTACCATTTTTTGGTATTGGGGTAGGCCCGACTGCCATAAGCCGCCAAGGAACCCCAAAGAGAGGAATTATATCCTACAGGCAAACTTGGCAACTCATCATAGAATATGCCCTGAATTTCGTTGGTAACCCTTTGGAAGCGGTTGATTTCGCCCCAAGGGGTGTTCCAGGTTCCAAAGTCTTCTACAAGTTTGTCAATGGCTTTTTCCAGGGCTGATACTTTCATTTCATCAGTGGTATTTTCGGCCAAAAAGTCAAAAATATAGGCATCCCAAGGCCTATCCAGTTCCCTCCCTGTAGCAATCAATTGATTTCCCCAGAAAACGGCCAAGGATGTGCCCACTGAATTGACTCCTGTTTTTAAATCCCAAGAAGAAAGCGCAGCCATAGGTTCTTTCAATTTCGGTTTTCTTGGATCATCTTCAGAAAGGCTTTGGTAAGCTTTTTCCAATGCAGGAATCATGGGATCAAAGGCCATCAAAGTTGGTTCATAGGCAACTTCCGAGATCAGGGATTCCAATGTAAGGTCTTTTTTGTCGGAAAGAATCCTGACGGCATTTACTCCTCTTGCATTTTCCAGATCCCAAGCGATATAGGGTGGATAATCTACGCTTTTAGGACTGAATGGTCCAGCAGCAGTAAATGGGGTTGAATTACAGTGCTGTATCCAGCCATTCTCCGGATTCTCGATATAGATCATTTCTTCAATTTCATGCAATCCTTTCCATTCAGTAGCAGGATTACTTCCATCCACCACATTCCTCCAATCAAATTGTGGATCTCTTACCGGAATAAAATTCCCATGATAGTACACAATATTGCCATCACGATCAGCATAGACCGTGCTGTTGGAGGAATTGGTTTTCAGTTCCATATTGGCTTTGAACTCCGCATGATTTTTTGTTTTAGTCCGATTATAGGACTGGGTCAGGGCTTTTTCCCGCTCTACCATCAATGCGATGGCAACCCACTTCCCATTTTCCTCTCTAATGACAGGTCCATGATGGCTATAGAAAGCAGTGAATTCCCTGCTTTGCATTTCATTCCCCTCTTTATATGGAACTATGATTTTTTTCTCAATAAGTGGTCTCCATTCTTTCCCGAATTTGTAATGGTATTTTCCTTTCCTTTTTTCAACAGTCAGGGCATAATGGTCTATGGCATCTGCTTTGGCAGAAGTATGCATCCAGCCGTTGTATTCATTGAATCCTTGGTAGATGAAAAACTGTCCCCAAGTTACCGCGCCGTATGCATTCAAACCTTCCTCACTGACCATATGAACTTCCGGTCTAAAATAGAAAGATGTATGTGGGTTGATCATCAGAAGGGCATTTCCCGATTTGGATAATTTAGGTGCAATCGCAAAACCGTTTGAACCCCTTGGTTCTTCCTCCCAATCCCTTTCAGCATAAATAAGATGGGCATAAAAGTCTTTGTCATAAAATGCTTTCAATTGATTGACCGAAATGCTTTCGATATCACCGCCAATGCTCCCCTCACTGAATGTCAGCGCCATCCAAGGTTCAAATCTGGTAAGGAGTTTGGGTTTTACTTCAGGATGGGTATAGAGAAAATAATTGATTCCATCTGCCCAGGCATTCATCAGGTCTTTGAGCCATTGAGGGGAGTTTTGGTATTCTTTTTTCACCACCTCCTCGTCAATATAGAGCTTCATTCTGAGGTCTGCATATATTTCCTTTGCCCCTTCTACTTCTGCCTTTCTACCCATAGCCGTAATGTAATTCATTTCCACCCGGTTAAAATCATCCTCGCATTGTGCATAAATCATCCCAAAGACAGCATCAGCGTCTGATTTTCCGTATATATGTGGGACACCCCAATGGTCTCTTACAATCTCTGAATTTTGGGCTCTGTTTTCCCATTTTGAAAGGTCTGATTGAGCAAAATTTGAAAAAGTAAGACTGATGAAAATGAAGAAAAGAAATATTCTATTTAGCATATCTTGGGGTTTTTATTCCGGGGCTAAAAATAATAAATTGTCAATACAACCAATGAAAATATACAGTTTTAAAAGCAATCAGAAAAAATGACACGTTTAAGACCTATTGAGCAGGATTTATATGAACAAATAGCCTATGCTGAACTCAGTGGATGGTTGGTGAAAATAAAGAAAAAACCTTCTTTGTTAAATAAACTGACAAAAAGTACCCAAAGGGGTATTAATAATCTGATTCCGGAGAAAGTACACAAAGCCATTACTTATGCAATTGAAAAAATGGTCAAAGGGGTTTTATTTGGTACAAAGTATATAACCCCCCAACCTCTTCAAGCCAAACGGTTTGAAGAAAGAGAGTATAAAGTAAAAAAAATCATCAAGTTTTATCAAAATACTGCTTCGGCTGAAGGGGCCATAACAGGCGCAGGGGGAATCCTGATGGGCATGGTAGATTTTCCTGCTTTTCTGACCATTAAGATGAAAATGCTCTTTGAGATAGCAGCAGCATATGGATATGATGTCAAGAAGTTTGAAGAAAGGTTATTTCTGCTCTACATTTTTAAGTTGACATTTTCAAGTCAATCCACCCGGCAATCCACCATTGGAATAATTGAAAATTGGGGAGAGTTTGTAAGTTCTATTCCCAAAGCAGCGGAGGAATTTGACTGGAGGGATTTTCAATTGGAATATCGGGATTATATGGACCTTGCAAAACTTGCCCAACTCATTCCGATTATAGGTGCGGGAGTCGGGGCTATAGCCAATTATCAATTGGCGAACAAACTTGGGGAAACTGCAATTTTTTGTTTTAGAATTAGGTATTTTGGTGAAAATATTTCATACTAATTTAATTTAGGATGCCTTGATTTTTTATTTTCCATGCAGAAATTATAAAAACCAATTGATTTATTGTTACTTTTGTATTTAGGCTTTATTCAGAAGTCATCTGTGTTTTTTTAAAATTTACTCACCCAAATTAAATATCACACGGAATGAAAAGAATAGAAAACTTGGAATTTAAAATCCCGTTAATGAATCGGGAATGAAAATAATCTGTAAAAACAATGTTTTATCTATTATAATGATTATTTTTGCATATAAAAAAACGTTATTCAATTTATAATTATTGTCGCTTATGTTTAATTCATCCAAATTATCAGCATTATTAGTATTACTTCTTTTGGCAGGGTTCAGCCTGTTTCTCTCAGGTTGTATCAAAGAAGAAGATCCAACAGAGGTAGTAGTTGGAGAGCCTTTTCAAGGTGGAGTGGTCGGTCATATTTTCCAACCTGGTGAAGAAGGATTTGTTGACGGAGAGACACATGGTATTATCATTGCCCCGGTTGAGCAGGTTTTTGAATCCCAATGGGGATGTCAGGGCAGCTCAGTCACAGGCACATCTACAGAGGTCGGTGCAGGTAGGAAAAATACTGAATTGGTATTGGCTTTTCATGATGCGTTGCCTGATTATTACAATAATCCAACACAATGCCATCCTGAAAATGATGGAACAGTCGCAGCAAGACTAACCATCAATTTTGAAAATGGAGGTTTCAATGATTGGTTTATGCCAAGTTTGAAAGAAATGGATTATCTGTACCAAAACAGAGATAGAATCGGTGGATTTTCCACGGTTGAATATTGGAGTTCATGTGAGTCAAATGCCACAAATGCCTGTGTCATGTCATTCATCACGGGAGAGCAACTTTCCAAACCAAAAAGTGAAGTAAGAAGAGTTAGGGTAATCAGATTTTTTTAAATTCAACTAACCTAAATTTGAAGAGGGTCAAGAAACTTAGTTTTTTGACCCTCTTTTTGTTTTATCAAAAATCAGTTCCTTTGCTGCCCAAGTCCAAAGCCTGAATCCAGATATTGCGATAAAGGACATCATGCCCTTCAGCCTGCAGTTTGATACCTCCCGGACGATCGGTGATTCCTTTACCGCCATCATTTCCACCATCCTGTCCCGAATTTGGGCCACCCCAAACCTGCTGGATTGACTTGTCTTCATGGATTTTTTTTCCATTAAAATAAATTGTAACGCGTGCTTTTTCAGTCAATTTTCCGCCTTCAAATCGGGCTGCCTTAAACAGGATGTCATAAGCATTCCATTTCCCCACGCCATTATACGCCTCTTCCAATGGCAGGTGTTCATTGATAATTGCAGCCATTCCGTGAAGTCCATAATCCCCGTCCAGGATCTGAATTTCATACCTGTTTTGAAGATAAACACCCGAGTTTCCCCCTTCTTTCTGGACCAAAAACTCAACGTGTAACCTGAAATCTCTAAATTCTTCTTTGGTTACAATATCCGCAGCTCCATAAAGACCGCCTGCAGCGGCAGGATCGTTGCTGTTCATAGCGTTACCCTTATCGACAGGATCTTTTACTATTTGCCATTTGATAGGAAGTTGGGCTTTGAATCTAGGACCTTCCCAATAAGTCCAATTATTATCCAGCATTTTTCTGCTTCCATCAAAAAGCATTTTTGCCTCTTTGAGTTTTTTGGTACCCACACCAACTTGGGAAAACGAAATGAAAGGAATTGCCAATAGGATAATGGTCAATAATGATTTTAATGAATTGTTCATGTTTTTTAATTTTGGGTTTGATTCATCAATTTAGTCAGGATTTTTCAGATATGTTGATTGATTCATTCTTTAAAATTATAAACAAAAGATCTTTATCTTGCTTTTTAATACCAAAGGCTCTGTTTATGAAAAAAGCAAAATCAATAGCATTCTTTTTGCCGATCTTATTAGCGCTCTGTTTTTGCCAAAATCCCGAAAAATCCGTCGAGTTTACCAGTGATGAGCATCAGGCTGATGTAGAAGATTGGTATGCTAAAAGGGTAGCCTCCCTAAAAGCAGAAGAAGGATGGCTCAATTTGATTGGTTTATATTGGCTGGAAGAAGGGGAGAATTCATTCGATTCAGATCCGAATGCAGATTTACAACTTGAATCAGAGTCTTTTCCGCTTTCTTTGGGGACTTTTGAACTTGAAGAGGGGAAGGTTTTTTTTATCCCCATAACTGAAGGTGTTAAAATTGGGGATAATACCATTGAAGGGAAAACCCTGATTTTTGATTACGAAAATAAAGTGACCGCGAAACTTTCCTATAAAAGCCTCAGATGGAATATCATCAAAAGAATGGATGCCTATGGTGTTCGGGTCAGGGATTTGGAGGTGGAAGCGGTGACACAATTTGAAGGAATTGAAAGATATCCGGTTTCTTTGGACTGGAGGTTTGAGGCAAGATTTATTCCTTACGAACCTGTTAAGGAGATAGCCATTACCAATGTATTGGGTCAGACAAGTCAGAATCCCTGTCCGGGTTATGTGGAGTTTCAAAAAGATGGGAAGAGTTATCAGATTGACGCTTTGGACGAAGGGGATGAGTTGTATTTGATTTTTGCAGATGAGACGAGTGGGGGAGATACTTACGGCGGAGGAAGGTACATCTATGTCAAAAAACCCGAGCCTAATGGAACCACCATATTGGATTTTAACAAAGCCTACAATCCCCCCTGCGTATTTACGCCTCACGCAACCTGCCCTTTACCTCCCAGACAGAATATCCTTGATTTGGCTATTACAGCTGGGGAGAAGAACTATGGGGAACACTGAAATTAAAGGATGAAGGATAAATTAGGAAGGATGAGTTTGGTTTTTGTTGAAATTAAGGTGTGGGAAGGAAGTACCAAGTACAATGTACAAAGTACTAAGATGCGAGAACAACCTTAACCTGAGTACCAATGACATAAATCGGAGTAGCCGTCACCCTGATCCCGATAGCTATCGGGATCAGGGTCTCTTGAGGATCAGGAAAAGGGTTATTTTGACCAAAAGGGTTATATGCCTTATGTAATTCAAACGTCTAATTGCACCTCCGGAGATCCCTCGTACCTTCCAATAATTTACCTTCGAGTGAATTCAAAAAAATAATCGAAAATGAAAAAAGAGCATCTCCCAACCAAAATATGCCCTGTTTGTAATCGTCCTTTCGCTTGGAGAAAAAAGTGGGAAAAGAATTGGGAAAATGTTAAATACTGCTCCAAAAAATGTTCTGGTGTAAAGAAATAAATTGCTGACAGGCCCTATAGAAATTCATTTCGATAGGGCCTGTCAGCAATTTATCAATATTCAAAATCGCATGTCAGATCAGTAGTGCCGATGGGTGCGCCATCGGGAATGGCCAATTCGGCCGGGATACTGAACTCTTCTTTTTGATTTAGGAAGTTGTTGATTTTATCTGCAAGAAATCTGTTGAAATCTTCATTGATTGCTTTTGACGTCAAAGTTTTGGAAGCATCAGTTTTGGTTTTAGAATCTTTGTTCCAATACAGATAAGCGATTTCCCTGAGTTTATTTCTGCTGATGGCTTTGACAGTCGCAGTGGCTCGTGGGTTATTGGCGAGGTTGATCAAGTGGTCAGTCAACTTGTTTTGCACCATCAGGTTGATTTCTCCCTGATAGGTCCCGTCAAAATTATGCCCAAAAACCTGTTGGATTGTTTTGTCCAAAACCTCTGTGAAAGAAGGTAATGAACTGTCAAATAACTTTTGTTGGTGCAAGCGGTTTGCCCTGCCGGCTTCAAACATAAACTCAAAAGTCATGTCAACAATATTTTCTCCTGGTGCCAAAGGATCAAAATTCAATCCGTTTCTGGAAGGGAAAGTTTCCCTGTTTCGGGAATAACCCATGGGGCGGGGCGGAAGCCTATCAATAATTTGATCAGGGACAGCCAATTGGTCAGGTTGTAATGTATACAGGAGCGCATCCAAGGCGCCGTTTTGTTTGGAAGCTTCCAACCTGGATTGGACTTTTTGATTATCACCTTTTATTTTGTAGGTGTAATCCAATCCTCCCAAAAGCTTACTGGTAGCTTCAATTTGGTACCGGTGCATCAAAAACAGCGGAACAAGAACTTCTTCCATCAAGGCCTCCGGTTGATTCTCTTCAATGGCGTTCAATCCGAAAGTCTCCAGTTTTTTGGACCGCATCTCCAACATCCGCATCAATTCAGCTGAAGCGGATTCGCCATTGTCCCAAAGATGGGAAGTTGGATGGCTACCGCTTGGATGTCTGGAATCTGTATCTGAAATAAATGTATGCCCCGCAGCATAGGTATCTTCAAGTAGCTTTTTTAAAAGCTCCTGCTCAGTTTTGCCCTCTGGAACTGTCTCATAGCCATATCTGATCGCCCATTTGTCCCATTCACCGATTTTATTGTCATAGGCATTACTGAGGTCAATATTTCCTGCTGCATCCATTTGGATCAGGGGATACGGATAATCCATTACAGAGGCACGATTGGTTGGAGAGGAGGCATATGCATGGGCCAAACCTATGGTGTGGCCTATTTCATGGGCAGAAAGCTGTCTCAGTCTGGCCAAAGCCATTTCAAGCATCTTGGGATTTTTTGGTTTGCCATCCTCAAAAGGCTGCAATAAACCCTGGGCAATCAGATAATCCTGACGCACTCTCAGGGAACCCAAGGATACATGACCTTTGAGGATTTCGCCTGTTCTCGGATCTCTTATTGAGGAACCATATGACCAACCTCTTGTAGAACGGTGAACCCATTGGATGACATTGTATCTCACATCCATGGGGTCCATGTCTTCCGGAGCCAACTCTACACGGTAGGCGTTCTTGAATCCAGCGGCTTCAAATGCTTCCGCCCACCAGTTTCCACCTTCCAGCAATGCGGACCGTACAGGTTCAGGGGTTCCTCTGTCAAGGTAATACACGATGGGTTTGACGGGTTCAGAAACAGCTGCTGTAGGATCTTTCTTTTCCAGTCTGTGCCGGGAAATAAACATTTTCTCCATAGGATCTCCAATTGGAGAAGTGAAATCCATATAGTTGATTTGGAAATATCCTGCCCTAGGGTCAAACTCCCTGGGTTGGTACCCATCATCAGGAAGCTCAATAAATGAATGCCTTTGTCTTACCGTTACTGACTCGGGTGAAGGTGTAACCGATCTGATATATCCCCCGGTTGGTGAACCAGTCAGCGTGATTATAGCTTCCACTTCTGTATTTTTGGGAAAGTTTTTGGTCATGGGATAATGCATGGCACTTCTACTCGGCTCAGGCTTATAGCTGCCCTGTTTTGATCTTGTAAGTGTTTCTGCTACCATATAAGCATCCTGCATATAGAAAGAAGTGGCATCTATCAGGTGCTTTCCGTCCTCTGTATTACTGATTTCAAAACCCCAAAGCACAGATTCCGCAAAGGCATCCCGAACCGATTTGACCTCAGCAGGATTGTCACTGTAAGCCCTGAAATCATAATTTTTGTGGACCAATAATAATTTATTGCTGGCTTTTCTGAACTCCACGATTCTGGTTCTGCCCAACTGACCCCGATCGAGTCCAATGTCATTGGAACCTATACCAGCCGGCATAGAAGTGACATAAAGGAATTCCTGGTCCAGCTTATCGATTTCCAGATAAATCTTCCCCTTGTCTTCATCGGTGTAAAATGTAATAAACCCTTCTTTTTTGGACAGCTTACTTTTATCAATGCTCTGGGAAAAAGTCGGGTTAATGGAATAAAGTCCAAGACAAAAGATCAACAGTATTGTTTTTTTCATGATAGGTGGTTTTGTTTCGAAGTTAAAAAAAAGGTTTAACAAGGTGCTACCGATAATGGAAATTATCTGTTGAATTGATATCTCATCTGGAAAACCGTTTCTGTCTGCCTGAATCCGTTGATCCGTTGGAGACCTGTACCGATGATTTCACGATCGGTGTAAATGGTTCTGGAAAAACGGGCCCAAATGCTCAGTTTTGGACTTAATCTATATTGTCCCAAAATATAATACCGCATCCCCTGACCACTCAGGGCAGGAATGGAAAACAGCCAAAGTACATTCCTTTCGTAGATAAATTGCCTGTTGTCCCAATTATCGGTATCAAACAATGCCACACGCGTGGAAATGCGCCATTTTTGAAAATCCACATTGACATCCTGACTGATTACAAATCCTTTTGTTCTGCTTTCATTGAAATCAAATGAACTTGCCATGACCCGGGATTTGATGCTCCAATGCTTGTCAATGCCGTAATCCAGATTGAATACATAATTCCATTTTTTCCCTTGGCTAAGCAGATACGAAGATTGAAAAGAAGGATATTCACTGATATTCCTTGCTTTGGATTCCTCTCTGAGCTGTACAAAAAGCAACAGATTTCGGGACGGGGAATAGGTAAAGCGGGTCAACCATTCATGTCCCGATGAAGGGGCATATATCCTGTACCGTAGCCAGGGAAATCTGAAATAGTCATAGTAAAATGACCAGGTATATTTTTGATTGGGTTTGAAGTTCAGACCAAAATAAAGCCCGTGCTCATTGATAGGCCTTGTACCTTCTGAAAAGGCATTTCCATAAAAACTGTGGAAGTTCCTATCAAATCTCCTCCAAAGCACAGAAAAACCGAGTTTGGGATGTAAGGAACTCATCATTCCCAGAATATTTCCCTTGCCCCCGCTTTTTGAAACAGCAGATTCGCCGAAGAAAAAGTAATTCTGATAGCTGTAAGCAAAGTAGAGGCTGTGCACATGGTTCTCTTGTCCATAAAATTCAAATTGGTTGTAGATCTGGGGATTTCGAATAAAGGATTGTCCAAACCTGCTAAATAGGGAATTGATCCCGATTTGAAGACTTTTATTGGGACTGTTGTAGTGGATGTTTCCGCCCAGGTTACTTTCCCGGATCCGGCTTTTGTTGGCAATTTCTGTTGGGGTTCGGTGCAGTCCGTTGCTTTGAAGGGAGGTGATGATGGCTTCCTCTCTTTCAAGCGTGTCCAACTGAATACTTACATTCCCGTCTCTTGGGGCATTGGAGGCCATCAAGGTAATGTTTACCAGCCCTGCTTGGTAGGTGGTAGAGATGCCCCTGAAAAACCCAAATTCCAGTGCCGCTGTGTAGGGTCTGATGCCTATGGAACTTCTGCGGATAGTGGTGATGGTTTCAGCTCCTTTTCCTACTGCAAATCCAGCCCCGTACACCAAACCCTGGCCAAATTGCATTTGAAAATCCCCTATCGAAATTGCTTTCCATTTCCCTTGGTTATAAAGTGTGGCATGGTAGGAGAAAAAGTTGAAACCATAGCGTTTGGTATTGCTGTCCCAAACAAACTGTTCCCCGGGGTCTTTGTCGATGGTAAATCCAAAGCTGAAATCCCGGGTATGCTGCACCCGGAATCTCCCATACAAGTTGTTGGCATCACCAAGGTAACGACTGCTCAACCGGCCATTACTCAGGGTATCGGGCGGGGTGAAGCCTCTTCTTGTTTCCCAAACCCTGCTGTGTCTAAAAATAAAATAGGCATCCCGCGATTCCAGGATCCTTTCCGAAAGCGGCCCATGGATTTTTTCACTGTCATCCAAAACCACAAAGGGCAAGAGTTGATAGATAGTCTCCAGATCAAATTCGGGAATAGCCTGCAATTCATATAAGGAAATCAGTTTGCCGAAACTTTGCTGATACTCGAAAAAACTGTTGATCTGAATCGGCTTCAAAATATAGATGGACTGCAATTCCTCAGGATTGGTTTTGTTCAGGTTGATGGGATTTAAAAATACCTGCAGCAGACTTTCATACAAATCCTCATAATCTTCATCGGTGCGCTGAATGCCAAACAAATCTTCTACAAAGTTTTCGATATTGATTTCTCCTTTTCTATAAGTCTGCGCCGAACTGTCGAGGCAGAAAAAAAGCATCAATACCGTTATGGTAAACAAATACCTCATTTTTCAGAAAAAAGGTAATTGAAGGAAAAATGATGTGTGAAACCCAAGGCAGGATGCTGGGTCATGGCATAATCAATGTGGAATTTACGTGGCTTGAATCCTATACCAAAAAACAGTTTTCCCGGATTGGTATTCATTCCGGCCCTGGCCCAGAATCTGTCCAAGAGGTTGTATTCAACTCCTGTTTTGATCAGTGGATCCAGGAGAATATCTTTTTCGGCTTCAATATTCACCATGACCTTTTCGGAGGGGCGATAGGAAATCCCGGCTTTTACCACCGTTGGCAATCTCTCCAGGCTGTTGTTTCCGTATTTTGACCTGGTGACGTTGTACACATGCGCGCCGAAAAACAATTCAGGAGTAAGTTCAGCCACTCCGCCGAATTCAATCAGGGGGCTGGCACCTCGTCCAAATCCCTCAATACTGGTCTGAAAATAGCTGACTTTGATGCCCAGGCTGGTGATGCCCAACTGATTTGAAAAACCAATCCCGATTTGTTTTTGGGAAAAAAGTTCTGAGCCAAAACTGGAGACTCCCAATCCAAATGCTGAATTCTCCCCCTTTAATACAGCACCAGCTGAAAGCGTGGTCAACTCGTTCAGATTCATCCTATGGTCATAAGCAAAAGTGACCTGGGAGGAAGAAATACGGCTCAAAGCCCCGATATTGTTAAAAACACTCCAAACATCACCCAAAGTGGTATGGGCATTTCCTAATCCCATACTTCTTGCACCCCGGGGTTGGGCTTCCTGACCGGATTGGGCTATAGCTTCCATCTTCGACAGAACAGCGCATAAAAGGCAAATAAAAACAAGTCTTCCCATGGGTATAAAAAAAATGATCCGACAAAAAGCCAATAGATTAAATTTAAAAAAGCTGTTTTTCAGAAAAAAGTCGGAGACCGATATTATCCGTTTAATTTCGGCTAAAGCCTTTGGAAGAGAATAGAGGTCTTCTGTAATCGTCCGGCTAAAGCAGGACAGAACTTTTGCGGATAGATTTTAAGGTTTTTTTTTTACTTTCGTCAGACTAAACTTACAAAGATTGCATTGAAAGTCAGGAACGGAGCGATTGTACGAAAATATTATCATTGCTATGCAACGGCAAATGAGTCCCGTCTCTATTTTTATGACATTCAAAACTTAATGCGGATTAAGAACTGTCATTCGGGACTCCCTAAAATAGTATTGTTTATTGCCATCAGTGAGGTGAAGAAGATTGGTTTTTTTGATCAGTTTTTTGTCAAAACCGTCAAGAAGATCTTTGACGGCCATCCTTCCATAGAGTTGCGGGAAATATACTTTAAAAGCAATATCGGACGTGATTTCAGTTCGTTCCAAACACTCTTCCATAAAGTAAAAGAAACAGCCAATGCTGACGACTATATCCTGTTTCAAAATAGAAGTGGCTATGGTCCTTTTCATGAAAACTGGTACAGGCAATTTGTCAAACAATTTGAGAAATTTGAATCCATAGCCCTGTGCGGCAGTACCATTAATTTCCTTGACCATCCCAAAAGGAGTTCTAGATTGGATATACCTCATGTACAAACATTCTCATTTTTGACAAAGGTGAATTTTATGGATATGCTGGGAGAGGCTTTTCCTGCATCCACCAAAACTGAAAGAATGGATATAGTCCTACAGGGAGAAATAGAAATGAGTCAGTTTTTTTTAAGAAACAACTATCAAATAACCTGTATAGAATGGCCTGATAAGGCAATTTCAAATCAGACTATACCCATTGTTTCTTTTGACATTAAGAAAAAGGTAACCGCAAAGCACTATTTTTACCACAGGCTGTATTTTAGAAGAAACAAATTAAAAAAACTTGGTCAAATCATACCCGGAATTATCAATTGGATGAATTTTATGAAACATGGGTTTTTAAAATGAATCTATAAGCCAAAGTTTGTGTCTTCACAAACATTCCTGAGAGTAAAGTTTTCCCAACCTTACAATCAATTCTTCCCTGTTTTTGGCGGAAAGCTTCATTCACTTTTGCCATTGATTCGGCCAAAAACCGGAGACGATTTGTTGATCTTTGTCCCCAGGTTGCGTTCCTTACCTGGGGCTACCCATATTTGATCCCTCTGGGATCGTTTCTTAACTCAAACATTTTTTGTATGACTCTGAAACGGCTGTCTTGAGAATCGGGAGGGTTTAGCTAAAATTGATAGCTAGGAGTTAAAAATGGTTTGATTTGTTTTCATTTTGGTTTCAGCAGTATTGAAAAAGACTTCAGTTGATTTAAATTTTAGAACAGTTGTTTTCTTTTTTTGTTTCAGTTCAAGTCTTTTTTGTTTGATGTGTTTTAAAAAAGACTTCCGGTGAAATGAATTTTAAAACAGTTGAAATCTTTTTTGATTCAGGTGAAGTCTTTTTTATTTGATGTGTTTTGAAAAAGTCTTCCGGTGAATTGAATTTTATAACAGTTGATTTCTTTTTTATTTCCCCTGAAGTCTTTTTGGTTTCAGGTCTTATCTTTTTAGCTACAGCAGTATCTTCAGAAGGTATTGGAGTACCTTCTGAAGGTACTCAAGTAGCTTATTTGTATAGTAAAAAGGATGCGTTGTCCACAAAAAAGACCGGCACTTTCGGGCCGGTCTTTTGATTATTTATTCATTGGGCCTTGTAGGCCCGGGATTTTAGAGTTCAGCTTCGGGTTGGGTTTTGCGCCTTCCCTGTGCTTCCCATCTTTTGCTGAGGTCTTCATAGATGGTTTTGGCATTGGGGACGTTCATTCTGGCGGCCATTTTTACGGAATTATAATAACTCAGCGAAGCTTCAAATGCCTCCGAACCTGTCAGCATTACTGTATCGCTGAGGTTGCTTTGCAGCTGCTGCACTGTGCGGAATATGGGCAGCAGGCCGGAGACTGCTTCCCAGTCTTTATTCATTTCTGCCAAGGGTACAAAGGGCGGAAGAAACTGCGGGTCGGTGACGGCATAATCCATGACCTTGGCCACAAAAGGTTCTGAACCGTCACCCATTTTGAGCAATCTTCGGCGGTCTTCGGGAGTCAATGCAATCAAGTAGGGTTCCAAAATACCCTGAATAGTCGCAAGCATGTCTTTGACAGCCTGCAGGTCCTGAGGAGGAATGGTAATCGAGATTGAATTTTCCATTTTACTTGTTTTTTTTAGGTTAAAAATAATGTACAAACCTAAAATACAAACTTTAGTTGAAACTTGGAATCCCTTGCCTTCTTCCAAGCCCAATTTAAACGGATAATTTCAATGGAATAGGCTTCAAGGCCTTTAAAGCGGGTTTTTTCATCGGCTTGTGACTGTAGAGGATTAAGCGTACTCCTGTAGTATTATTAATATGCTCCCATTTTTTATAAATATTCCACAACCCAAATAGTAAAAATACCCTGTTTACGGTATTTTTAGTGGAGGGAGAATTTAGTAGGTTTAGGGAATGAAAGTTCTAAACCCGAATCTATTTATTTTTAGTTAGAATTTAAGGACAAAAACTTCGCTTATTCAATCTAATCTAGGTTAATAGACGAAGTTTTGTTTCGAGTATAAGGGCGTTGAACTAAACCTCCTTCGTCGGTAGTTTTTCTGTATTCCATCATAAAGGCCTGATTTTTAACAATATGTATTAAATTTATTCCATGTTCAATCTTTAACTAATTTAATCATGGAAAAAAAAGTTTGCGCCAGAGGATGTATGAGGAGATGTCCTACAGACATTATTCTCCCAGAAGCATCAAGACCTATCTTAGCCTGGTATCTGTAGTATCAGCTCATTTTGGAAAAAGTCCGGATCTGATCAGTATCCCCGAATTAAAGGACTACCTTTTTAAAAGGATCAGTTTGGACGGACTTTCGGTATCAAGCATCAACCAGACAATCAGTGCCTTTAAAATACTTTTCAAAGACGTGCTTGAAAGAGATTGGGATACTATCAGGATCAAACGGCCAAGACGTCCCAAGCTGCTTCCGGTTGTATTCTCAAAGGAAGAAGTGTCGCTTATCCTTAAGAGTATCAGGAACAGAAAGCACTATTGCCTGATAGCCCTTACCTACGCCTCGGGGCTCAGGCTTGGTGAGGTGATCAGTCTCAAGCCCGGCGATATAGACAGTGACAGGATGCAGCTTAAAGTGAGGGGAGGCAAGGGATACAAGGACAGGTATACCCTTCTGCCCCATAAGTTACTGGTACAGCTTCGGGATTACTTCAAAAGCTACCGTCCGGTTACTTATCTCTTTGAAGGGCAGGTGCCGGGAAAGCCATACAGCGAAAAAAGCGCACAGTCTGTTCTGAAAAAGGCCATGGAATGTGCCGGAATAACAAAGCATGCCTCTTTCCATACCCTGCGGCATTCCTTCGCCACGCACCTGCTCGAGCAGGGGACCAATGTCAGGATAATCCAGGAACTCCTGGGACACAGATCCCTTAAGACCACTACGGTCTACCTGCATATCTGCAATCTGGATCCGGCCCTGATCAAAAGTCCCCTGGATGAGCTTTGATGGATGCTGTCAACAAGAGGAATGGTGGGGCCGAACTCTCAACAGTCCTGGATTCCCAAAAGGAGGTCTTCCTGTCGCAGAAGCATCTGTGCCCTGATCAGAGAAAGGCCTTTAACGACATCCTCCATTGCCGGACATCACAAATGGGCTCACACAGTCTCTGTTGTGACTCCTGCGGTACGGTCAAAGTCTGCTATAACAGCTGCAGGAACCGTCACTGTCCGAAGTGCCAGTACATCAAGCAGCAGTTGTGGGTGGAAAAGCTAAAGTGCAGGCTTCTGCCTGTCAGGTACTTTCACGCCGTGTTTACGGTTCCTGAGTTTCTCAATCCATTGTTCTACATCAACCAGAGGTTCTGTTACAACCTGCTCTTTGAATGTTCCGCAAAAGCAGTAAAGAAGACTGCCCTGAACCCGGCATTTCTGGGAGTCGAAAGCGGCTGTCTGTCGGTACTCCACACTTGGGGCCAATCCCTGAACTACCACCCCCACATCCATATGCTGGTTCCTGCAGGAGGGCTTGACAGTGACGGGATGCAGTGGCTGTATGCCGGCAAAAAGTTCTTCGTTCCGGTAAAGGCCCTTTCGGCTGTGTTCCGGGGACTGTTCATGGAAAGGCTTCTGGGAGCACTGGAGGATAACCTTCTCAGGATACCCGAAGGTCAAAAAGAGCTGTTTGCCGATATCAATAGTCTGAAAAGGGAATCTTACGCAAAGATGTGGAATGTCTATATCAAGAAGACCTTCAGGGGGGCGGGCCAGGTGGTCAGCTACCTTGGCAGGTACACCCACAGGGTAGCGATCAGCAACAGCCGTATTCTGGATACAGATGGTGAAACCGTAAAATTCAGGTGGAAGGATTACAGGGACAACAAAACCAAAACCATGTTGCTTGCCTGTTCCGAGTTTGTCAGAAGATTTATGCAACATGTACTGCCAACAGGCTTCTACAAAATCCGCTATTACGGCATCTTGGCCTCGGCCAACAGCAACACCAAAATGAATGAATGTTTCAGGCTGTTGAACATAACAAGGGAGGTGTCATTTTACCATGGGCTGAGCACCTACGAGGTGATGGAGGAGATTTTCGGAGAAGAGATGTTCAGGTGTAGCTGCTGCAAGAACGGAAGGATGGTCTTTGCCACGCCCGAAGGAAAAGCAAATGGTCCCTGAATGAAAAAGCAGGGATGAAGTTCTTTGAAAAGCTGAAAGAAAAACAAAACAGAGGTTCTGTTACAGGGAAAGGTATGCCCGGTCCCAAACAAAATTTCCGGGTAAAAAAGCGGAATCCGTCCAAAACTTCAGGACAATGGTCCAAAACCAGACAAAACCTTCAAAGCAAAGCAGATAAATACCCATAGGTGTAGCACGGCTTAGTCCAACTATGTTTTAGACGCAATCTTGAAACGCCAATTTATTTTGGCTATTTTTTTGGCTAGATTGCGTCTAAAACACTTTACGTTAGGGCAAATTTGAAAAATGAACGAAAAACCACAAATATTAACATTAAACTTAACTGACAAGTCAAACTCATTACTTGTTGAAAAAGGATTTAATTTGTACCAAGGAAGCTTAGGGAAATTAGTTGACACTAAAAATGAAAAATATGGGTTCAAATATCATTTGCTTAATAACGATTTCCCACCTAATGCTCACGAATACGACATTGTAATAGTAGATTTTTCCAATGAAGAAACTATTGATTATGTAAAATCTGATAACCAAAGGGGAAAAAATAAAACAGAGAATAATTCATATTTAATATGTAAATATCCTCAAACAATATTTGACCCCAGAGGACTTTCTTCTCACGCATTCTTAAGAGAAATTCGAGAGATTCTTAAAAAGGAATGTCAAATAATAGTGTTTCAAAACAAAAATGTTGATATTGAATATAAAATAGTAGAAGAAAATGGAGATAGACCGATTTCGAAAGGAAGTCAAGTAGCTAACTTTTACGAATTTATTCCTAATTTTTATTTTCAGCAAAATAAGTTTGGTAAAGAAACTGTAGTAATAACAAACAATGGCGAATTGACATCTTTTTTAGAGAAATACAATAAAGATTTTACATATGAAAACACGTTTTTTCATCCAACAATATGGGAAAATGATGAAAAAGTTCCTGACCCAAGATTTTATCCAATAATCCAAAATTCTAATAACGAAATAGTCTCTTATATTTATTTAACCGATAAAGTAGGGGTATTTATATTTCCTGTATTAGAGGATAATTCTCTATTTTTATTGGACTTTTTAGAAACAATTGCCCCAAGTTTGCACCCAAACATTTTTCCTTATTCAACTCAAAACAAATGGACTGAAAAAATTGAATATGCTCTTCCAAATCAAGAAAGACTACTTGAAGAAAAGAAAAAAATTGAACAAGATTTTAAAAATGCCATTGAAACAAAAAACATAGAAATAATATCTAATTATAATAAATATTCTTTCTTACACAAAATACTAACTGAAACAGGAAATGAATTAGTTTCTGCTGTAATTCAATTTTTAGAATGGTTAGGTTTTGAAAAAATTGTTGATATGGACACTCAAACTGAAGGAATTAAGGAAGAGGATATACAAATAGAAACTGACAATGGACTTTTAGTTATTGAGGTAAAAGGTATCGGTGGAACTTCCAAAGATGCTGAATGCAGTCAAATATCTAAAATTAAATATCGTAGAGCCAAGGAACGAGGAAAGTTTGATGTATATGGGCTTTATATTGTAAACCATCAAAGACATATTCCAGCAAAAAATAGAGAAAACCCACCATTCACAAAAAAACAATTAGAAGATTCATTAAATGAAGAAAGAGGACTACTAACTACTTGGTCACTTTTTAACTTATATTTTGACATACAAAATGGGGTTATATCAAAAAAAGAGGCGAGGAATGTAATGTTTAATTATGGTTTACTTGAATTCAAGCCACAAGACATTAAAATTGTTGATTCCATTAAGGAAGTTTTTCTAAAAGGCGAGGTATTCATTATTAATATCAATGGAACTACTCTAAAAACAGGGGATACGTTATATATTGAAAAAAATAACAAATTCCGAAAAATTACAATACTTGAAATTAAGTTAAATGACAAAATTGTAACTGAAATTAGTAAAGGAGAAATAGGAATAAAAGGAAATATAAGAGTAAGTAAAAATTCAACAGTTTGGATAAAAAACTTGCCCTAACATCACCTATACGCAAGCAGGGGTTTCGTGCTTCGTAGGACAGTTTTTTGTAAATTTGATGTCCAGTGTTCGTAGGTAGTTTCGTGCTAAAAATCCCTGCCTGCGTATAGCTGAGAAACGTGTGTGACTTGAATCAGCCCTCTTAAGGCTGAATGCTTTGAAATGGATGGAGGACTATTGGGTAACCAATAGAGAGGCCCTCCGATGGCGGTTTACCGAAACAGCTATCAAACTACCTTACGCTGCATATCTGGGAAACCAATATGTGGTGAGCGGTAAGGAAAAACGGGGACATTGATCCCCGTAGGTGAGTACTGATGGAGCTGAATGAAAATGAACCAGTGACGAAGCCTCGATAAGGCAAATTACGATGTGAAAAATAGGTAGTTACGTTTGTACCTATGACAAAGTGTGGCGGACGATCGGATATACTGGCCACATCGCATCCGGGGTTAAGCTGGCAGGAACGCAGTACAGGCCATTTCAAGGAACAAGTGAACTCTATGCTGTCAGGCCAAATCGAGAGAGGAAACCTGCACCTGTGGTTGGGTGAAGCATAGGGGGCAGACCTGCTCGTAGTAGCGATGAAATTTCTGTAATGGGAATGGAGTGAAGGAGCAGGCATGTTTAGTTTCAAACCAGTTTACAACCAAGATAATTGGGATGACAGACTACTATGAGACAAAATCGCAACCAATTACCAAACTGATGGTATGGCAAGCGTACAAGAAAGTAAAAGCGAACAAAGGAAGTTCGGGCATAGACCGAATGAGTTGGGAGGACTTGGATAAAGATCTATCCTCATACCTCTATAAGTTATGGAATCGACTGACCTCGGGTAGCTATTTTCCTTTGCCAGTCAAACAAGTGAAGATACCCAAGAAGGACGGAGGTATTCGCAAATTGGGTGTCCCCACCCTTCTAGACCGTATCGCACAGCAAGTAGTAAGGGCGTATTTGGAGAGACAACTTGAGCCACTGTTCCACGAGAGTTCATTTGGCTATAGACCAAACCGTAATGCTCACCAAGCAGTGAAACAATCAGAGCGAAATTGTTTTGGGCATGACTTTGTGGTCGACCTTGATATCAAAGGGTTCTTCGATAATATCAACCATGGCCTGATGATGAAAGCACTGAGATATTACTGTAAGGATGAATGGATAGCCTTGTACGTCTCCAGATGGCTAAATGCAGGCATCATGGCAGATGGGGTTTTCGAGGAGACAAAAGCAGGCACACCTCAAGGAGGCGTAGTGAGTCCATTACTTGCGAATCTCTATCTGCATGTAGCTTTTGATGAATGGATGCGGAAATATCATCCTGAGAAACCATTTGAACGGTATGCAGACGATGTGGTGATACACTGCAAGACAGAGAAGCAAGCACAATTCATGTTAAGACAAGTACGTCAGCGGATGAAGACCTGCTTCCTAGAGTTGCACCCTGAGAAGACCAAGATTGTGAACCTACGAGGTTGGTCAGATACTAAGTATCCCCGCAAGTATGATTTTCTTGGATTCACGATCAAGGCATCGATGCAGACCATCAAAGGAAAGGGGATGTTACTACCTGGAACATTTGTGAGTATCAAGTCCAGAACTTCAATACTCGGCAAATTCAGGGAAATGCAAATCCATAAATGGCGCAAACCCATAAAGGAAGTAGCCAATCGTTTGAATCCTGTCATCAGAGGACTGCTCAATTACTATCATAAGCTTAGAGGAGAATCCATACGTGAGATATGGAATCAACTCAACCACCGGTTACTCAAGTGGGTGAAATGGGAGAAAGGACTTTTCAAATGGGCGGCAGTCAGATGGCTAAAGCAACAATACAAGTCTACCCCAAACCTGTTTGAGCATTGGAAATTGGTTCAACCTTAGGTAAATTAGAACCGAAGCGACTTATAAACATGAAGAGCCGTGTGAGGTGAGAGTCTCACGCACGGTTCTGTGGGAAGGTGAGGGTGAAATTCCCTTGCCTGACCCGATTGGCGGTCATGCTAAAAAACACCCGAACATAAAAAGTGAAACATGGAAATTGACAAATTAAAAAACACAATTCAGGACTGTAACTTGAATTTCTTATTCGGTTCGGGACTTTCAGTTCCATACTTTTCTACATTGGGGAATATTGAAGTTCTATTGACAGATTTAGAAAAAGATAGAAAATTAAGTGATGACCAAAAGACTATAATTCGAGCTTCCATTTTGGGAAAATACTTTAATACGGTAATAAAAAAGAACCCACAAATAATTGACGATGGTATTACTGATATCGGCAGAGATGAAACTCTAAAAAACTACAAGGACTTTTTAATTGACCTCAATACAATTGTATTAAAACGAAAAAGTACAATTCTAAATAAACAGGTTAACCTCTTTACGACAAACATTGACATTTTCTTTGAAAAGGCACTTGAAGTAACCCAACTTGAATATAATGACGGATTCTATGGGCGGTTTAATCCAATTTTTAATCTTACAAACTTTAAAAAATCACTCTTTAAAAAAAGCCTTCACTATGACAATACATCTGAAATACCAGTATTCAACTTATTAAAAGTTCATGGTTCTTTAACTTGGGAAACAAAGAAAGACAATGTTATTTTTTCAAATTTAAACGCCATTACAACAGTTCAGGAAAAATATGATTTGGTAGAATCGGAATTGATTGACTTTGATAGTAAAGCTGAAATATCAGGTCACTTTACAACTGAAGTTGTAAGTAAGACTTTATCTACTAACCACACGGCATACCTTGAAGAGTATTCCAAGTTTGCGGTAGTTAATCCTACTAAGGAAAAATT
Organism: Aquiflexum balticum DSM 16537; assembly: GCF_900176595.1. Taxonomy (GTDB): domain Bacteria; phylum Bacteroidota; class Bacteroidia; order Cytophagales; family Cyclobacteriaceae; genus Aquiflexum; species Aquiflexum balticum. The sequence goes on from NZ_LT838813.1 coordinate 3,214,968, forward strand.
TCAAGACACAATTTTAAATTTGCAATACTATGAACTCTTGAGACTATTCTCAAACGAGCTTGAAAAGGAAAATACAATCTTAATAGTTTTTGGTTTCTCAATGGCAGATGAACACATCCGAGAAATCATTTTAAGAGCCGCCAATTCCAACCCAACTTTGACAATTAAAATATTTGCTTACGATAGTAATGCAAAAAGCGATATTGAAGCAAATCTTAAAAAAGGAAGTGCCACAATTCGATACAATAATATTGAACTAATTGAACCAGAAGACCCTGAAAAGTATGACTTTAAAACATTCAATAAGTCTGTGATTAAAGCAATACTCGAAAAAATCGACTAATTATGACAAATGAAGCCATCATTCAAGATTCAATTTTCAAGATAGGAAAAGTCATTTCTGTTGATGGACGCTCTATTCGTGTATCTGTTGATAAAGCCAAAAATTCCTCCCATTTGGTATACAAGGGCGACCTTATTAAAAATGTTTCAGTTGGTAGTTATATCAAAATAATCAAGGGATTCACTAAGATTATAGGAAAAGTTGAAGGCGAGTTTACTTTTGAAGACAAGGTTGCAATGACTAAAGAATATTCAAGCAGTAAAGAAAAAATTAATCGCTCTTTGAGCATTAGTTTGCTAGGCTTCTTCAATAAGAATGAATTTGAAAGGGGTATTAAGGAAATGCCTCTAGTTGATAACGAATGCTATTTGCTTGACCGTGAAGAATTCAATCAAGTACATGATTTCATTAGAAAGCATGATGAACCTTTGGTAATAGGCTCTTTGACTTTAGAAAAAGGCCAAACAATCACGGTAGGGATTGACAGTCTTTTTGCAAGCCACATTGGAATATTTGGAAATACAGGTAGCGGTAAATCTTACACCTTAGCCAAACTTTACTTTGAATTGTTTAAGATTTACAAAGACAATCAAAAGTTTAAACAGAAATCTAGTTTCTTTTTACTTGATTTTAATGGAGAGTATGTTACTGAACAAGAAAATGTAATCATTCCAAAGGATTACAAAAACATTTATCGTTTATCAACAAAAACTAATGGTGGACAGAAATACCCTATTACAAAAGATACTTTATACGACCACTCTTTTTGGGCTATAGTTCTTGAAGCAACGGAGAAAACGCAAACTCCTTTTCTAAGACGAGCAATTAGCAATAGTTTTTTGGCAGATAAAATTAAGAATCCAACTACCTTAAAAGAACTTATCATTAAGGAGTTTCTTTTAGGAATTGCAAAGAACGACAAAGAATTAGGTCTTAAAATAATTGTAGAATTTTTATCCGAACTTCATTATTCAATACCCAATTCTAATTTATTAGAAGTTAGAGATATTATAAGAGAGAGAGTTCAATATCACAATACCACTTATCAATTCATGTTTGTTGCAGAGAACGGTATTAGGCACTATGATGATGCAATGAATGAAAGAATTACTACTGAGTTGGAAAATCTTGAATTGCCACAAACAGACCTAAATGATTTGGACGTCCTCAAGCTTCAAATAATATTTCAATACTATGATGAAATCATTAAAGGTTTTGCCAATATTGAACATTTAGCTCCTCTTATAAAACGATTAGCCAAGAATTTTACGGATATAAGAAAAGTGATTGAAGCCAAAGATGAAATATCAACTTCAAAAAACTTCACAATCGTTTCTTTGAAAGATGTAAATATTCATATGCGTAAGATTTTGCCTCTTTTACTTTGTAAACAACTGTATGAAGAGCAGAAATCAAAAAATGATGAAACAGCACATCTAAATATTATAATTGATGAAGCTCACAACATTCTATCTAGGGATTCAGACAGAGAGAGTGAGCAATGGAAAGACTACAGACTAGAAACTTTTGAAGAAATTATCAAAGAAGGACGAAAGTTTGGAGTTTTCCTTACGTTAGCAAGTCAAAGACCTTCTGACATTTCACCAACTATTATCTCACAGCTACATAACTACTTTTTACATAGACTAATCAATAACAATGACATAATAGCGGTTGAAAAAACAATATCATATTTGGACAAGCTGTCATTTGAGTATTTACCAATATTACCAACAGGAACTTGCATACTTGCGGGACTTTCGGCACAAGTTCCAGTTGTAATTGACATAGGAAGTATAGACAAGGAATTCGAACCAAACAATAAGACAAGAAGCCTGATAGCAAATTGGAAAGATTGACAAAATATAAACCGAGAGAAGCACGAACCGCCAACAGCACCTACACGCAAGTGGGGGTTGAGTGCTTCTATGAAAGTGAAGTGCTAAACCAAAGTTCTGTAATTCTAATGAAGTTCAGTGCTAAAAATCCCCACCTGCGTGTAGCTGCGACACGTGTGTGACTTGAATCAGCCCTCTTAAGGCTGAATGCTTTGAAATGGATGGAGGACTATTGGGTAACCAATAGAGAGGCCCTCCGATGGCGGTTTACCGAAACAGCTATCAAACTACCTTACGCTGCATATCTGGGAAACCAATATGTGGTGAGCGGTAAGGAAAAACGGGGACATTGATCCCCGTAGGTGAGTACTGATGGAGCTGAATGAAAATGAACCAGTGACGAAGCCTCGATAAGGCAAATTACGATGTGAAAAATAGGTAGTTACGTTTGTACCTATGACAAAGTGTGGCGGACGATCGGATATACTGGCCACATCGCATCCGGGGTTAAGCTGGCAGGAACGCAGTACAGGCCATTTCAAGGAACAAGTGAACTCTATGCTGTCAGGCCAAATCGAGAGAGGAAACCTGCACCTGTGGTTGGGTGAAGCATAGGGGGCAGACCTGCTCGTAGTAGCGATGAAATTTCTGTAATGGGAATGGAGTGAAGGAGCAGGCATGTTTAGTTTCAAACCAGTTTACAACCAAGATAATTGGGATGACAGACTACTATGAGACAAAATCGCAACCAATTACCAAACTGATGGTATGGCAAGCGTACAAGAAAGTAAAAGCGAACAAAGGAAGTTCGGGCATAGACCGAATGAGTTGGGAGGACTTGGATAAAGATCTATCCTCATACCTCTATAAGTTATGGAATCGACTGACCTCGGGTAGCTATTTTCCTTTGCCAGTCAAACAAGTGAAGATACCCAAGAAGGACGGAGGTATTCGCAAATTGGGTGTCCCCACCCTTCTAGACCGTATCGCACAGCAAGTAGTAAGGGCGTATTTGGAGAGACAACTTGAGCCACTGTTCCACGAGAGTTCATTTGGCTATAGACCAAACCGTAATGCTCACCAAGCAGTGAAACAATCAGAGCGAAATTGTTTTGGGCATGACTTTGTGGTCGACCTTGATATCAAAGGGTTCTTCGATAATATCAACCATGGCCTGATGATGAAAGCACTGAGATATTACTGTAAGGATGAATGGATAGCCTTGTACGTCTCCAGATGGCTAAATGCAGGCATCATGGCAGATGGGGTTTTCGAGGAGACAAAAGCAGGCACACCTCAAGGAGGCGTAGTGAGTCCATTACTTGCGAATCTCTATCTGCATGTAGCTTTTGATGAATGGATGCGGAAATATCATCCTGAGAAACCATTTGAACGGTATGCAGACGATGTGGTGATACACTGCAAGACAGAGAAGCAAGCACAATTCATGTTAAGACAAGTACGTCAGCGGATGAAGACCTGCTTCCTAGAGTTGCACCCTGAGAAGACCAAGATTGTGAACCTACGAGGTTGGTCAGATACTAAGTATCCCCGCAAGTATGATTTTCTTGGATTCACGATCAAGGCATCGATGCAGACCATCAAAGGAAAGGGGATGTTACTACCTGGAACATTTGTGAGTATCAAGTCCAGAACTTCAATACTCGGCAAATTCAGGGAAATGCAAATCCATAAATGGCGCAAACCCATAAAGGAAGTAGCCAATCGTTTGAATCCTGTCATCAGAGGACTGCTCAATTACTATCATAAGCTTAGAGGAGAATCCATACGTGAGATATGGAATCAACTCAACCACCGGTTACTCAAGTGGGTGAAATGGGAGAAAGGACTTTTCAAATGGGCGGCAGTCAGATGGCTAAAGCAACAATACAAGTCTACCCCAAACCTGTTTGAGCATTGGAAATTGGTTCAACCTTAGGTAAATTAGAACCGAAGCGACTTATAAACATGAAGAGCCGTGTGAGGTGAGAGTCTCACGCACGGTTCTGTGGGAAGGTGAGGGTGAAATTCCCTTGCCTGACCCGATTAGCCACAAGCTTAAAAAAATCCGAACTATAATGATTGAATGGATAAACGAAAAATACGGAACAAACTTCACCGAAGAAGAACTAACAAATATTAAAGACTTTTCTCTACTTTGGAACATCTTCGAAAATTTGGTTTGCGGAAATCATTGCAATGTTAATCGTTTAGACCAAAGACTAAATCCAATCGAATTTCAAATTGCTGACTTTCAAGAAAATTTTCAATATTTTAAAAATAGATATACGGAAAATGGAACAACTAATGGGCGATTTGAACATCTGAACTTTAGAAATGGAGATAGAAAAGAATTTGTTGCAAACGTCCTTTTGAGTAATGACAATGTAACTTCCGATATAGTTTTAGCACTCTCAATTATAGTTTTTAGATATCGAAATAATCTTTTTCACGGATTAAAAAACTTTATGCAGATTGACCTACAAGAAGAAAATTTCAGAAATGCAAATCAAGTAATAAAATCAATACTTACACATTTTTAATATTTGAGCAGACTACAAGAAATATTTAGCAACAGAGAAATCTCATTATTAATTTGGCTTGGGATTTTTATGATTTTTGTACTAACACAAAAGTCAATGAGAAATTCATTGGCTGATGTTGTAAAATTACTTTTTGGCAAATATTTTCTTGCAATTTATTTAACTTTAGGAATTTACTTGTTTGGAGTATTCGCTCTTTTAAAATCATTAGGGTTTTGGACTTCAGCTGATATAAAAGATTCTATTTTTTGGCTTTTTTCGGTTGGCTTTGTTTTAGTTTTTAGCCTAAACAAAGCTAAAGACAGTAATTATTTTAAAGCAATTATTATAGATACCATAAAAGTGATTGCGATTCTGGAATTTGTAATTAACTTTTATAATTTCAGCTTAGTAACAGAACTAATTTTACTTCCCGTTTTGATTTTTATTGTAATGTTACAAGCGGTTGCTGAATTAGATTCAAAGAATGCACAAGTGGCAAAATTACTGACGAATTTAATGGCGATTTTTGGTTTCGCACTATTAATATATTCAATCTATAAAATGGCTAATGGATATTCTGATTTTTTCAAATTAGGAACATTACACTCTTTCATTTTACCGATATTGCTTACAATTTTGTTTTTGCCTTATTTATATTGTTTATCGCTTTACAGCATTTACGAATCATACTTTATAAGACTTGATTTTATGACTGTCAAAAAAGAAAAAGTTAAGAAAGTTAAACGGTACATTAAGCAAAGAGCTAATCTAAATATTAATCGACTAAATAGAATAATGGAACGCTTCGATAAAAGAGTATTTTATGATGAAACTAACTTGAAAGAATACGTGAAACTAATAAGTAAAAAAGAAAAAGCCAGTGGCTAACAGCGTGTATAAGAAATAGCGGGTTCAGTGCTAAATCAAAGGTCAGTACTTTTAATAAAAGTCAGTACTAAACTGAAAGTGAAGTGCTTTTTAATCCGCTACTTCTCATACACGCAAAACGTTATGCCTCATTCTAAAAAAGCAAGTAAGCTAATATGAAAGAACCCACAAAACAATCAATTAAAGAAACAAACCAGAATTTTTCAATTGTGGGTTTATATGTTGATAGAGAATGTGACACGCATCTAAGAAAAAACGTAGAACCTGGACACTATTTTTTTAATGAATGGTGTGAGTTAAAAGGTGAAAAGGTTAGTCTTAAAGAAATTAGAAAACCCGAAGAAAGTTTTTTTGCAAGCAATATCAGCATTCAAGCTATTGTTGGTAAAAATGGAAGTGGAAAGAGTTCTATACTGGAATTAATGTATAGAATGATTAATAACTTTACGTTTCATCTTGTAAAAAAACAGAAAAGACGTGCAGCAGAAGTTATATATCATATTGAAGGGTTGTATGCAGATTTATATTTTGTCAAAGGAAACACATTAGGCACTCTAATTTGTAGAGGTGAGTTTATTGGATTCAGCTTTGGTGATTACAAAATTTCATTTGGAAGCAAAAAATCTGAATTTTCAGATTTTATATTTTATGAGAATATTAAAAATGAAGAACTAATTGAAATTGGTAAAATGTTTTTCTATTCAATTGTAACTAATTATTCCTTACAATCATTTATTGATTTTGATTACAAAACAGAACGATCTATTAGATTTCAGTCTAATGAGAAAAGTGGAATTGACTCAAGTGCAATTTGGATTAATAGTTTATTTCATAAGAACGATGGTTACTTAACTCCATTAGTACTTAATCCTTACAGGTATAATGGCACTATTGATTTAAGAAAAGAATACCAACTTACTAACTCCCGTTTGTCGTCCATTCTGATAGAATCCAAAAAAAATAAAAGAGAGTTTATTGAAGGCTATCAATTACACAGTATTGACTATACATATGAGCCTTTAATAATTTTATCAAAGTTTAATTACGGAAAAAATAAGAATATAAATTTAGAGGATCTTATTTATAAATTTTTAAACTTAGACAAGAGAAGTTTTACATCTATAATATTAAGAGAATATGGATTGAGATCTAAACCATCAGAAATTGAACCGCATATTGTTTCTCATATCTATTTAGTTTACAAAACACTTAGTATTGCGTCTAAATATCCTAGTTTCAGTAATTTTGATAGATTCGATAATGTTAGCAAATTTGAAGATGTTGCGAATGAGGATGACGAAAGAGACTTGATAGCATTAGTAAAAGAAATTAAAAAACACAAGTCCCATATAACTTTAAAAATTAGACAAACCCTAAAATACCTTGAATGGTCACACCAAAACCTCCAAACACCACCTCACCTAAATTTTGATTTTTCCTATGATGAATATGTTGAGAGTTTGGCTTTAAAAAAGCCACTAAAAGGACTTGACGATATTACCGAACATCTACCTCCTCCTTTTTTTAGTTTCAATATAAAATTAGAAAAGACTAAAAGAGAAGATAACAAACCTAATGTACCTATATTATTCCAGAGAATGAGTTCTGGCGAAAGGCAGTTCATTTATACTATGAGTACTTTTGTTTACCACATCAAAAATATTTTATCAATACAACAGAGCAATCGAGTTAGGTATCGTAGTATAAACTTAATACTTGATGAAGTTGAACTATGTTTTCATCCAGAATATCAAAGATTATTTATTGATAATTTGATAAGGACAATACAACGTCTCAAACTAAATACACATTGTTCATTTAATATTATAATTGCAACTCATTCACCTTTTGTATTATCTGACATTCCAATGTGTAATATATTGCACCTCAAAAATGGAATTTTACAAAGTAAAGAACAATTCAAGAATCCATTTGGTGCAAACATCAATGATATTCTTTATCAAAGTTTCTTTTTAGAAAACGGATTTATTGGCGAATATGCACGAAAAAAAATATTAAAGGTTATTGGACAACTAAATAAACCTCTTCAATCAATAATTGATGAAAAGGAAAACATAAAAGAAACAATTTCATTCGTTGGGGAGCCGCTTATTCAAAAACAATTACAAAGCTTATACAATGAGAAATTTAATGAGCAAGATGAAAAAGATATTGTAATTGAAGAATTAAGAAAAGAAATCGAACTATTACAAAAAGGAAAATGAGAAGAATCTTAATTAGTCCTTATGTTGTACAATTAGCAGAAGATTATCATAACAATCTTTTTAAAAAGAGAAATGCTAACTTTAATAAACCTATTAACAGTGATGGGATTTCTGGCAATTTAATTGACTTGGAAGATTTTCTTAGAATTGATTGTAACCTCCCATTGTATGCGGATTATGTGAGAACAATAATTGATAATTATTCAGAGATAATTACGCTCCAGCCAAATAATTTTCAAAATTACAATGATGATAATTTCAACTTAACTCCAGAAGAATTATCCAAGCTAGTTACTCCACCAGCTGGAAACACCAGATTTAAGAGAAAACAATTATATGAGTTGATTTTGGATGCAATGCGGTATGATGCGGTACGTGACAAAGAGTATCTAAAATATATAAATAAAATTGGGATTAAATCCTGCATTTATTGCAATGCTCAATTTTCAATCACTACGGAAGCAATTAATGGCAATCTTTCAGGTAAATATGAATTAGATCATTATTTTCCAAAATCAAAATATCCATTTTTGTCAACCTCATTTTTTAACCTCATACTGTGCTGTTCACATTGCAATAAGAGCAAACTTAACCGAACAGCATTATTTAATCTGTATGTTGACGATTTTAATTTAGTTGAGCCCTTCTCGTTTTCACTAGATATAAGGTCAATGCTTCGTTATTTACTTACCCAGAACGAAACAGAGTTGGTTATTATATTTAATAGTGAAGACTTGAATCTAAAGGAAAACCACGAAAAATTATTTCATATTACAGAATTATACAGTCAACATAAAGACATTGTTGAAGAAATAATCTGGAAATCTAGGATATATAACAAGAGTTATAAGGATAGTCTTTCTGATTCTTTCGCAAAACTATTTCCAAATACATCAAATTTCAATCGTTTTATTTTAGGTAACTATGATAATCCAAAAGAAATCCATAAACGACCTATGGCAAAATTAGCACAGGATATTGGAAGACAATTAGGTGTAATTTGATGAAGAAAGAACGAAGGCATAACAGCACCTACCCAAAAGTGGCGGTTCAGTGGTTAAATCAAGCTTTGTGCTTCTATCAAAGTTTGTGCTTGGCTGACAGTGAGGTGCTTCGAAATCGCCACCTTCGGGTAGCTGCAAAACGTGTGTGACTTGAATCAGCCCTCTTAAGGCTGAATGCTTTGAAATGGATGGAGGACTATTGGGTAACCAATAGAGAGGCCCTCCGATGGCGGTTTACCGAAACAGCTATCAAACTACCTTACGCTGCATATCTGGGAAACCAATATGTGGTGAGCGGTAAGGAAAAACGGGGACATTGATCCCTGTAGGTGAGTACTGATGGAGCTGAATGAAAATGAACCAGTGACGAAGCCTCGATAAGGCAAATTACGATGTGAAAAATAGGTAGTTACGTTTGTACCTATGACAAAGTGTGGCGGACGATCGGATATACTGGCCACATCGCATCCGGGGTTAAGCTGGCAGGAACGCAGTACAGGCCATTTCAAGGAACAAGTGAACTCTATGCTGTCAGGCCAAATCGAGAGAGGAAACCTGCACCTGTGGTTGGGTGAAGCATAGGGGGCAGACCTGCTCGTAGTAGCGATGAAATTTCTGTAATGGGAATGGAGTGAAGGAGCAGGCATGTTTAGTTTCAAACCAGTTTACAACCAAGATAATTGGGATGACAGACTACTATGAGACAAAATCGCAACCAATTACCAAACTGATGGTATGGCAAGCGTACAAGAAAGTAAAAGCGAACAAAGGAAGTTCGGGCATAGACCGAATGAGTTGGGAGGACTTGGATAAAGATCTATCCTCATACCTCTATAAGTTATGGAATCGACTGACCTCGGGTAGCTATTTTCCTTTGCCAGTCAAACAAGTGAAGATACCCAAGAAGGACGGAGGTATTCGCAAATTGGGTGTCCCCACCCTTCTAGACCGTATCGCACAGCAAGTAGTAAGGGCGTATTTGGAGAGACAACTTGAGCCACTGTTCCACGAGAGTTCATTTGGCTATAGACCAAACCGTAATGCTCACCAAGCAGTGAAACAATCAGAGCGAAATTGTTTTGGGCATGACTTTGTGGTCGACCTTGATATCAAAGGGTTCTTCGATAATATCAACCATGGCCTGATGATGAAAGCACTGAGATATTACTGTAAGGATGAATGGATAGCCTTGTACGTCTCCAGATGGCTAAATGCAGGCATCATGGCAGATGGGGTTTTCGAGGAGACAAAAGCAGGCACACCTCAAGGAGGCGTAGTGAGTCCATTACTTGCGAATCTCTATCTGCATGTAGCTTTTGATGAATGGATGCGGAAATATCATCCTGAGAAACCATTTGAACGGTATGCAGACGATGTGGTGATACACTGCAAGACAGAGAAGCAAGCACAATTCATGTTAAGACAAGTACGTCAGCGGATGAAGACCTGCTTCCTAGAGTTGCACCCTGAGAAGACCAAGATTGTGAACCTACGAGGTTGGTCAGATACTAAGTATCCCCGCAAGTATGATTTTCTTGGATTCACGATCAAGGCATCGATGCAGACCATCAAAGGAAAGGGGATGTTACTACCTGGAACATTTGTGAGTATCAAGTCCAGAACTTCAATACTCGGCAAATTCAGGGAAATGCAAATCCATAAATGGCGCAAACCCATAAAGGAAGTAGCCAATCGTTTGAATCCTGTCATCAGAGGACTGCTCAATTACTATCATAAGCTTAGAGGAGAATCCATACGTGAGATATGGAATCAACTCAACCACCGGTTACTCAAGTGGGTGAAATGGGAGAAAGGACTTTTCAAATGGGCGGCAGTCAGATGGCTAAAGCAACAATACAAGTCTACCCCAAACCTGTTTGAGCATTGGAAATTGGTTCAACCTTAGGTAAATTAGAACCGAAGCGACTTATAAACATGAAGAGCCGTGTGAGGTGAGAGTCTCACGCACGGTTCTGTGGGAAGGTGAGGGTGAAATTCCCTTGCCTGACCCGATTATTCATCCCGGAATGCTCATTAATTGAATATAATGAGGCAGCAAAAAAAAAATGACAGGGCACGCTATGAATGAAAAGAAGGCATTAGCAATTTTGATTTTTTTAATTTGTGTGTCAATCCCCATACTGACTTTGGCTTTGTTTCCATCCACTATGGGCGAAGACCTTTATGTCATGTTTTTCTATTATCCATTGATATTTTTGGTTGGCGGACTGAGTGCTTGGGCTTATTACAAATTTGGGGAAAAGGTCAAAATCCACAAGGCAGGTTGGTTAATATTGATTCTTTTGCTGGACTTTGTCATTTTGACTTCTTTTTATCCGAAAGGGGAGAATTCTCCCATTAATCAACTTCAGGTCGCAAGGCAAGTAGTACATGATTATGAAAATTTAGAACCTGTTGATCTTTTTGAGGCAATAGACAAGAGGGATTATCTCCGAATAACAGCACTGTATCATAAATTCAGCTTGCCGACAGAAACTTATGTGGTAAAATATTGCTTTAATGACAACATCTTAAATTGCGAAACATTGTACCGGAAGTTTGATTTCCTGATAATGGACAACAAAGTTGTCAGCAACAATCCGGATTTTGACTATCAGTTAGACCTGAAAGAAGGTACCTTTACTTTTTCAGACACAGTAGAAACAATTGACTTCCAGATGACTATCCGCTATCCCGACTTTAGAGTAACAGCCCAATGGAAAGACATAGGAAACTTGAGAGTGATTGTTTTCGAAACCAAACCCAAATTTGATTATGGGTTTACAAAACTTTTTGAAAAATACCTGGATATAACCCAAGGTACCAAAGAAAAAATGCCGCCGGTATAAGTTACCAATGACAGATTTTGAAATTGCCCCTAGTTCCGATAGCTACCTGTATCGGGGGGTATTTTGCATTTATGTCATAGGTAGTTTTTAAAATTTGGCATTTACAGAAAGAAAATGACATCAAAGCGGGCTGCAGACCTCTCTCCCGTACTGTTGTCGGGATCGAGGTGACAAGGCAAGGTTCTTTCTAGTCTTCAATGCTATTTGCAGTTCTTAACCATCAATTTCAAAATCTGTCAATGGTAGTTTTTAACATTTTGAAAATGTTCAGAATAGGTAAATGACATCAGGTTACCGTAATTTGGCCTCGGCAAGCTCTGCCACCGGGGTTATGGTGTCGGGAGGGGGAGAGTGAAAAGCGGCGCAGCCGCTTTCACTCTCCCCCTTATAGAACCGGATTTCCGTTCCCCGAGCTTGCCGAGGGGCAATTTCCAAATCTGTCATTGGTAGTTCCTAATCTTTTGAAAAAAATTCAGAAAAGAAATGACATCAAAGTGGGTTTCAGACCTCTCCTGACGTACCAATGACATAAAATCATTCTTCATGTAAATTAAGGATTTTCTCTTCAATTTCTTGTGGGACAATATCCATGTTCAGTTCCACTGCTAGCCTTTGTATCAATTTCATTTTCTGTTTTTGCATGATTTCCTCGTAATATTTTATACCGAACTCTACAAAATCAGATCCTTTTACCATTAACCTCCAATATTGCTCTGCAAGTTTTCTTGCCATGGCCTTGATGGCTACCCTCGGACCTTTTCTTCCACATAGTCTTCTGCCGAATGCCCCGAGTGCAATTTTCTTGCTGTTCAATAGCCCTTGGGCAATTACCCTGAATATCTGGCCGGCTTTCGGTCTGCCTTTGGACTTGTTCTTTTTCTTTCTACCCGATTGGTGCTGGCCAGGGGATAGCCCCAACCAGCTGGTAAAGTGTTTTTCGGTCTTCCATCTGGAAAGATCCGGACCCGTTTCGGTCAACACTTGAAACCATGTATAATCGGTGAACCCGGACAGCTTGGTGGCATCCTTGCCACCGAATATTTTCAGAAGGTATTTTCCCAAATCCGAAACATCGGGTTTATTATGCCTGATCTGTTTTCGCTTCATACCTTTTGGGAACTCGTACAGGTCCATGTTTTGCTTATTGAATGTATCCTGGATCTTCTTATCACAGTCTGATATCTGGGCTTTGTAAAACCTGTATGCCTCATAGGCCTGTTTAAGTGCAAACAGTCCTGCTTCGGTATAAAACCCTTCAAGAGCTTTTACTATTTTCTCACCCTTTTTCTTTATCAGACTGTGATGGCACAGGGAAAGTAGTTTCTGGGGGTCCCTTTCTCCTTGGAGGATGGCTTCTATCATCACCGTTCCGCTGGCACCGTGCACCTGGCTGAGAACCTCGGGAAGCCTGATATTCATTTCAATAAGTGCTTTCTGCATATGGTTTATATGCATGGACATACTCCGGATATGGTCCTCTCTGAGCCTTTGGTAAGAGCGGAGCTCTTTCATCAGACCTTCAGCTACAAAGCACCTGTTCAACAGTCCATGGGCGTGGAGTTGGTTGATCCACTGACAGTCTTTCACATCGGTTTTCCTGCCTGGGACCTGTTTGGTCTGGCGTCCGTCAACAAGCCAGACATCAAGTCCTGCCTCTGTAAGGATATCATAGAGAATAACCCAATAGCTGCCGGTCGCTTCCATGGCAACAGAAGTGACACCTGCTTCTATTAGATAAACTGCGGCTTTCCTGAAGTCTGAAGTAAAGGTTTCAAAACTCGCGACTTCTTTTCCTTCGATGTCGACATAGATGCTCCTGGAGCCTATATCGATACCAGCTGTGTTTTGATGGATCTTTTTCATAAAACTACCTGATAAAGAAATATTGGCCTTAAGCCTGTTTGAAGAACTGTAAAAGGCAGGCTACCATTCGGACAAGCATATTGCTGTACCACTATTTCGTTCTCAATCAAACAGGACCACACTCGAGGACAGGCACGGGGCACTATACAATGGGACGGCCATACTGCTCAAGGTTACTCTAATTTACTACCATGTCATTCCTTTTTCGTATGTTTCTGAAAAAATGTTGTAAACTCGAGGTGACAAGGCAAAGTTCTTTATAGTCTTGAATGCATTTTACAGTTCAAAGGTATAAATCTCCAAAATTGTCATTGGTACTCAGAGCCAGCTTTATTTCTTGTCTCTTGTCTCTAACCTCTCGCCTCTAACCTCTCGCTTCTAACATCTCGCTTCTCGCTTCTAAAATCTCGCTTCTAACATCTCGCCTCTCGCCTCTCCCCTAAAAAGGTGCCCTAAAATTAAAATAGAAAGCGCTTTCATTGGAATTGTTCAGGGAATATTCAAACCGGAAGACCATGTCGTAAAGCGTGACCAGGTCCAACCCAAGGCCATATCCGAAAAGATACTGATTGGTCAGTCGGAGATTTTCAGGGAGTTTGTTGCGGTCATTGACAAATCCATGGTCAAAATTGGCACTAAAATAGAGTTTGATCGGAAAATAGGAGAACTCCTCCAATGGCACATAATTGCCTATATCATAGCCCACATCGATCAGTTTCAATCTCAGGCTGTTTTTATGGACCACGATCTGTTGACCTTCCACCACATTCAATTCATATCCGCGGATGAAATTGGGGTTGTAACCGATACCTCTTACCAAGGTATAGGGCTGACTATTTCCCAAAAATGAGTTTAAGGAAAGCCCGGTGGCAAAATGAAAATATTGGTTGAATTTTAGGTATTTATTGGCATTTAGACTTAATTCTATGTCCTGGAAGTTACGGTTTCCGAACATCCCATAACTGGTTATGCCAATATTAAGCAGTTCACCTTGAGTGGCATATAGCACATTGTCCCTTTTGTCATGCCTAAAGGTATAGCCCAAGACAAAATAGTCCAAATAGGTTTGGTCTATCGGGAAATAGTTGGGATTTTGGATAAAGACATCAGGATGGATTTCAGTATTGTTATAGCCCATGGTCACAAAATGAAAATTGTAATAACTTCCCCTGTAAGTATAGCGCAAAAAGGAGGAGAGGTTTCTTCTGAGTACATCCTCATTTTCATTGGTATAGAAGATCTGTCTGTTATTGAGGGATTTTACGGGAATGGTTTTTTGGGTAAAATAAGTGAACTGAAAACTTACACCATGCCTTTGCCCTTTATCGATATAAGGCTTGCTGTATAACAATTCAAAGGATCTTGTGAAACCCAATTGCCCGCCTACACGGAGTTTTTCATTCCTTCCCCCTACATTATTATGCATCAGCCTGGCACCGTAATTTACCCTGGACAAATCCCTGTTTTGGTTGGTCCACCATTCTGCAAGATTTCTGTCAGCAAGATTGAAAATGATATTTGGAATAATGTACCAACGTTCCGTGACGGTAACCAATAAATCTATCGTTTCATTATCTGTAAATAGTGGGGTGATTTCGACATTGTTGAATAACTGCAGATTGTATATTTTTTTCTGGTCTGCCTCTACCATTGTCAAAAAGTCTTCCCAATCATAGGTCAGTCCTGTTTGAAGGTCAATTTCTCTCAGAATGATGTTTTTTCTTGTTTTTTCATTCCCGACAATAAAAATATTATTGATGATCACCCTCTCCGGTACATCCAATTGCGTACTGTCCAGGGGAGTATCGACAGTTTGGGCAAAGGCAATGGGAAGCTGTAATATACCTAAGCATATTAAAATCCATGAAAACCTATATATCTTAAATTGTCTCAATTGACTTTTGATATTAGATAAAAATGGAACTTAAGCAGATGAAAATGTTTTATTTCAGAAATATTATCCGTGAAAACCATCGTTCGTAAAATTGCCATTCTCCCTGTTTTATTTTATCAATATTTGATATCACCGCTATTTCCTTCATCATGCCGGTATAGCCCAACTTGTAGTCAATATACGAAAGAGGCCATCTTAAAGCATGGGATTTTTAAAGGTGGCTGGTTGGGGATCAAAAGGATTGCAAGTTGCAATCCTTGGGGGGGACATGGTCATGACCCTGTCCCTTAATGTTTTTCCGTTTTAAACCCTTTTTTTAGCGCAAGTACCATCAGGACCAAACCACCGATGACCAAAGGAATACTCAGTGATTGTCCCATATTAAGACTCAATCCTTCTTCAAACTCCACTTGATTTTCCTTGAGAAATTCCCAGATAAAGCGCATTCCAAATACCGAAACAAGGAAAAATCCCAAAAGCAAACCATCCGGTATATTTGATTTATGTCGGTTCCAAATCGCATAAAGGATTATAAATATGATCAAATAGGAAAGCGCCTCATAAATCTGGGTCGGGTGCCGGGCCACGCCATAGGTATAAACCGTAGCCAGATAATGGTCTCCCTGTTCAGATAAATCCATTTTCAAAGGAGATTCCGGATCCTCGGACAGGTATTTTTGGGAGCTTTTGAATCTTGTCAACACGTATTTTACGTCTGTTTCCAAAGCAGTTCTCAAATCACTTTCACTGAATCCCCCTTTTTCGATTTTTATGGAAAAGTTTACGGGCACAATTCCATTCCCGCTAAGTTCGGAGTTTCTGTCTTCCGGTTTGTAAGCATCGACGGATAATACAGGTATCCTTAATGTTTCCAATATTTCTTCTGCATCCCGTGCAAACACGAAGCCGCTGTCCGTTCCGGTAGGTTTACCCCCGATCTCGGAGTTCATTAAATTGCCTACACGGATCATTGCCCCGGTCATGGCCACCACAATCACAATCCTGTCTACCACCCAAAGATAGGTTTGGGTAGGGATTTTTCTGGCATACAGATACAGGGCAAATAATATGGCTATGGCCGCCCCGTGACTTGCGAGGCCACCTTCCCAGACTTTCAGGATATCAATAGGATTGCTCAGGTATTTTTCCGGTTCGTAAAACAGCACATGTCCCAACCGGGCACCGATGATGGTAGCTAAAACCATATAAATGGTCAGTTTATCTACCAGTTTTTCATCTTGTCCTTCCTTTTTGTAGATATAGATCATGATTTGTTGGGATATGATAAAGCCCAGTGCGAAGAGCAAACTGTACCATCTCAATCTCTCAAAACCTGAAAATACTGCTGGATGAGGGCTCCAGACTACATAAGTCAATATACTTTCAATTGTCATCATTTTATATTTAACTGAGCAAGGTTGTGAAATTAGCCTTTGTTTAGTAGGTATCCAATTCCTTTAATTCTTCTTGATAGCCCCCGGATAAAATAGGGAATCTGCACCAGGTCTTTGGATCGATATTGAATTCATCCAAATGGAAGGAAGGAGCGAATCTTTCTCTTTTCCATTGATTCCTTGACCAAAGGGTAAAGAATTTCCTGATATATGATTTTAATAAGTTTTTATCAATATCCAATTCCTCTCGCAGAATCAGAAATATATCTACGGGAGATCTTCTGTCCCGGATGGCCAAACGCTCGATTTCTACAATAACGGCATATGGCATCAGGTCACTTTCATCTGTCTGTTGATTTTCGGATGGCCTTAACTCAGCAGTCGGTTGGAGACTGTTCACTTTTTTAAGGCCTTTATAACCCAGGGTGTTTTCAGCCCATCTGAGCCACTGTAATACAAAGAACTTGTCCACAGCAGCAATAGGTGAAATACTGCCGCTCGTGTCACCATCCATGGTCGTATAGCCCACATCTCCCTCACTTCTGTTTGAAGTACTCAGAAGCAGTGCGTTGTTGAGATTGGCCAGCATCCAAATGATAGGGGAGCGGGTTCTTGCCTGAATGTTCTGCAGAGCGATATCGTCATTTTTCCAGGTCAGTTTTCTCCCTATGGCTTTTTCGATTTTTTCTGTATAGGATTTCACTTCATCAGCTATTTCCCAATGGAGAAATACTGCACCTATACTTTCCGCCAAAAATTTAGCGCTCTGGAAAGTGGCAAATGATGAGTTTTCTGAAGCCTGATAGGCGGTGGTAAGTAGCTGACCGACTATTTCTTTGATGGGGTTGTTTGTCTGCGGAATATAGGTTAATCCTAATTTTTTTAAGAAAACAGTTGTTCCCAATTCCTCAACTCCTCTTCTTACCATTTCAGCAACCAAAATTGCAATGGTGGAAGAATCCGCACCCCCGCTCAGTGAAAGTACAAAACCCTTGCTTTTGCTTTTTCTCAAATAATCAAACAAGGCCAAAGAAGATGCCTTTACAAATTCTTCGTTTTTGTCATGGATGGAGGTGATTTCAGGATATGCACTGAGGTCTTTTTCCAGATCAAAGGTTTTCAGCTGATAATCTTCGAAGGAGAGCAATTCATTTTTCAATAAGATTCGGCCCTTGCCTGCTACAATGATTTCTCCGTCAAAAATCATTCTGCCGGATTCATTTCCCAAAAGATTGGCATAAACGTAAGTGGCATTCAGTTCGACAGAACTTTCTTTGACCAAATCTTCTCTCAAAATGCTTTTGCCCATGGCAAAATGGCTGGCACTTGGATTGAAAATCACCTCTACACTGCGGTCCCTAAGTCTGTATCCGGGACGGTCTTTTCCCCGCCAAGCATCTTCACATATTTCAAAACCATATTTGAAATTGTTTTTTTCGAATATCATATCCCCCAAAGGAACCGTACTTCCAAAAAAATCAAAATCAATTACTTTACCTTGTTCCCAAGGGGTAAACCACCTGAATTCATAATGAACGCCATCTATAGCCATGTACTGTTTGGCTACAAATCCCTTCAGTTCAGTATTTTCAATGACGGCCATACAATTGTAAACCTTGTCATCTATCCTGACAGGAACTCCCACTGCCACTGTCATGGCTTTGCAATAAGGGCGGAGTTCATCCAGTTTTTTTAAGGCTTTGTTAGGATACCAATAACTCAAAAATAAATCCTCGCTGCCATATCCGGTGATGGATAATTCGGGAAAACAAAGTAATTCCACTTTTTGGTTTTCAGCAGAAATAATGGACTGAACTATATGGTCAAAATTACCTTCCCAGTCCAAAGGGGTTTGGTTGACCGTAGCGCACGCTATTTTCAATGTTGACATTCTTAGGTTCCAAAATATAAAACTCCAACTTCAAAGATACTGTTCTAAATGGCTATATGGAGAATTTCACAGGCATTTTTGGCAGCTTCTTGTTCTGCTTTCTTTTTAGTGGCCCCTTTTCCGGTTGCTACGATTTCTTTGTTGACAATCAGTTCCACTTCAAATTCTTTGAATCTTTGATTGCCACTGACAGAAACTGTTTTGAAATCAACTTCAACATTTTCTTTTTGTGACCATTCTATCACTTTACTTTTGAAATTTGAAGTGGTCTTGATGATATTATCCAAGTCGAAATGGATAATGAGTCTTTTTAAAATAAATTTTCTGCAAAAATGATAACCCCTGTCCAAATAAACGGCACCGACCAAGGCTTCCAGGGCATCGCCATAGATGGATTTGTGGGAAACCAGATTTTTGCCCTTATATTCTTCGGCAATTATTTTTGAAAGCCCGACTTTGATGGCAATTTGATTCAAAGCTTCCCGGTTTACCATCCGGCTTCTGATTTCGGTCAGGAAACCTTCATCCCTGTAGGGGAATTTTATAAATAGAAATTCTGCGACAACAGCTCCCAAAATTGCATCGCCCAAATATTCAAGTCGTTCATTGGAGATTTTCATTCCGTTGATCGATTCTTCGGCTGCTGAAGCATGCTTGATGGCAAGTTTGTACAGGGATAAATTAAAAGGCTTGCTGCCTACCAAGTGTTTGATGGAGGCAGCAAGCCTTTTTTCATATTTTGAATAAAATAAAGATCTAATCCGGAGTAGTCTTGACAGTTTCAAATTACTCACTGATTTTTTTGAAAATGACGGAACAATTATGTCCTCCAAATCCAAAAGTATTGCTTAAAGCAGCCCTTACTTCTCTTTTCTGAGCTTTATTGAAAGTGAGGTTCAATCTTTTATCAAAATCCTCATCATCCGTAAAGTGGTTTATAGTAGGAGGGATGAGGTTGTTTTTGACAGCAAGGATAGAAGCTATTGCTTCAACAGCGCCTGCGGCACCCAACAAATGACCCGTCATTGATTTGGTACTGCTGATGTTGAGGTTATAGGCATGTTCTCCAAAAACCTTCTGTATTGCTTTCACTTCACTGACATCCCCCAAAGGTGTGGAAGTACCATGTACATTGACATAGTCAATATCTTCAGGCTTCAATCCTGCATCCTCCAGTGTTTGAATCATCACATTGCTTGCACCTTCACCATCAGGATGTGGGGCGGTAATATGATACGCATCTGCAGTCATTCCACCACCCACCAATTCCGCATATATTTTTGCTCCCCGGGCTTTCGCATGTTCGTATTCTTCCAGAATAAGAATTCCGGCACCTTCCCCCAAAACAAAACCATCTCGGTCCTTGTCAAAAGGTCTGGAGGCAGTTTCAGGAGAATCATTTCTTTGGGACAGGGCCTTGAGGGCATTGAATCCTCCGATTCCTGCTTCCACTACGGCAGCTTCCGAACCGCCACTGACAAATATGTCAGCCTTTCCCAGACGAATATAATTGAAGGCGTCTATGATAGCATTGGTAGCAGAAGCACACGCTGAAACGGTTACAAAGTTTGGTCCTTTAAAACCGTATTTTATCGAAATGAATCCCGCACCGATATCTGCTATCATTTTAGGAATAAAAAAAGGATTATACCTTGGAGTTCCATCGCCCAAAGCAAATCCACTAACTTCATCCTGAAATGATTTTAGGCCGCCAATTCCGGCGCCCAAGATGACACCCACTCTTAAAAGATTCACTTTTTCCAGATCCAATCCTGAGTCCTGTATGGCCTCATCAGCAGCAATCATCGCATACTGTGCAAAGGGATCCATTTTTCTTGCCTCTTTTCTTTCAATGAATTGGTCTAAATCCAATCCTTTGACTTCACAGGCAAATTGTGTCTTAAAGAGAGAAGCATCGAATTTAGTAATAGGCGCAGCACCACTTACTCCGTTTGAAAGACCCTTCCAAAATTCAGGAACGGTATTTCCAATCGGAGTAAGAGCGCCTAAACCTGTTACTACAACTCTTCTTAAATTCATAAATGAATTATAAGTTATTTATTACTTTACGTTGGCTTCCAGATAGCTGATAGCCTGACCAACTGTACCGATTTGCTCGGCCTGATCATCCGGTATAGAAATGTTGAATTCTTTTTCAAATTCCATAATGAGCTCTACTGTATCCAGAGAGTCTGCACCAAGATCGTTTGTGAAGCTAGCTTCAGGAGTAACTTCAGATTCTTCAACGCCAAGTTTATCAACGATAATGGCTTTTACTTTTTGTGCAATTTCAGACATTTTTTGATCAGTTTAATTTAAAACACTTCGCAAAGAAATATATTTAAAACCTGAATGCCAAAAAAATGTATCACCTAAATTCAAGATAATGCATTAGGCCATGAAAGTTGGAAGATAATTTTTACATTTGTTGGAACAAATTCTTCCTTAAATGAAGAAAATAAAGCTATTTATTGAACATCACTACGATTTTGAACTTTTGGGAATCGTAGCACCGATTAAGGAATATAAAATGGCTTGGGTGGTCAATTATTCATTAAATTCCAAGTTGGTCAAATCCGATGATTTTGAACTTGAATTGCTGAACCAACCTCCTTTGGTCATCTCCAATTTTGTCGAAGAAAAAGAATATGGTTTTGTTCAGTTATTGAAAAACAAATCAAATTCAGAGGGGGAAAATTCACTCTATCTGATACCGGAACTCAGAATGATGGATTATTTCCTATTAGTTCAGGACCAAACCCACGAAATAGATTTAAATGAGTATATTGAAAAACTTTCCGAAAATTCTTTTGTGCAAAATGTTGTCAAACTGAATATTTCCAAACTAAAATCTAAAGATAATCTTCTTACCTATTAATTCTTATTTAAAAATGAGTATTGCTCTTTACAACAAAACAAAAATTCTAGCAACAATCGGCCCGGCTTCCAACAACCTTGAGACTTTAAATAGCCTTGCCAAAGCTGGCGCGAATGTATTCAGGTTGAATTTTTCACACGGAGACCATAAAGTTCATGCTGAGGTGATCAAGATGATCCGATCCATCAATGAAACCACCCTTAACAAAATAGGGATTTTGCAGGATCTTCAAGGGCCTAAGATCAGGGTAGGGGAAATGGAAAACGGCGGTGTCGAGATCTTACCGGGTCAAAAAATAACCATTACAAATGATCCTGTCATCGGTAATGCCGAATTGGTAAGTACAGTGTACCAAAATCTACCAAATGATGTCAAATCAGGCGATAGAATCCTTATTGATGATGGTAACATAGAGTTGGCAGTGAATAATACTGATGGAAAGAATGTAAGATGTGTAGTCATTCATGGTGGAATCCTTAAGTCCAGAAAAGGAATCAATCTCCCCAATACCAGGGTATCTGCACCTTCTCTTACCGAAAAAGATATTGAAGATCTTGAATTTGGGCTTAAAAATGATGTGGATTGGATAGCCTTATCTTTTGTAAGGACTGCTGATGATATCATTGATCTTAGGGAAAGAATCACCAAAGCAGGCAAGAAATGTAAAATTGTAGCCAAAATCGAAAAACCTGAGGCCCTTGAAAATATAGATTCAATTATAGAGGCCACCGATGCGATTATGGTTGCAAGGGGAGATTTGGGCGTGGAAGTGCCCATGGAAAAAGTACCGCTTTGGCAAAAGAAAATGGTGTCCAAATGTAAGCTTGCCTGTAAGCCTGTCATCATTGCCACACAGATGCTTGAAAGTATGACCACACATCCCAGACCAACAAGGGCTGAGACCAATGATGTGGCCACGGCGGTTCTCGATGGGGCGGATGCGGTAATGCTATCGGCTGAAACTGCTTCCGGCCAATTTCCGATCAATTCTGTAAAAGCAATGAGCAGCATCATCAATTATATTGAGAATAATCAGGATGTGTTCCATAATCTTTACAAAATACCGGAAGATGATCCGAATTTCCTCAGCAAAAACCTTACTTTGATGGCTGCCCGATTGTCCAGAAACGTCAAGGCAAAAGCCTTGGTCGGAATCACCACCTCAGGTATGACCGCACTTAGATTGGCCTCCTATCGACCTTTGGCAAACCTTTTGGTCTTTACTACAAACAAACAGTTAATTACCCAATTGAGCTTGGTATGGGGAGTAAGAGCCTATTATTATGAAAGCAATACTTCTACAGATGCCACTTTCATGGATATCCAAAATCACCTCAAAGACGAAGGATATGTCAAAAAAGGTGATATTATCATCAACACCGCAAGTATGCCACTTAAAGCCAAGGGGAAAACAAATATGTTGAAAATACATATTGTGGAGTAGGATTTAGTCTATAGTGCTTGGAGTAGGGAGTTGGAGGGTTAGACGCAAGACATAAGACATAAGACGCAAGAAGCAAGAAACAAGACGCAAAGCTTGTCCCGAAGTATTTTGGGGACATGAGATGGCTTAAGTCTATTGTGTTTGGAGTAGAGAGTGAGGGGTTGTCCTTTGGTAAGGTTGAATTCTTTGCTGAATAGCTTTGAGATATAAATTGAAATTGATTTACAAGTAATTAAAAGCCTTCAATATGGAGGCTTTTTTTTTGTCTCTAAAAATTTCATTTTTTGAAAGGACAGAAAAGTACTTGCCTCCCCGATACTCGGGGTAGGCTTTGACTCTGGGATTTCACTGAGCTTCGGACTTCCAACTTCCAAGCCCCGACATCAACTCTTTCTCCCAGGTTTTCCAAGATCTTACCGGATTTTTTACTACAGTTCATGATGCTTTACTGTCAGTTCATAGTAGAAATGCAACAGTTCAGCAACAGAGTACTAATCACTTTTTCGAATTAGATGTTTATACATCAAACTAAACAACATAACTATGAAAAATTTCTTAAAGTATCTTTTGACAGGATCATTGCTTTTTGCAATCTATTCCTGTAATGAGGATGAGCCCATGCCGCAAATTGCTCCCTCATTGACTCAAGCTGCTAATTCAGCAGGACTGACTACACTTCTCGCAGCTGTAGAAGCCATCCCAGGATTGGGAACTGCATTGACCAGTGCTCCTGCGATAACTGTTTTTGCTCCGACCAATCAAGCATTCGCAGATGCATTGACAGCTTTTGGTGCAACGGACTTACCTGATTTGGTAGCCAAGTTAGGTGGTGCTCAGAATTTGGAAACTGTTTTGGGATTCCATGTTGTTCCAGCAGTTGCATTCTCAGGCGATTTGGCAGCTACTAACACTTTTACCACATTGTCAGGCCAGAGTCTTACTGTAAATGCCTCAGGAGGTAATGTTACCGTAGTTGATGCAGCTGGAAATACTGCCAATGTCGTCACACCAAATGTTGAAATCCAAAATGGTGTTGTTCACGTGATCAATAGAGTTTTATTGCCGGAAATTGATTTGCCAAAACCTAACTTGGTTGAAGCCGCTACAGATGCAGGTCTTACTACACTTTTGTCAGCAGTTACTGCTGTGGATGGTTTGCCGGAAGCTTTGTTGGGTGCTGAAGCCATCACTGTATTTGCCCCTAGAAATGAAGCATTTGCAGCTGCTTTGGAAGCTTTTAACGTAGATAATCTGGATCAATTGGTGATTAAGATCGGTGGTATAGAAAATCTTGAAACTGTTCTTGGATTCCACGTAGTACCAGCTGTAGCATTTTCCACAGATTTAGCTGCAACCAATTCATTCCCAACATTGGGTGGTCAGAATTTGACTGTCACTAAAAATGGGAATACAGTAACTGTAACGGATGCCAATGGAGTTGCCGCTACAGTAGTAGCTGCTGATGTAGCCATTGAAAATGGTGTTGTCCACGTGATTGATAAGGTTTTGTTACCTGAGTTGACTTTACCAACAGTAGTTGAGGCAGCCACTGCTGCAGAATTGACTGTCTTGTTGGATGCAGTAACTGCAGCTAATTTGGGCGGGGCTTTATTGGAAGCGGAAGCAATTACTGTATTTGCTCCAACCAATGCAGCGTTTGCAGCTTTACTTGCAGCACAGGAAGTCACTTCCTTAGGAGCACTCATTACAAAAATAGGCGCTGCTAACGTCAGCAAAGTATTGAGATTCCATGTTGTGCCAGCCACTGCATTTTCTTTTGATCTGGCAGAAGGTCCTCAATCAGTACCTACACTTGCCGGTGAGAATTTGACTGTGACCAGGACAGGGAATAATGTAACGGTTACGGATATTGCAGGTACAACATACAATGTAACGATAGCTAACGTAGCCATTAAAAATGGGGTAGTCCATGTAATCGATGGAGTAGTTCTACCCACGTTAGAGTAAGCATTAACTACCCTGATTATATATACAAAAGGGGAATTTATTCCCCTTTTGTTTTTAAGCATTGATTTCTGGAATTTAAATTCATGAAGTCCTTATATTTCAGGTATTTATGTTACAATTTTGGGAAATGAAAAACAGTTTGGGAGGAAAATGAAGGATTTGATTTGCAAAGGTCATTTGATTTCAATGTATAAAGAAAAGGAAAATGTTCAGTCATAAGTATAAATTCATTTTTCCGGGATTATTGGGGCTATACTCCTTCTTGAATATTATCATTTTGGAAGGGGACAGGTTATTCCAGGCCGATTTGCCCAGTGATTCCTTGTTTTATATTATTTTTATCCTTTCCTACCTGGTATGGTTTTCAAATTGGGGGATTGAAAAATTCATCCTAGGTAAATTCAAAAAAATTCACCCATTAATAATACAGTTTCTGGTTAGTAGTATAGCTGTATTACTTGTCAGCTTGTTGTCGGTCTATCTAACAGCTTTTTTCCTTGGAGAGCCTTTCACGTATTCATTGCCAAATTTTTTATTGACCAGCGGCTTCACTTCAAGGATAAATCTGTTTTTGAATTGTATCAATGCGATTTATTTTTTCAACCAAAAATTCAGGGAAAAAGCCCTGGAAGCAGAAAAGTTACATTCCCTGAACGTGGAGGCGAAATTGGAATCTTTACATGCCCAAATGAATCCACACTTTTTTTTCAATAACCTGAGTGCGTTATCTGTTTTGATTCATGAAGATGTAAAGTTGGCTGACGCTTATCTGCAAAAACTCTCAAATATTTACCGGTATGTTTTAAACAATAAAGATCAGGAGCTTGTAGTGCTTTCGGATGAAATTGATTTTTTAAACAATTATATAGGTTTGTTATCCATAAGATTTCAGGATGCTCTGATTTTTAAAATAGATATCAATAAGCGAAGTTTAAATTATTTCATTCCACCTGCGGTGTTGCAATTATTGGTTGAAAATGTGGTCAAACACAATTATTTCACCAGTTCAGAACCTATTGAGGTCATTATTGAATCTGATGAAGATTTCATCTCGATAAGGAATAAAAAACAGTTGAAGGACTCGGTTGAGTTTTCAAGTGGAATAGGTCTCCAAAACATATCTGACCGTTATAAGTTCTTAGGTAAAGAAATATTGTTAACGGATGATATGGACATTTTTATGGTTCAGCTTCCTTTAATCAGATCCTATGAAAGTTATAATAGTAGAGGACGAGCCCTTAGCGCTGCAAAGAATTAAGAGCATTATTCATGAAAATAAATCCGGTTGGGAGATAGTTTCGACTGCGCAGAGCATCAAAGAACTTTTGGCGATTTTCGACAAAGGGTTGAATTTTGATTTGATGATCTGTGATATTCATTTGGCCGACGGATTGAGTTTTAAAGCTTTTAAGGGAAGGAAAATAGATTTCCCAATAATTTTTATTACTGCCTATGACCAATATGCGCTGCAGTCATTTGACCATAACTGCATTGATTACGTGCTCAAACCCATTCAAGAGGAAAGATTGTTAAAGGCTTTTGAAAAGTTGGAAAACCTGGTGTCCAATGATTTACCCACCGGGTTTAATGAGGAAATCATAGAGGAACTGCTCAGTAAATATGCCAGTAAGAATTATAAAAAACGTTTTTTAACCAAAATCGGGAACAAAATACGGTTTGTTCCTGTAGAAGATGTTGCTTATTTTTATGCAGAAGGGGGAGTGACTTATCTGGTAGAGACCGGTTCACCAAAAAAATATATTGTGGATATTAGTCTGAGCGACTTGGAAAGCAATTTGCTGGATCCAATGAAATTTTATAGAATCAATAGATCCATGATTATTCATTTGGATAGTTTGGTAGAAATGAAACCTTATCTCAATGGCCGACTGATGCTTTATATGAGTTCTCCTTGTGAAAGCGACATAGTTGTAGCCCGCGAACGTGTTAATGAATTTAAAAACTGGATCAATCAATAAGTTATGAAAATCTTTTTGGTATTGTTTTTTATCACATGCTGTGCCTTTGGAAATCTTCACGCACAGGTTCAGGACAAACCCAATCTCGATTCTTTGGTCAATGCTGTCGTCAAACTGGAGAAAGAAATGTATCAGGTAAATCTCAATCTTTATCAGTCCAAGCGACAGTTGAAGACCGGTATTTTTGTAGCTACTTTAGGATATACAGTTACAATTATCGGAGGTCAGCTGCTGGGAACCAATCCCGAATTAGGTGAAGCGCTTTTGTATACAGGAGGGGCTATCGGTATTGCCGGAACAGTTGTATTGGTGAAGGGATTCAATAAAATCAGCTTGGGTCCTCCCCAAAAACCGAGACATTACTGATGTCATTGTTTGGGACCTGTTGGTGACACCATCAAAACGTTTTCTTTGTCCACCATGACTGCCCCTGCGGGTGAGCCTTTTACTTTCCTGACATATTTTACGGGAGTATATATGACAGGGGAAAGTCTATCGTTTTTGTTTTTTGAGTAATAAACCGCCAACTCTGCGGCCCGTTCCAGAACTGACTTGGGAAAATTGATTCCTGACCTGTGTTTGATAATGACATGTGATCCTGATACATCCTTTGCATGAAGCCAAATATCTTCTTTCCAAGCAAAATGCCTCAACAGTTCATCATTGGCTTTTGCTGATTTACCCACCAAAATTTCAAACCCCTCCACCTCAAACCGTTTAAATGGAACATGATCTTCCTGTTCTTTTCCTTTTGGAATCAGGTTGTTTGATTTAATGAAACCCCTAAGACTTTTGAAATCCGAGAACCCACTAAGTTCTTCCAACCATGAATTTGTCTGCTGCAACAGTTGCTCTTTGTCTTCCAGGTTTATATAAAGTTGTTCAATCTCCTTTTTCCTGTTTTTTCCCTTTCTATAGAGATTTTCAGCATATTTCTGTGGGCTTTGGTCTCTTTTGAGTTTGAACATTTCCTGCTTTCCACTATAAAAATTCAACAATTCGATTTCTTCCTGTCCGGGTTTGATGAGGTGGAGATTGGCCATAATCACATCGGCCATTTGGGAAGGGGATATATCATTTTCAATGGCTTCCAGCTTTTGGCTGGTCTTGAGTATATATGCCAGAGTTCTTTTTTTCTGGTCTTCAAGATGTTTTATCCAATGGCTTTTTTCTTTTTCAAAGGATTGAACGACTACCCGGTATCTAAAAAGTTCATTGCAGGCCTCAATAGGATCTGAGGTTTGGAATAGCACGTCATTTTCAGGCATAAGACTCAGCACATATTCATTTCCCTGATGAATGATGGAATACAAGGGACTTTCCAACATGTCGATCAATTCCTCCATGAGAACCCATTTTTGGTCGATAGGGGCATCTATGTATCCTTTGCTTTTTAGCCATTCTCTAGGGATTTTACCCAGGGTTGGAAGGAATTTTGAAGCGTTGCCTTCCAAGGATACAAAAGTTGAAAAATCCAGTGAAAGATCTTTTGACAGGTTTTCAATAATGATTTCTTTGTCGTCCCTGAGTTCATTTCTGAATAATCTGATAGGAAATGAAGACCTGTCCAAATAGTAAAGAATATTGCTCCTTGTTCCATGGAGTTTGAACAAAAGTGTGCTTCCATTATCCAATCCTACAACAAAAGCCCTTTCGAATTTTATTTCTTTAATAGAGCTTATTTTCTTACCAATGAGTTCATGGAATAAAGAAACCGTGTTTTTCTTACTTCTTTTGAAACTATCTGTAAATGAGAGGCAGGAAACTGAGGGCAATAAATTGGCTCTGATATTGATTTCATTATCGGGATTCCCACAGCGGATGACCAGTTCATCCTTGTTTTGGGAGAAGCATTCCAATATTTCCAATCCTGTAAATTTCTCCTCCAATTCGGGGCAGAGGAATTTTAAGAAATGAAAATTGAAATGCATGGCTAAAGGTTGATTTTTAATCCGTCATAGGCCAGACGGATATGAGGGGGAAGTGTTTTTTCACCTCGTTTTGTGTGCCAAGTTTGTGACTGATATGCGTGAAGAAAGCCTGTTCAGGATTGATTAAATTTACCATATCCACAGCTTCTTTCAAGGTAAAATGGGATAAGTGATGGGTTTGTTGGAGCGCATTCAATACAAGAACCTTGGTGCCTTTGATCTTTTCCAATTCTACCTTGTCAATGTACTTGGCATCTGTAATGTAGGTAAAATCCCCAAATCTAAATCCAAAAACAGGAAGTCTGTAATGCATCACCAAAATAGGAATCACCGCGATTCCTTCGGCTTCAAATGGGGCATTAGTAATCTCATGGGTGATGACACGAGGTACTCCCGGATACTTGACTTCTTCAAAAATATATGAAAATTCACGTTTGATCTGATTCAGGACTTTATGGGTCCCGTATATGGGCATATCTTTATCTTGGAGAAAATTATAGGACCTGATATCATCCAATCCGGCAGTATGATCTTTATGCTCGTGGGTAAATAAGATACAATCAAGGATTTTTATATTTTCCCGCAACATCTGTTGTCTGAAATCGGGGCCTGTATCAATGACCAAACTTTTTCCCTGAATCTCAATATGGATAGAACTTCTCAACCTTTTGTCCCTGTAATCAAGCGAACTGCATACCGGACATGCACAGCCAATTACCGGTACTCCCTGTGAGGTCCCTGTTCCTAAAAATGTTACTTTCAAAGTTTCAATTCGGTTTGTTGTAGTTCTGATATCAGATCCTGTATTTTTTTATCTGAAAAATCGTTGACGTTAAATCCAATCTTCTTGATAATATCAATCAGGGTATTGATTTTGCCGTCAAGGGTGTAATATTTATTGATGATCACTATTTTGTTTTCCTTCAGAATACAATAACCTGATTTGAAATTTCCTTTTTCGTATCTCAGGATATATTCAGAAGAGGCAAAAAGATTTTCCAGCTTGTCCAGAAAGTTTTTAGTGTACCTTACTGTCATACTGAAGGGGTTAAATTTATGAGAGATGTTTTCTTACTGTCGCCAGTAAATGATCATAATCAAGCGGCTTTTGGATAAAATCATCCAATCCTGCTTTTTTAAAATCATCCAAAGTGTAATTCTTGTAATTTCCGGTAATGGCTACTATAGGTATACCAGATTTGGTTTTGTCTTCCATAGCTCTAATTGCCTTAGTGCATTCTATCCCATCCATTATTGGCATATTGATATCCATAAGAATAAGATCAAAATCTTCTGTTGTAAGTTTTTCCAGTACTTGTTTACCGTTTTTTACTGCAGTGATGTCATATTTTTCAAACATTAAAACATTCTTGGTAAGGTTGATTATCACTGAACTGTCTTCAGCTACCAGAACTTTTTTGTTTTCGGTCATGGATTTAGCAATTGAGAGGATTGGATTTTCGAACTAAATAAATCTATTAAAGAGCTCAAATATAAATATTCTTCTGTGGTATTCTCAAAATTGTGGCTTTTTATGTTTTTTTCAAACTTTTGGGAGAATTTATATATATTCATTGCGCCTAGGGTTCCTGAATTTCCTTTGATGATATGAAGTTTTTCCCCTATTTGCTCATATTGTTTTTTGTTTATCAAAGATTCTATTTCAGAAAGTATTTGGTATGATTCTTCTATAAATTCCTGATATACAGACTTAATATTCGTTGCACTGTTGAATTTAAGTAACTGTCTCACGATATTTTCATCCAATGAAGAATCAGTACCAACAGTCTGATTATTTTTCTCAAATTTTTCAGGACTTTTTAAGTGCTTGTCCAGTGTTTCCAACAATATCTTGGGTTTTATCGGCTTTGAAATAAAATCAACAAATCCTGCTGCTAAAAAATAATCCCTGTCACTTTCATTTGCAAAGGCAGAAACTGCAATCACAGGAGAGGTTGTCAGGTTTTCATTTCTGATGATTTTCAAAGTATTTATTCCATCAAGAACTGGCATCTGAATATCCATTAGAATGAGATCATATTCCTTTTCCTGAATTTTTCCCAAAGCTTTTTTGCCATTTTCCGCGGTTTCAAAATCGCATAACTGTCCAATAATGTGCTCCAAAACCTTTCGGTTAAGCGGATTATCTTCAACTATCAGTACCTTTTTGTTTATCATCTCAATTTATTGGTAATTTTGAAAATATCACGCTTTTCTAAAATTGATTTTGAAATCGAAAAATAAACATTTATTGGTAATTGCAGGCCCTACAGCTGTAGGAAAAACAGATGCCTGTCTCAAAATTGCCAAAAAGTTTCAAACTGAAATTATTTCTTCCGATAGTAGACAGTTTTATAGGGAACCACTGATCGGAACAGCCAAACCTTCAAGCGAGGATTTAGCTGCCGTTCCGCATCATTTCATCAATACACTTTCAATTCATGATGATTATGATGTGAAAAAGTTTGAAAAGGACACCTTGAAATTGTTGAGTGAACTTTTTAAAAAGCATAATTTGGTCTTGATGACGGGAGGATCCGGATTGTATATAGATGCCGTTTGTTACGGATTTGATGATATTCCTGATATCGACCCTGCAATCAGAAAGGAATTGAACAGCAACTTTGATAAAATGGGAATTGGCTTTCTAAGGAAAGAACTTGAAAAATATGATCCCGATTATTTTGATATCGTGGACACTGATAATCCCCAAAGGTTGATTCGTGCTCTGGAAGTATATAGGGGGACAGGAAAACCGTTCAGTTCTTTTAGAAAAAAGAAAGTAAATATCCGTGATTTCAATATCATCAAAATCGGTCTGGAGAGAGAAAGAGAAGAATTATATCAGCGGATTGACCAAAGGATGGATTTGATGATAAGTCAGGGACTTTTCGAAGAGGCAGAAAGATTTTTCCCTTTTCGGGATTTAAATGCCCTTCAAACAGTGGGATACACGGAGATATTCGGTTACCTGAAAGGGGAATATGACAAAGAAGAGGCCATGAGATTATTGAAACGGAATTCCAGAAGGTATGCCAAACGGCAGATGACCTGGTTCAAAAAATATCCTGATATACAATGGTTTCACCCTTCAGATATTCAGGGGATATTACAATTTGTAGAAAACCAATTGAAGGAATCTGAATAATTTCAAGAAAAAAAATCATTAAATCGGCTTATGCCCCATTAAACTGGCAACAAAACTATAGGGTTTTTGTCGGATAAGTTTATTGTACTGGGCTATGGTCAGTTTTAAAGATTGGTAAGGAGTTTTGGTTAAACTTTCAAATTCTTTTAGACTTTCAGATGCAATAGCTGCTTTGGTTTTTTTGTATTCAGTTTCAATAATTTTCAGCGTTTCCTTATTCAATTCAGGAGCTGTTTTGGTTTTGTTTCCAAACTTTTCCAATCCATTCAGTAAGAAATCCTGAAATTGAAGCATTGATTTTTTCTTGGATTGGATTGAAGTATGGACTACCATGATAAACAAAACCACCACGGCAGCAAGAATTAGAATTAGAGGAATATATCCCATTTTTTTAAATACTTAAAATTTCAATTAGTTTGAGATGATCTTGGTGAATAGCCTTGGTTTTGCTGATACAATCATCAAAGGGAGTGTAAACAACATTGCCGCTCATTACACCTGCCATACAGTTGGATTCCCCTGCCATCAGACCTTCCACAGCGGCCATTCCACATCTTGATGCCAAAACCCTATCCCGGGCAGTAGGGTTTCCTCCTCGTTGGATATGTCCTAAGGTAGTTACTTTAAACTCTTTGAATTCGTCCTGTATTTTGGATTTGACTGTATTCATAATTTGGTCGGCACTGCCCTCATCGTCCCCCTCAGCTACTACGATGATGCTGGAAGATTTTGATTTACGTAGATTTTTCAGCGATTTGACCACTTTTTTGATATCAGTCCTGGTCTCAGGTACCATTACAAATTCCGCACCTCCTCCAATGCCACATTCCACGGCTATATAGCCACTGTCTCTTCCCATGACTTCAACAAAGAAGATTCTGTCATGCGCTGCTGCGGTATCCCTGATTTTATCAATTGCCTCAAGGGCAGTATTCACAGCGGTATCAAAACCGATGGTAAAATCAGTTCCATAAATGTCATTATCGATTGTTCCGGGACAGCCTATAACCGGTATGCCGAATTCCTCAAAGAAAATTTTGGCACCTGTGAATGTACCATCCCCGCCAATCACCACCAATCCTTCAATTTCCAATTGCTTCAGTTGTTGATAAGCTTTGAGACGGCCTTCTTTTGTCCTGAATTCTTCACTTCTTGCCGATTTGAGAATTGTCCCGCCTCGTTGTATAATATTGCTGACTGAATGGGAATGCATTCTTTTGATGCTGCCTTTGATCATGCCGTCATAACCATAGCTGATGCCAAAAATTTCCAGATCCTTAAAAATTGCTGTCCTTACCACAGCCCGTATACATGCATTCATTCCGGGAGCATCACCTCCTGAAGTCAAAACTGCTATTTTTTTCATGTTTAATAGGTCTTTCAGAGCCTAAAATTACTCATAAATTGGAAGGTTTTCTGTAGCTAAAGAAAAATCTTTTATTTGTGGGGCAGGAATTTCGATTAGATGATACTCGAAAACCCTTGTAATCAATGTTCTTTTAGTCGAAATAAACAGGATAATAAGATAGGCTAGCCGTGCAGTACATCGGCTAGCCTTTGGTCCTGACTTAGGTAGCTTTATCGCCAAGTAGCACCACTTCATCAATCTGTACTTCTGTGATATACTTCTTCTGACCATCTTTGTCATTGTAGGAGCGATTGATCAGTTTTCCGCCTACCGCAATCTCAGAACCTTTATCCGTATATTTTTCAATGACCTCAGCCGGCTGACCCCAAGCCACCACATTGTGCCAAGTGGTCTCTTCGACTTTTTCTCCTTTGTTGTTTTTGAAGATTTCTTTGGTGGCCAGACTAAAAGAAGCCTTTGTCTTTCCACTTTCAAAATGTTTTACATCTGCTTTGGCACCCAATCTCCCGATAAGTTGTACCTGATTTCTCATTCTGTTCATGATAATTTTGGTTTTGGATTTTGTAAAAATTGTAATTTGCTGTTGCTGAATGGCAACGGGACAAAGTTCTGATAATAAGCTTTGATTAGTCCGCTTTTATTCGTTTGTAGCCGATTGTATCCGTTTGTGAAACGGCTATTAAGAGGGATAGCTGTTTTGAAATCAGACGGATTAGCGGATAAAACGGAAGTTTTGTTTTGAAAGGGAAGGGGCCAAATAATCTTTCTTTTTTTTGGAGCTATCGGTCAGTTGTCAGGATAGATTATCTTTCGGATTACCGTAAAAATACCCTGTTTACGGTATTTTTTGTTGTGTAAGAATTTGTTAGGTTTAAAAAAAAAAAGCAAAGAAACCTGTCACTAGCTGACTAATACTTGAAAAGTAGTGAAAGGAATTATCATACAATAAACAAGTTGGCGGTAATGCTAAAAAGACGACAAACAATTAAAATAATGACATCGATATGATAAATAAAATCTCATTTGAAAACTACAAAGCTTTTGATAGCGGTGAAATAAAGATTAAGCCGATAACAATTTTACTTGGTGCAAACAGTGTAGGGAAAAGTAGTATTATGCAATTATTCTTAATGCTTCAACAAACTGCACTTACTGAGAATAATTATAAATCAGCTTTGAAATTGCACGGTGGATTTGTTAGTATGGGAGAAGGATTAAATCTATTAAGAAAAAAAGATAAAACAAAGGTTCTATCCATTTCAATAGATTACTATAATGGCAATATTAAAAGTGAATTTGATGATTTCTTTTCTAGTTTTTGCCAAGAAACACTTTACTATTCGAGCATT
The DNA here is from genome assembly GCF_900176595.1 of Aquiflexum balticum DSM 16537. Lineage (GTDB taxonomy): Bacteria > Bacteroidota > Bacteroidia > Cytophagales > Cyclobacteriaceae > Aquiflexum > Aquiflexum balticum. The sequence goes on from NZ_LT838813.1 coordinate 3,249,748, forward strand.
GTAAAGAAACTTTCTAAAGACTCGGAGATAACCCAACAAGAAAACAATATATTTAAAAAGATAAAGAATATTTTCAAGACAGATGATGATTTTGACATTAGATTTCTAAGAATGGACACTGATAAAATTGAAGAAATCTTGGATAAAAAAACATTTGTTGAATTAATTGAGGAAACTTCTAAAAGACTTGAAAATCAAAACTTGGAAAAATACCCAAAGGAATTAAGAGATGATTACTTTTATTTTAGACATAGTCACCGCAGATTAGGTTTTCCAACAAACCACCTAAAAAATCTTTCCGAAAGAAAGGATGAATACCTTTTGACTTATGATTTTTTATCCGGACTTAAAAAAAGTTTAAAAAACGCTCATTTCACAGTTAAATATGAAATCGTTGCAGTTGAGAAAAATATAGTGGTTAAGAAAATGGGTATTTTCAATGAAAACATCGAAATTCTTTCTGTTGAATTTGATACGCACCCATCTAGCAAGTACAAATTGAATTCTATTACTAGTGATTTTATTTCAAAAGAAAAGATGTCGTCAAAAACTTTTCAATCACTGAAAGGCATATTTGAAAATCCAAGAACAATATTTTCATTTACCAACCCAAGAAATGACTTTGAAAGGGAGAAAGAATCTAATTCCATCTTTTCAAATATTGTTCAAAGTATATTTCATATTGTAAACCATCAAACATCTGATTACTTTGAGAATGACAATATAAACTATGTAAGTCCGCTTAGGGCACACCCTAAGAGATATTATTTTTTAGACAAAGCCAAAATAAATGCATATGTTGACACTTTAGACGGTGATGCTATTGCTGAAACATTAAAAGAGAATAGCTATCTCAGAAACCAAGTAAATTCTTGGCTAGAAAAGTTCAATTTAAAGGTTGAAGTAAGTCAGTTACAAGACATAATACATAAATTAGTTGTTAATCAAAACTCATTAAATCTTGACATTACTGATGTAGGTTTTGGAATATCACAGGTTTTACCTGTTATAATTCAAGGGTTCTTGTCGCACAAAGACAGTTTGACATTAATTGAGCAACCTGAAATTCACTTGCACCCAAAAATGCAAGCTGATTTAGCTGATTTATTTATTGACATTGTTATTACCAGAAATCATAAAAACGAACAAAAAGCATCAAAATATCTTTTGATTGAAACTCATAGTGAATATTTACTCAAAAGACTTAGGAGAAGAATTTCTGAGGGTACAATTTCACCTGAAAATGTTGCAATATATTTAATCAATCCTCAAAAGAACGAAGAAGGTGGAGTAATCACAGAATTAAAAATAGAAGGAAAAGGGAAATTTGAGTGGCCAATGGATTTTTATGGTGGTGAGTTGCTTTTGGACACCACAGAGTTTTTGAAAAATCAAGTAAACGAACAATAATGGCTGCATATACTCTTTCAAAATGCATTTTAGAGAATATAAATGCAGGTAAAAAATATATCACGGATTTACTTTTTGTATTTACAAGGGATTCTAATCCTCATAAAGTAACTGTAGATTCACAAAACATAATCCTTGATATTTATACTCAGCTAGCAAAATCAAATGAATTTATCGCTACTTGGCTACAATTAATGTCGCACCAGCCTTCAAATTTTGAACCTATTAATGTTGATCTATCTTCAGTTAGCAATGACGAGGAGATATTTTTAAAAGTTTGCTGTGAGACTAAGAGTCAACAAAAAATCATTGTATTTACTCACGAGGGATGGAAATATTACAACTATCATTCTGATAAGGTCATCCATTACAACAATAAATTCATTTACGTCTTAGATAGAGACGAAGCAATCCAAGATTTAAATTTCGTAAATAGTGCTAATATTACTGCATTTGGGTCAATCATAGCTGCAAATCAATCATCGATTAATAATTCTGATAATAAACAAAATGACTAAAATAGATAAATCAATTGTTGCCACAGGTGGGAGCTCAATTTCGAACTCGAAAAACGAAATAGCTACAAAAGCAAAAAGGTTAAAGACGAAATTTACTTTGATAGGATTCATTCTTGGAGTACTATCCTCCTTAGTAGCATCATATATTTACGACTACTTGACAAAGTCGTGAATAAAGAAGCACATACCGCCAACATCACCTATACGCAAGCAGGGGTTTCGTGCTTCGTAGGACAGGAATGTGGTAAGTTTAAAGTTAAGTTCTTCGTAGGAAGTTCAGTGGTTAAAATCCCTGCCTGCGTATAGCTGAGAAACGTGTGTGACTTGAATCAGCCCTCTTAAGGCTGAATGCTTTGAAATGGATGGAGGACTATTGGGTAACCAATAGAGAGGCCCTCCGATGGCGGTTTACCGAAACAGCTATCAAACTACCTTACGCTGCATATCTGGGAAACCAATATGTGGTGAGCGGTAAGGAAAAACGGGGACATTGATCCCCGTAGGTGAGTACTGATGGAGCTGAATGAAAATGAACCAGTGACGAAGCCTCGATAAGGCAAATTACGATGTGAAAAATAGGTAGTTACGTTTGTACCTATGACAAAGTGTGGCGGACGATCGGATATACTGGCCACATCGCATCCGGGGTTAAGCTGGCAGGAACGCAGTACAGGCCATTTCAAGGAACAAGTGAACTCTATGCTGTCAGGCCAAATCGAGAGAGGAAACCTGCACCTGTGGTTGGGTGAAGCATAGGGGGCAGACCTGCTCGTAGTAGCGATGAAATTTCTGTAATGGGAATGGAGTGAAGGAGCAGGCATGTTTAGTTTCAAACCAGTTTACAACCAAGATAATTGGGATGACAGACTACTATGAGACAAAATCGCAACCAATTACCAAACTGATGGTATGGCAAGCGTACAAGAAAGTAAAAGCGAACAAAGGAAGTTCGGGCATAGACCGAATGAGTTGGGAGGACTTGGATAAAGATCTATCCTCATACCTCTATAAGTTATGGAATCGACTGACCTCGGGTAGCTATTTTCCTTTGCCAGTCAAACAAGTGAAGATACCCAAGAAGGACGGAGGTATTCGCAAATTGGGTGTCCCCACCCTTCTAGACCGTATCGCACAGCAAGTAGTAAGGGCGTATTTGGAGAGACAACTTGAGCCACTGTTCCACGAGAGTTCATTTGGCTATAGACCAAACCGTAATGCTCACCAAGCAGTGAAACAATCAGAGCGAAATTGTTTTGGGCATGACTTTGTGGTCGACCTTGATATCAAAGGGTTCTTCGATAATATCAACCATGGCCTGATGATGAAAGCACTGAGATATTACTGTAAGGATGAATGGATAGCCTTGTACGTCTCCAGATGGCTAAATGCAGGCATCATGGCAGATGGGGTTTTCGAGGAGACAAAAGCAGGCACACCTCAAGGAGGCGTAGTGAGTCCATTACTTGCGAATCTCTATCTGCATGTAGCTTTTGATGAATGGATGCGGAAATATCATCCTGAGAAACCATTTGAACGGTATGCAGACGATGTGGTGATACACTGCAAGACAGAGAAGCAAGCACAATTCATGTTAAGACAAGTACGTCAGCGGATGAAGACCTGCTTCCTAGAGTTGCACCCTGAGAAGACCAAGATTGTGAACCTACGAGGTTGGTCAGATACTAAGTATCCCCGCAAGTATGATTTTCTTGGATTCACGATCAAGGCATCGATGCAGACCATCAAAGGAAAGGGGATGTTACTACCTGGAACATTTGTGAGTATCAAGTCCAGAACTTCAATACTCGGCAAATTCAGGGAAATGCAAATCCATAAATGGCGCAAACCCATAAAGGAAGTAGCCAATCGTTTGAATCCTGTCATCAGAGGACTGCTCAATTACTATCATAAGCTTAGAGGAGAATCCATACGTGAGATATGGAATCAACTCAACCACCGGTTACTCAAGTGGGTGAAATGGGAGAAAGGACTTTTCAAATGGGCGGCAGTCAGATGGCTAAAGCAACAATACAAGTCTACCCCAAACCTGTTTGAGCATTGGAAATTGGTTCAACCTTAGGTAAATTAGAACCGAAGCGACTTATAAACATGAAGAGCCGTGTGAGGTGAGAGTCTCACGCACGGTTCTGTGGGAAGGTGAGGGTGAAATTCCCTTGCCTGACCCGATTATCGGTTAGCTTAAATTACGCCAATGAAACAGTTATTTATTCTATTAAGTCTTTTATTCTTTAGCTTACTTAGTTTCGGGCAAGAGAAACTCCTATATGTTCCAACTTACGAAGATGGAGACACAAGTTATTGGTTCAACTGGCAACAAGAAAAATTTGAAAAAGCAGGGCTAAAGAAATTGACGGAAACAAATTATGCTTTGTATTTTAGATTTTCTACTGAAATATATGCTGTTGATATTTGGACAGAAAACTTAAGTGATTTTTATGGAATAGTTACAAACTTCACGACAAGCTATGATCCAGATCATAATGTTAAAAATCAAGATAGAGAAGGTGAGTTCTTTTATTGTAGCAAAACATTAGAAACAAGCGAAGCAAAAGAAATTTACAAATTATTCAAAGAGAACGAAATTTTTGATATACCTCCACAAGACAGTATAGAAAATTGGGAACAAGGTGAGGATGGTACTACATATTTCATAGAATATTCTAACAAGGATTTGTATTCATTTAAAGATTACTGGGCTCCCAGCCATTATATGGATAAAATTGATGAAGCAAAAAGAATAAATATCCTGACAGAACAACTCGAAGAAAAGTTGAAATTTGAACAAATGTTTCTGGAATTTTTGGACTCATTACCTAGCGGAACATATAAAGCAGGTGGAATAATCGTAACTACAAATTCAAACGGTAACAATAAATGAAAGCCAAACCGATAACATCACCTTGGATACAGCGGGCGGTTCAGTGTGAATATGAAATTCAGTATCTTTAAGAAGTTAGGAGAAAGTAAGAAGAGAACGGGTCCGAAAGCCCGCCGTCTCCAAGCTGAATCACGTGTGTGACTTGAATCAGCCCTCTTAAGGCTGAATGCTTTGAAATGGATGGAGGACTATTGGGTAACCAATAGAGAGGCCCTCCGATGGCGGTTTACCGAAACAGCTATCAAACTACCTTACGCTGCATATCTGGGAAACCAATATGTGGTGAGCGGTAAGGAAAAACGGGGACATTGATCCCTGTAGGTGAGTACTGATGGAGCTGAATGAAAATGAACCAGTGACGAAGCCTCGATAAGGCAAATTACGATGTGAAAAATAGGTAGTTACGTTTGTACCTATGACAAAGTGTGGCGGACGATCGGATATACTGGCCACATCGCATCCGGGGTTAAGCTGGCAGGAACGCAGTACAGGCCATTTCAAGGAACAAGTGAACTCTATGCTGTCAGGCCAAATCGAGAGAGGAAACCTGCACCTGTGGTTGGGTGAAGCATAGGGGGCAGACCTGCTCGTAGTAGCGATGAAATTTCTGTAATGGGAATGGAGTGAAGGAGCAGGCATGTTTAGTTTCAAACCAGTTTACAACCAAGATAATTGGGATGACAGACTACTATGAGACAAAATCGCAACCAATTACCAAACTGATGGTATGGCAAGCGTACAAGAAAGTAAAAGCGAACAAAGGAAGTTCGGGCATAGACCGAATGAGTTGGGAGGACTTGGATAAAGATCTATCCTCATACCTCTATAAGTTATGGAATCGACTGACCTCGGGTAGCTATTTTCCTTTGCCAGTCAAACAAGTGAAGATACCCAAGAAGGACGGAGGTATTCGCAAATTGGGTGTCCCCACCCTTCTAGACCGTATCGCACAGCAAGTAGTAAGGGCGTATTTGGAGAGACAACTTGAGCCACTGTTCCACGAGAGTTCATTTGGCTATAGACCAAACCGTAATGCTCACCAAGCAGTGAAACAATCAGAGCGAAATTGTTTTGGGCATGACTTTGTGGTCGACCTTGATATCAAAGGGTTCTTCGATAATATCAACCATGGCCTGATGATGAAAGCACTGAGATATTACTGTAAGGATGAATGGATAGCCTTGTACGTCTCCAGATGGCTAAATGCAGGCATCATGGCAGATGGGGTTTTCGAGGAGACAAAAGCAGGCACACCTCAAGGAGGCGTAGTGAGTCCATTACTTGCGAATCTCTATCTGCATGTAGCTTTTGATGAATGGATGCGGAAATATCATCCTGAGAAACCATTTGAACGGTATGCAGACGATGTGGTGATACACTGCAAGACAGAGAAGCAAGCACAATTCATGTTAAGACAAGTACGTCAGCGGATGAAGACCTGCTTCCTAGAGTTGCACCCTGAGAAGACCAAGATTGTGAACCTACGAGGTTGGTCAGATACTAAGTATCCCCGCAAGTATGATTTTCTTGGATTCACGATCAAGGCATCGATGCAGACCATCAAAGGAAAGGGGATGTTACTACCTGGAACATTTGTGAGTATCAAGTCCAGAACTTCAATACTCGGCAAATTCAGGGAAATGCAAATCCATAAATGGCGCAAACCCATAAAGGAAGTAGCCAATCGTTTGAATCCTGTCATCAGAGGACTGCTCAATTACTATCATAAGCTTAGAGGAGAATCCATACGTGAGATATGGAATCAACTCAACCACCGGTTACTCAAGTGGGTGAAATGGGAGAAAGGACTTTTCAAATGGGCGGCAGTCAGATGGCTAAAGCAACAATACAAGTCTACCCCAAACCTGTTTGAGCATTGGAAATTGGTTCAACCTTAGGTAAATTAGAACCGAAGCGACTTATAAACATGAAGAGCCGTGTGAGGTGAGAGTCTCACGCACGGTTCTGTGGGAAGGTGAGGGTGAAATTCCCTTGCCTGACCCGATTGTAGCAAATTTGGGAAAAACCGACAAGATGTTAAATAGAATTAAGTACACATCGAAAATACTCGCAACAAATTGGGTGCATTTTGCAGGTTTTTATGTGACCACTTATTTAAGTCTGATATTTTTTAAACTAATTGGACTTGAAGGTTCTGAAAATGAAGATTGGACGGTAGTTCTGTTTTTAAGTCTATTGACAATTCCACTTTTGTTTTTTGTATATGGATTAAGGATTATTGGTGGCTTTCTTGCTACCATTATTATGCTTGACATAGTAGGCTTTAACTTAAAACCTGACAGAATTCGACTGATTTTATTCCTCGAATGGCTATTAATAATACCACCTTTTATAAATTGGGCATTTGAGTATGAATATTGGCTTTGGATAACTTTAATCATTTCATTCTTTATAACACAGTTATTCAGAGAAAAGAAAATTGCCAAAATAATTAACCGCAATCTTGCCACAAGTAAACACGCAAATGAACAATAAGCTAAAAATAGCGACAGGACTTCTTTCTCTTGGACTTTTAGCGACTTTAATTTACAAGCTGACAGAAGTTCCAGGCGGAATGTTTTTATCAGGATTGTTTCTTGGCGGAATGGTGGTCTTTTTAATTTTGGTAGGTGGTCTAATTTTAACTTGGCTGACAAAGCTAATTATTAAACGCCTTCAATTTTGGACAGTTTACTTCGCAATTACAGCAATAGTCTTTGCCGTTTTCCATTACCAACTCTATTCCCCGACCTTGAAAATTGTCGTTCCAGAGAATTACACAGGACAAATCAACCTTGTAAAATCCAATGTAACAGAAAACATTTTGACCATTGACTCAAATGGAATTGGGTATTTAAATGAATGGACATTTAACAAACTATATTCTAAACCTATTGTAGCAGACGAAAACGGAAAAGATTTAACCGACCAATGTGTCGGATTTAATCCAACGACTTTTTTTGGACTTGGAACTTCAGCCAGTTCTGAAAAAAAGGGAGAAATTAAGTCGCTATCATTTGAAATTGTACCAAAAGACAAAATTGGCGAAAAACAATATTATCATACCGACTTGACAAAATTGGTGGATAAAGAGAAATTAGAATGAAAGAAAACGTGCTACAACATTGTATAAGCGTAATGCGGGCTAAAGTGCTAAAATTAAACGAAATGAATATTAACAAACATAAGGTCAAATCGAAAGTAAAGTGCTTCTAATCCCGCACTACGCTTATACTTGACCGTTGGCATTAATTATGAAAAACACCTACAAATGAAAAGAATACTTATCCTTTTGATTTTAGTTTCAAATTTGACATTTGGACAAACTACCGAAAATTACAACGAAAACTTAAACAAAGATTTCATTGAATATAACGACTTGATTTTAAAACAGGAATTTGAGAAATCAATGGAATATATGCTTCCTGAATTTTTTGAAATTATACCCAAAAATCAAATGATTTTGTTAATGAAACAAGTCTATAATAATCCTGACTTGGAATTTCAGGCGGATAAACCAAAAGATATTGTTTACGGAGAACCAATAAAGATTGAGGAAAAATATTATTCTGAAATAACCTACTCGTACGACATCAAAATGAAATTCAATAATATCGAGGAAAGTGAAGATGAAGAACAGAACGAATTGACTAAAAACTTAATGAAACTACAATTAGAAAAAACTTTTGGTTCTGGAAATGTAAATTTCAATAAGGAAACTCAATTCTATGAAATCCATTCAATAAAAAATGCGTTTGGAATTTCAGAAAATGGAACTTCTGATTGGAAATTCGTAGTGGTTGAACCTAAACAAAAGTTCATTTTGGAAAAAATATTACCAAAAGAATTGACCGAAAAACTATAAAGTAACTAATGCCAACAGCGCATATAACTTATGGCGGGGAAAGTGGTAAATTCAAGTTTTGTTCATTTAGGTAAGCTTGGTGCAAGCCGACTAGAAAGTACTTCGAAAACCGCCACAAGTCATATCCGCAAAACGTGTGGCATTGAAAAAATATGAGGCAGCTATTCTTACTTTTCTTACTAATTTCATTTGATGCTTATTCACAGGACGAGCAGAATTTTTATATAGATGAATTACTTGAGAGAATTCAATATGTAAATAATCCTAATTCAAATGACATTCTCTGCATTTCTGAAATAGAAAGAGCTAAAAAAGATATAAAAAATGGAAGGATTGTATTCACCCAAACTGTAGGGTTTCTTTTCGGAGATATTCGATATGAAAGTGAGTTAAGGAAACTTTGCAAAGAATATGGATTGGTATTCGATTTTGACTTAATAAGTGATGTAATTTATGAAGGTCAAACCCAGGGTTGTTATGGGGACTTCATGGATAAAGTAATTATTGAGAGATACGGAATAGGCTTCAAAGAAAACCTGCATGAAAAAGCTGATAGTCTTTTCTTATTTCGAACTCAATCAGAAAATATACTTGTGAAATACTGGGATTGTGACGAAAGGCCAAGACTACCAAAAGAATTAGAAAGAACCGGAGATTATTTAACAACTATAAAAGTAAATAATCTTAATATCGTGAAAGAAAAATCTGAATTTGGAGGTTGGCCCTTTTTTGACCTAGGCTTTATAATAGAAAAAGACAGCACAATATCAGACTTTTATATAAGTAATTTTGTGCCTCAATTGAAAGAGAATGAGAAATTTAGAGATGATTTATACAAAATTGCAGTAAGGGAACTAAAAACTAATTATTCAAGATGGATACCAGGAACAATTAAAGGTATTCCGGTTAAAACCGATAATAATGTTAGGATATTTTTTGCGAAAGAAGAATAAACGCCACATAACACCACATATAGCTTATGGCGGGTGAACGGCTGCAAGCAAGGTTCTTGCTCCTTAGTTAAGCTTGGTTTCTGTGGACTGGAAAGTGCTTCGAAACCGCCACAAGCCATATGCAAACCGTTCGTGTGTGACTTGAATCGACCTTAAAAGCAGGTCGAATGCTTTGAAATGGATGGAGGACTATTGGGTAACCAATAGAGAGGCCCTTCGATGGTCCCGAAGCTTCGGGGGAGCAGCCATCAAACTGCCTTACGCTGCATCTGGCGGAAACTCCGGTGTGGTTAACGGTTAAGGAAAAACGGGGACAAAGATCCCTGTAGGTATGTACATTGGAGCTGAATAGCCAGTCCCGAACTTGATTCGGGAAAAATGAACCAACGATGAAGTCTCGAGAAAGCAAATCATGATGTGATAAACAGGTAATTAGAACGGATAAGGAAAGAATTTTGTACACCCTTATGTTTGGTTTTGGCTTGTTTTTAATAATGATTGCTAATGGAGCAATAAAATGAAGAAAGAAAAAATCTCTTATAAATATCATTTGGGAACCAATGCTTATTGTTTTAAAAAATGAAACATGGGAAGATATAATTATGTAATTGCTTATGTTTTCATTTTGGGACTAGGAATGGTTTCTTTGGTTTTGTTTTTCTATCTCCATTATACACCAGAAATAAAAGAATATATAAATAAAGTTGACGCTAGCAATACAACAATGGGATTTAGGCTGACTATAATATATGGTTTTGCTAAGTTGATTTCATTTACATTAGGAATTTCAATCCCAGTTGCAGTTTTATTTAAGAGTATTAAAGAAGGAAGAAAAAAGAATTGCCGCCCGAACTGGTTCAGTTGTAAATGGAGGGCCGAAAAAAATGGGAAGAGCCGGAAAAACCGTTAAATTGTACCGGACAACTGAACAGACATATAACAGGCAGATTGGGGTCAGGCCACCAAAAGACCACTGGACCATCCGGGCCCGACCCCAATCTGCCGTACCGTTATGCAAAAAAACAGCAATAGAAATGACCATTAAAAAACTTTGTCTAGCATTTCTTTTTCTTTCAACCTATCAGTACTGTTTAGGTCAGGTAGAGAATTTTAAATCTTATTACGTCCCGGCCGTGGGAGGAACCCAATTGGCTGTTGATGTATTCTTTCCTGACAACTATCAGGGGGAAAAACTGCCCGTTTTGTTTGAATTCACGAGGTATTGGAGATCCAGGGAGGATCCTGAGACGGGTAAACCCATGCCATCCCTGAGAAACCAGGATAAATTTTTTCTGGAAAATGGATATATTCTTGCCAAGGTCGATGCCAGAGGCACCGGGGCATCATACGGTGTTAGGACAGGAGAATATACCCCTACCGAAGTTCGGGATGCTTTTCATGTAGTCGACTGGATGGTGAATCAAAATTGGTCTGACGGTAATGTTGGTGCGTATGGGGGTTCCTACTCAGGGACTACGGCAGAATTGCTCTGTGCCACGGGGCATAAGGCCGTCAAGGCAGTCGTTCCGGGCTGGTCTGATTTCAATGTCTATGAAAGTCCGATCAGGCCCTATGGCATGCTGGCAACAGGATTCATTTCCCAGTGGAGTCAATTCGTCAATTGGCTGGATCAAAATTCTACAGAAAATTTGGGTTCAAGTGTCCGGCGTGTCACGGAAGACAGGCCAATGGAAGCCATACAGGAGCATGCCCAAAATCCTATTGTTTTGGAACTGGCCACGAGGGCAAAATATAGAGATTCAAAATTTGGGGATTTCAAATATGAAGAAATGGATCCCCTGTTCTGGAAAAATGAAATCTCGGAATCCAATATCCCTATGTTGGTGCTGACGAGCTGGATGGATGCAGGAACTGCAGAAGGCTCATTACTGAGGTTGGCCCATTTCCCTAACCCACAAAAAATCATCCTGATGCCCAATTCACACGGTGGTGCCCATCATACAAGTCCTTTCCAGGTTTCCGATCAATTGGTCCCCCCTGTTCCTTCTGTCAAGGAGCAAATGCAGCTTCAATTGGACTTTTTTGATTTTTACCTAAAAAGCAAGAATACGGGACTTGAGGATTGGCCTACCATCAGGTATTACAACTTTGGGGAAGAGGCATTCAAATCATCTGATACCTGGCCTCCCAAAGGACAGGAAAGGATGAAATATTACTTAGGAAATAATGGGATTTTAAGGACTTCTGTCAATGAAGAGGTTTCCGGAGCGGATACCTATCAGGTCAACTTTGAAGTCAGTACCGGGACAAACAACCGATGGTCCACCCAAATGGGCAAACCTGTTTTGAATCTGGACAATAGAAATGCTGCGGATTCACTCATGTTGACTTATACCACAGAACCCCTTAGTGAAGACCTTCAGATAACAGGAACCCCGTTCATTACCCTCCATCTTTCTTCCACCCATAAGGAAGGGGCTATATTTGTTTACTTGGAAGATATTGATCAAAACGGAAGAAGCCGATACATCACCGAAGGTGGTCTTTTACTTGAACACCGCAGGCTTTCCACCAATAATATGTATGAAGGAATTCCGTATCATTCATTTAATGAGTCGGATGCATCACCGATGCCAATTGATCAGATTCAGGAAATCAGTATGAAGCTATGGCCTATATCCGTTCTGGTTAAAAAAGGCCATTCGATCAGAATTGCGATTTCCGGGGCGGATAAAGATACCTTTGATCGGGTACCTGCTGAAGGAACCCCGACATACAGTATATACAGGAATAAGTTCAACGTTTCGTTTATTGATCTTCCGGTAATTCCAAAGTAAAATCCGTACCGCAATGACTCCTGCAGGCAGGAGTGTCATCAACGTTCCATGAAGGTTCAATCACCACTTCCTCCCTTCTGAGTTTTCATAATGCAACTTTACGGAGTAATTACCTATCTGGAAAAATGGGGTTTATCGGATGGATACAATTATAGGAAACAATTCGTTCTAAATACTTTTCATTGGCTCTCAGGTATCTTGGAATAAAAAAGCCAGGTTAAATATGTTGCTGTAAATGCACAGTATTCGCTCTGACTTACAGAAAAATAGATCCTAAACAATAATGCTGATGCAAAAAATGAAACCCTTTTTAATAATTGTATTATGTATTGCAGTCTGTACTTTATTCGGACAAGAGAGTTATACTCCGATTAAAGATACCTTGAAATTTATTGAATAGAAAAGTAAATTTTTGACTGCGCTTTAAATTTGACAAAGTAGGGCTAAAGCAATTTTATCAAAATCCAGTTCAGAGGGGTACTTCGGAAGTGGGGGGGGGGTGATAAGCCTCTTACAAACTAAAAGTAATTCTTGAAAACTGGAATTACTCCGAATACTGTAAGGGATCCAAAAATAAGAAGGCACGCGTCAAGAATAGCCTCAGTGAAGCAATTTATCGAGCAGCCAGAATGCAGGATGGATAATCTACACCCAGCGTCAGATCAAGCCTTCCCTGTTTTTGGCGGAAAGTCTGATTCACTTTTGACATTATTTCGGCCAAAAACCGGAGACGTTTTGCTGTTCATTTCCCCCGGGTTGCGTTCCTTACCCGGGGCTACCCATATTTGATCCCCATGGGATCATTTTTTAATTCAAACCGGCTGCTACCAATAATGAGCCAAATAAATCCTCAGCAATACGCCGATAGAAATAATCATTCAATAAAATGAAATTTCAAATAATAAAAACATCCTTTTTAAGGTATTTTTTGTGGTGGAAGAATTTAGTAGGTTTAGAAAATAAAAGTTACCTCAGTTGTATCTATTTGACTTCACCGAAGGAAATAAGTAAACCTCTAGGTTATAAATAAACAAGTTGTGTGTAATTAAAAAATTATGATTAAGAAGTTTTTACTAATTGGCTTTAGCATTCTATCAATTGGAATCTTATTTTATTTCATTTCTCCAATCCTGTTGGTTTCTTCTACATCTGACAAATCAAACGTAGAAATATTTAATCCAAAAAATCGCGAAACAATATACTTACTAAAAACTTCTTGGGGATTAAACGGGTCCAGAATGGCAATTGGATTGAATACTGAATTAAAGGTAGGTTTCAAGGATAGTTATGAAGATAAATATGAGTGTGTGGGATTTTGTGATAGTCCAATACTTTATAAACTAGAGCAAGATACATTATTCGTTTACGATGGAAATTGGCAATTTCCAAAAGAAGATAATTTTAAAACACCAATAAAGATAATCGAATTGAAAGTACAAGAACGACTGGGAATCTATAGGAACTACAAAAGTCTAAATTTGAAAATATTTCCTGAAGATCAAACTTATATAATTGAAAATTCAGCAAAAAAGTAAACTATACACAACATCACCTTGGATACAGCGGGCGGTTCAGAGTAAATAGAAAGTTTAGTATCTTCAAGAAGTTAGGAGTAGGTTGGAAGAGTTCGGCTCCGAAAGCCCGCCGTCTCCAAGCTGAATCCCGCCGTGCGCATCAGCATTAAGAAAACCCACGACCAAAATAGTTTCCTAAAAAAGAAACTTTTATATTTGAAGGAATAAAGGAAACTTGAATGGATAATTATAAATTCAGGGTAGAATTTTTGGAAGATGCGAGGCAATTCCTTGATGAACTTGACGAAAAAGCAAGGGAGAAAATTTTTTACAATATTTGGAAGGCCAGCATTACAAATGACAGAGAACTTTTTAAAAAACTTCAGGATGAAGTGTGGGAGTTTAGGACGAAGTTCAGCAAAACGTATTATAGGCTATTTGCTTTTTGGGATAAAACAGCCAAGGAAGATACAGTAGTGATATCAACCCATGGGCTGATAAAAAAGACAGGAAAAGTTCCAAAAGGAGAAATAGAAAAGGCGAGGAAGCTTATGGAGCAATATTTTCAAGAGAAAAAAGAAAAAGGGAGGAAAAAATGAAAACGTACAGTTTAGAGGAGTTGACCGACAAGCATATCGGAAAAAAAGGAACAAAAAAAAGGGATGAATTCGAGAACGAACTTCGTCTTGACTTATTGGGCTATGCCATTAAGCAGGCAAGGAAGGAGCGGAATTTAACTCAAGAGCAGCTCGGGGAATTAGTAGGAGTAAAAAAGGCTCAAATCTCAAAAATTGAAAACAGCACCACAGATGCCAGATTTTCGACAATAATGAAGGTATTTGAAGTTTTGGGAGCAAGTGTGAAATTTAATGTTGAGCTGAACGACAAAAAATTGGCTTACTAAAAAAGAATGCCGAATGCATAACATCACCTTGGATACAGCGGGCGGGGAAATGCAAAATTGAAAGTGATTACCTTTAATAAACCTTGGTCGTGGCGGAGAGTGAATCGGGTTTTAATGCCCGCCTGCTCTTAGCCTTTGCCGTTAACTTTGCTTTCTGAGCTTTTTTGGGAGGACAATCCCTAAGGTCAATTGTACCGTATTTTTACCGATAGGATATTTAAGATGTATCCTGTATTTTTTTTTAAATAAGTTTAATTGAATTTCTTTAGTTTTAAAAGAACAAAAAACCAACCCATTCAAGCTATGAAAAAATCCATCCTGTATTTGTCCTTGTTTTTGCTTTTTCAATTCCAGGTGAATGCCCAGGAAAAGACTGAGGAAAAGCCGATTCCGGAAGCAGAAGTATTTACTTCTACACAAACGGTAAGAATCAACGGTGCCACGCACAGTTTGAAAACACGCGCAGGTACTTTTCAGATCAAGGATGAGAACAATGAACCTATTGCCCTTCATGGTTTTACTGCCTATTTCAAAGAGGACGGACCATCCAAAAGACCGATCATTTTCTCCTTTAACGGAGGTCCCGGTTCCTCATCTTACTGGCTACATATGGGGGTAATGGGTCCAAAAAGGATTGTTGTGAACGATCCCGGTTTGACCAAAGCAGCGCCTTATGAATTGGTCAACAATGATTATTCAATTCTTGATATTGCAGATGTAGTCATGATGGACCCTATTGGAACTGGATTGAGTATACCCATTGGGAAAGCCGAAGGCAAGGATTTCTGGGGTGTAGATCAGGACATCCGGGCGACAAGTCTGTTTATTATGCAGTTTTTGAAGGAGTACGACAGGCTTCAATCCCCCAAATTCCTCTTAGGTGAAAGTTATGGTACCTTAAGAAATGCCGGGGTCATGAAATACCTTTTGGATAAAGGGTATGCCATGAACGGCGTGGTGATGGTGTCGGCAGTCTTTGACCTGAGATCTCTGGTATTTCCGGTACAGGAGAATGTCTCCTATCTGGTACATTTCCCAACTTATGCCACCACAGCATGGTATCACAATAAGCTCAGCAACAAGAATCCCAATCTGGAAGCATTTGTAGATGAAGTAAGGGAATTTACAGAATCGGAATATATGCCGGCCCTTTTCAAAGGGGGTAGATTGGCTGCCGCCGAAAAGTCTGCCATAGCCGAAAAATTGGCCAAATATTCCGGTTTGAGTAAGGAATATTGGTTAAGGGCTAATTTAAGGGTCAGTGGATCTGAGTTTTTCAATGAATTGATGCGGGATGAGGAGATGACTGTGGGACGGTTGGATTCAAGATTTGTGGGGATCAACCAAAATCCGATGAATCAATTTGCCATTACAGATCCTCAAAGTGATGCAATATCTCCTGCTTATACCACTGGATTTTTGGATTACTTCTATAGGGATTTGGGTGTCAGCAAAAAACTGCATTACAAAACATCCGCCTATTCATCTCCCGGCTTTAAATGGGATTGGACGCATAGCGGTAATCAAGGTTGGGGAACGAATATTTCTATTACCACAGCACCGGATATGGCTGAGACTTTGAATAAAGATCCCAACATGAAGGTGTTGATTATGAATGGGTATTATGATCTGGCAACTGTATTTTATGGGGTGGAGTACACCTTGGATCAAATGAACCTGAGACCTGAAATCAGGGACAATATCACCATGACCTATTATGAGGCAGGCCATATGATGTATACCCATATGCCTTCTTTGGAAAAATTCAAAAAAGATCTTGCTGATTTTATCAAAGATGCAACCAAATAGAAAGCGCTGTTGTTTTTAAAAAAGGCTGTTTGTAAACAGATCAGCCTTTTTTTAAAGCTTTTTGTTTTGAGTCCATGATCGATACATTTTTTTAATTTTTCTTTTGCCGTATACCTGTAACCTTGGACTACAGTTGTGCGAATAAATGTCAGGACGATCTGTACAGGGTGCCTTTTGAAAGGTTTTCATTTTAAAATATTCAGACGGGATTAAACAAAATTCCTCCAATTTGGATAATTAGTTATGGAAAAGCATTTTTTTGGAATATTGCTGCTCTTAATTTGTTCCGGCGTCATGGCGCAAACCAACAAGAGATTGTCTTTGGAGGGACAGTATGGATTTATCATACCCCATTCTTCGGAACTAAAGGAAATTTCACAATCCAATCCATTTGGCGTTAATGTTCACTACCAAACCATGAATCTTGGGAAAAACAGATGGGATGCATGCAACTGTTTTCATTACCTAGGTGTACAGCTTTCTTACCATAATTTTGCCAATCGGGACGTAATCGGTTCGGCTTATAGTTTGTCCGGTACTTTTGAACCGATTTTATGGAAAAACGAAAAACTTGCTTTTTCCATACTTTCAGGAATTGGAGTCAGTTATTTGGACAGAGTATATGATGAGATTTCCAATCCCGAAAATATATTCTTCTCCTCACCGATCAGTTTTATTCTTTTTGTCACTCCCAAAATCGAATACCGAATCAGTGAAAATTGGTCATCGCAGCTTACAGTTGCATACAACCATATCTCCAATGGAGGTCAAAGCCAACCCAATAAAGGAATCAATTATCCCATGCTCGGAATTGGGGTCAACCGTTATTTTCAGTCTTCCCCATTTCCAAAATATGAAAAGTCAGATCTACCGAAAACCATCCAATGGTTTGTCGAAACTGCTTTTACCACAAGGGAGTCCGATTGGTCGAATGGGAGAAAACCTGTTTTATCTTTGGTGGGAGGATTTCATAAAAACCTGACTGCCATCAATGCATTAGGGGCAGGCTTGGAATTGACAAAAGATTATGCTTTGGATGTGGAAAATAGCAGGCTGGAGGCATTGATGCCAGCACCATTTATCGCGCATCATTTCCTTTTTGGCAGGATTGATTTCAATCAGCGGTTTGCCATTTACACCCAAAAACCAACGGGGTATAATGACTATCTTTTTTATCAAAGGTACAGTCTGATGTACAGGTTGGTGAATGATTTCTCCATGGGCTTTTCCCTTAAAGCCCACGGGCACGTTGCTGAAAATATGGATGTAAGGATATCTTTCAGGTTTTAGAGGGCCTGATTTTTTCTATTGCTTTTTCCAAAATTATCGGAAAAAATAAGTAAAGTGAATGGATTCAATAAATTTCCCTGAAAAATCACTTTTCCTTTAAAAGGAATTCATTGGGAGTAAAGCCATAGGTTTCCTTGAAACATTTGATAAAGTAGGAGGGGGAACTGAAACCAACCGCATAGGCTATTTCTGAAATGGAATCACCGGATTTTTCAAGCTGTTGAATCGCCAACCTGAGTCTTTGGTCACGGATAAATGCTGATGTGGAAAGTCCGGTGAGTGCGGTCAATTTCCTATGCAGTTGCATTCTACTCATTCCGAGTTTTTTACAGAATTCATCTACTGTAAAATTGGAATCCCCAAGGTCATTGTCCACTATATTTTGGATTTTCTCCAGGAATTTCTCATCAGTGGAGGTGATGGCTATTTCATTTGGGGCAATACTTGTTTTGCCGGAATACCTTATCCTTAAATTTCTGCGCAATTCTATGAGTTTTTCTATCCGTACCAGAAGCTGTTTGATACCAAATGGTTTGAGCATGTAGTCATCCGCACCTACCTCAAGTCCTTTTAGGATGTTGTCTTCTTCTGATTTTGCGGTCAATAGGATAATCGGGATATGGGAAGTCTTTTCATCATTTTTCAGTTTTTGGCAGAGTTCTATTCCGTCCATTTCTGACATCATCACATCAGAGATGATTAAATCAGGGATTTTTTTTAAGGCCAAGAAAAGACCCTCTCGGCCATTTTCCGCTTCAAGTATTTTGTAATAAGGTTTGAGTTCATGGATTAAAAATGAACGGACCTTATTGTTGTCTTCCACTACAAGTACCTGTGGGGCATTGTCTCCTGCCAATATTTCATTTTCTTTTAGCCCACTGTCTTCCTGGTACTCGTCTTCCTCCAATACCTGCTCGGGACGGAAGGAATATTTTCCAACGGGAATAGTAATTTCTACCCTGAAGCAATCCTTTTCTTCCAGGTGTAGTGTGATCTGACCTTTGGTGAGTTCCACAAGGTCTTTGACTAAAGGAAGCCCAATCCCAAAACCTTCTATTTTGCTATCCGGCTTGTAGAATTTGTCAAACAAACGTGAAATTTCTTCTTTAGAATAATTGACCAGGCTGTGGTTGGAAACAGTGAGGTGAAGTTGGTTCTCTTGGATTCTGGATTTGACCAAGACTTCAGTTCCCTGTTTGCCATATTTGATGGCATTCTGTAACAGGTTGCCAACTATTTTTTCAATTTTGTCAGGATCAAACCACACCTCTGTCATCAGTGGAATTTCTGTCCGTATCCTGATGTCTTTTTCAGTGGCGAAATAGAAGAAGTTGGAAACGATAGACTGTAAGAGAAGTCCCAAATTTCCTTTCCTGATACTCAGTTGTTGTTTGCCCGATTTGATTTTTGATACTTCCAGCAACTGATCTACAAGGTGAAGCAGACGTTGAGAATTCTGTTTGATCAGATTGAGTTGAGATTTGAATATGGGGTTTTCGGATTGGCTCATCAGCCTTTCCACAGGACCGGCAATAAGGGTTAGTGGTGTTCTGAATTCATGGGATATATTGGTAAAGAAATTGGTTTTGAACCTATCGATTTCCATGAGTCTTTCTGCTTCGTCCTCCTTCATCTTGATCAGAAACTTTATTTCCCAGCGCCATTTGAGGTAATGATAAATCCAAATTAGAGCCAATGTGAAAAACAGGAGATATGCCAGTTTTGCCCAAATGCTTAAGTACCAAGGCGGAAGTATTGTGAATTGCAGCGATACAGGTTCTTCTGACCAAATCCCATCATAGTTACTTGATTTGGCCAAAAATTTATATTCGCCCGGTGCCAGGTTGGTATACCTTGCCTGATGGTTGTTGCCAGCCTGAATCCAGTGTCCATCATGGTTTTCCAGTTTGTACTGGAATTCGTTTTTGTCGGGTGAAGAAAACACCAAACTTGCCATATTTATGGTAAGGGTATTTTCATCGTGTCGCAGTTTGATTTTTCCAGTTGGGGTGATGGCTTGATCAAAAGCAAATAAACCCGTAATTGCGGTTTTTGGAGGAACTTCATTGAGCAAAATGTCTTCTGAATTGAACCAATAGAAACCCTCCAAACTCCCAAAATAGATTGAACCATCTTTATTTTTGAAATAAGCCCCGGTATTGAATTCCGTAGCGAGCCCATCGTAGTTGGTATAATTGGTAATGGTATAATCCAAGGGTTTGGAAGGCTGAATGGTTATTTTTGTAATTCCTTTGTTTGAACTCAACCATAGATTATTGGCAGCATCCGGCAAAATCCCATAGATCACATCATTGGCCAGGCCATCTTTGGTGGAAATTCTCGTCAGCTCCAGATTGTCAATGTTAAGGGCATTGATTCCAGAACCGTTAGTTCCGATCCATAGGGTATTTTTCCCGTCAAAATAAAGGGATTTGATACTATTGGAAGAAATGGAGTTGGGATTATATTCTTGATGGAAAAGGGGATGGAATTTTCCGGCATCCATGTCAAAGCTTGCTATCCCCTGATTTTCAGTTCCTATCCATAATTGACCTTTTCGACCTTCTTCTATGGTACGGACATTATTTCCGGGAATACTGTTGGGATCATTGGGGTCATGCATAAATTGACGGACCACGCCTTTTTGTGGATCAAATTGGATCAACCCATCATTTCGGGTAGCAAGCCAAAATCTATTTTCACTGTCTTTGAATATTTTCCAGATGGTATTGCTGACCAGTTTTATTTTACTTTCGGCATTATAGTGCGTGAATTGTCCACTTTCAAGATCCATGATGCTTAGTCCCTCTTCCTGATAGCCAATCCAGAGCTTGCCATCTCCGTCTCCTAACAAACTCATCACCCGGTCACTTAATATGTTCTGTGATGTTTTTCCTGAACTTGATCGGGTTATCCAAGTTTGGGTTTTTGGATCAAAGGAGGTAAGCCCCTTGCCTGATGTTCCTATCCAGATTTTGTCCTGCTCATCTACATAAAGTGCTCTTACAACGTCAATATTAATATTTTCAGGAACCTGTTGGTTGTGGAAAAAATTGAATTTTTCGAGGTAAGTATCATAAAAACTTAATCCGGCTCCATCTGTTCCAAACCATAATGTACCGGTATAATCTTCAAAAATGCACAATACATCATTATAGTGTACCGACCTTGGGTTCTGTTTTTGGTATATGTAATTTTGAGAGGTATTGCTTTTTGTATTCAGCTGAATAATGCCCTGACCATATGTTGCCACCCAAATTCTACCTTTGGTGTCTGTCATTATATCCAAAATCATTTGTTTTTCAATGTTTTCGGGAAGGTTTTCAACAACCGAGTGGACTGGTTTGATCGATTTTTCACCGTTTTGAATCAGCCAGATTCCTGCATTTAAAGTACCAATCCAAATATTTCCATCAGGATCAGAGATAGCACAGGAGTAGATGTTGTCGTTATTGGGCAATTGAAAATCAATGACTGATTGGTTTTGCTTATTCAACAGAACGATGCCATCATTAAATGTCAATAAGAGTTGCTGGGCATCGAAATCAGCGATATCCAAAATCTCCCGAGAGGGATCGGTCCAGATCATCTCGGGAGATTGAATGCTTTCATTCCATTTAAATAACTGTCCTGAAAATGTCCCTATCCAGATGTCTCCACTAAGGTCTTCATGTAGGCTGTTTGCTGCCGTGATTCCTTTTATGGGGGTAAATTCATTTTTTACAGGATCCAAAATTTCCGGGACCGATGATTCCGGAATGATCCAGATCCTGTTTTTTTGATCTGCTACAACTTTGCCCAATTGCAAATGTGATTCTTGGGTGATATCCGCAAATTTTTTGCTGTAAACCTTAAATTCTATGCCGTCATACCTGTTCAGTCCTTCCTGAGTAGCAAACCATAAAAATCCTTCAGAATCCTGGGCTACTGATACAACTGAATTTTGTGATAAGCCTTCATTGACAGATAGTTGCCGGAAGGAAAGTTCCTTTTGACCAAAAACAGGAGTTGCCAAAATCAGGATCGAGGCGAATAATTTTAAGTACTTGGTGATTTTGGAAAAGTATTTCATGCTTTCACAATATGGAATATAAGATGCTGATAAAAATTTAAAGGTTAGCCAAATGGCTCAAATTGTTCATAATAGGTGTCTTTTGTTTTATATCTTGATCAAGAATGCTTATTTGGAAAATTGAGAATGGACATTTTGAGCCTGGAAATAAGTCCTGCGGATAAATAACTGTTTGATTTGTGATGATTTTTATATTTTTAGGAAATATAAATTTCAGCAACTTTAGAAATCCAGGTTTTTCTTTTCCCAAAAATGATAAGAGCAATAATTATTGATGATGAACCCAAATCCATTCAATCCCTGGAATGGGATTTGAATTTTTTTTCGGATCAGATTCATGTTGTGGGTACTTTTTCCAATGTAATCGATGCCATCAGAAAAATAGATGGCTTACAGCCTGATGTGGTTTTTTTGGATATTGAGATGCCTGAAATGGACGGGTTTCAGTTTTTGGAGTTTTTCAAAGACAGAACATTTGAGGTGATATTTGTGACTGCTTATGCTGAACATGCCATACACGCCATCAAGAAAAGTGCTCTCGATTATTTATTGAAACCTATTGAAAAAGAAGATTTGACCTTGGCAGTTCAAAAAATAAGTCAGAATAAGAAAAAAAAGGATTTGGCTGAGGTGTTTCAAAATGAAAAAATGGTCTTTCAGGGAACAAGACTGAAAATCAATTCAGATGATAAGATGGTTTTTTTGGACCCTGTTGATATTGTTTATTGTGAAAGCGATGGCAGTTATTCCAGGATTATGACCGAAAATAACGGTGTGGTGTATATTTCCAAAAAATTAAAGTACCTTGAGGAGATGCTTCCCACCGAATTGTTTTACAGAATTCACCACAGTTATCTGATCAATCTTCAAAAAGTAAGTGTATATGAAAAAAGCAGTTCCAAAGTAGTATTGGTATCAGGAATTTCATTGCCGGTTGCAAGATTAAAAAAGTCTGGGTTTTTAAGCCGTTTTTAAGATAATTGATATGATGGATACTGAGAAGACAGGGTTATGGATGTCAGTTCTTGAAAACAGTAATTTCAACGGTTTGGGTTGGGCCGTCACCAGTATCCTGTTTTACCTGTCACTTTACCATTTCTTTTTGTATATCAAAAACAGGGAGAAATTTTATCTATTCTACAGTATTTATGCTTTTATCAATGCTGTAAATCTAATCAAAAGGGTAAAAGGGGTTTTTGTTGAAGACATCTACAATGCTTGGCCGGAATTCTTCATTCACGTCAATTTCCCAATTCAGTTTACGAGTTATTTGGTGTTTTCCTTCTTCATCATGGAAATCCTGAATTTCCGGAAGCATTACCCAAAATTCAAAGCTTTTTTCACCAAATATGCCTTCATCATTAGTCTTATCTTCGGTGTTCTGGTAGCAGGCAGGTATTTGTGGAATGGTTACGATATGATGAGGGGTTTTTATATCCTTGTTTTCATGCCCATTACCCTTTTGTTTACACTTTATGGAATATATCTGGTTGTTAAGATTCCTGTAAAAGTCAAGTACTATATTTTAACAGGTTTTTTGGTATTGGGAATATTTACGTCCCTTATGGCTTTTTTGACTTTTGGTAAGGATGTCAGCTTCACCAATAAGTATTATTACCTGTTTTACATCCCTGTATTGGTAGAGAACTTTCTCTATACTTTCGCCCTTGCCATCAAACAAAGAGAGGTATATGATGAGAAAATTTCCATTCAGCAAGATCTCTATGAACAACTGGAGATGAATGAGAATTTGAGAAGTCAGCTCAATGAAAAATTGAAAGAGGAATTGGTGATCAAAGAAGAAAAAATATACTCCTTAGAGGCTGATGCCAAAGAACAGCGGATAGGCAAGTTAAAAGCTGATTATGAAAAGGAAATCACGCTGCTTCATCTTCAGTCCCTAAGAAATCAGATGAACCCTCATTTTATTTTCAATGCGCTGAATTCCATCAAGGTTTACCTTATTGAAAATGACAAAGAAAACGCGGTCACCTACCTCAATAAATTCGCAAAATTGATCAGGATGGTCCTCGAAAGTTCTCGGATGTTCAGTATTCCTTTGGGAGAGGAACTGGACATTGCCAGGCTGTATGTCAGTCTTGAATCCATCAGGTTTGAAAAAAGCATTAGATTTGAACTCATTGTCGGGGAGAACATAGACCTGGTAAACACTAAAGTCCCGCCATTAATCCTGCAGCCTTTTTTGGAAAATGCCATCTGGCATGGGCTAACGACAAAGAAGGGTGAAAAAAGCATAGTCCTGAAGGTTATGAATACTGAAGGAAACCTTATAGTTTCAATCAAAGATAACGGCATCGGCAGAAAAAAATCGGAGGAGTTGATGGTCAACAAATCCATAAAAAAGCAGTCCCTGGGCATTAGACTTAATTCCGAACGTCTCAGGTATTTCAACGAAAGTGAAAATGTCAATTATCATTTTGAAATTCTAGACCATACTGTCCAATCAGGTCAGGAAGGCACTGAAGTAGTTCTCTATTTGGATCAGGCGGAGGTCTGAGTATTTTTTGAATTCGATCTTTTTTTGCGCTCAAAGGAAAAAATCCCAATTGAGTCAATTATTTTTTTCAACATACTCCAGGGATGTTACAATATTCTTATCCTGTGGTACAATGGATATATCCCGTTGATTTTTGCGAATCTATATTTGCCATCATTTTTATTAAACCCGGCAATAATGATGATTGATAAACCAAAATTAAAAAGGAGAATTTTCAAAATTCAAGCTTTGATAGCTCTATTCCTGATTTTAGGGATTTCCTGTCAAAAAAACGAATCCTCCCAAAAAGCGATTGTTGAAAAATCAGGAGAAACTTCGCAATTGTCAATGCAGGATTTGGCTTCAATCATTCCCATTACCAGAGAACAACTTAAAAATTGGATACCAAAACAAATTGGGGAATACAAAATAACAAAAACTGTCATTGGATATAAGGAGTCGGTGGACATGAGTGCCATCAAAGGTACCTATAGTCATCAATCAGATCCATCAAAACAGGTGGTAATGGAAGTCCTTGATGGTGCAGGGCCCGTAGCTGCTGTTCTTTTGTCAGGCAGTATTCAAAAATTAAATCTTGATTTTGAGGAATTGAAGGCTGATGGTTATTCAAGAATATATAATAAAAATGGCCACAGAGTTTGGGAAGTGGAAAATACAAGAGAGGAGATCTCAGAACTTGAATTCATACATGAGGGTAGATTTCTGGTTTCCTTAAAGGGCCAACATCTTCGAAATGAGGAATTGTGGACTTTTGCGGATTACCTGGATTTTAAGGCTCTCAAATAAGTGGCTTTTGCCCTCTCGTTTTCCTCGCTACTGACAGATCTCGTTCCATTCTTTCGGCTACTTAGGTCTCACTTATCATTTCTCGCTCTTTGACTTCCCGTGCCGATAGCTATCGGTACGAGACAGGCTTTGGTTGGTTCTTGGTTCTCAAATTTCGGATCTCGGCTCTAGCATCTCGCCTCTCTCTTCTGTCTCCCGTCTTCCGTCTTCCGTCTTCCGTACCCTCTCCAACATCGGTCATCTGTCATCAAACATTTTCACTTTTATTTACCGATTTCCCCACGATGTTACAACAGTATTATTCTTTGATACATAATTGATATGGCTAGGGTATCTAATGAAATAAATTTGACCAATCAAAACTTTTAAATGTTTTACCAATAACAAACAGTATAAATATGAAGCCTATTCTAATCTTATGTTTTATGTGTTGTTTTTTCTGGGCAAATGCACAAGAAATAACAGGAAATGTCAAAAACCATAATAAATCCGAAATGGATTTGGTTTTGATGCTATTTGGGATGGATTATCCTGTCTCAATTGGTAAGGTGGATAAAAAAGGTCAGTTTACCGCAAACCTGGATAATCTTAGTTTGGACCAAATTCCTGAAGAAAACATGTCCATGTCTATGGGGCCACTTTATTTTAACTTTCATTTTAATTGTAATAATTCTGATGCTTTTGGAGAAAACGCAGAAAAGCTGGCCGCAAGGCAGGATTTTGTAAGGTTGACCAAGAATGGAGATTGGGTAGGAACAGTATTTTTGGTTTCTGATGAAGGACTAAGGCCTTGGATAGAAGACTCAGGATATAACAATGCCATTAAGGGGTCTTTTTATGAGGTGATGTATGTTGCAGATGATGTGAGTTTGAATATGACCTGCAACAGCAGTGTCTATGCATCTGACAATGAGGAAGTGGAAACGGAATACAATTTTGATATCAAATTGAAAAAGGGCTTCAATTGGGTAGAATACACCATTGAAGAAGTGCATGAAACAGATCCCAACATCAGGGCATCTTTTCCTTCCAAAGTAAGTATCAGCAATGTAAAAGATCCTTCCAAAATACTTTGGGTAGGTACTTATTATTAATACTTTAAAATATTATCAGTCATGGAAAAAGCATATAATTTGAAATTTTTATTTCTCTGGGGTTTGATCATAGGTTTTTCGTTTGGGTGTGGTATAACAGAAGATGAAAATCCGGACCTTGATGATCTTAACACTTCAGGCTTCTTTTTGAAAGCCAAGGTAAATGGAGTTTTGGTTGAGTTTAAACAGGAGGATATGCAGCTGGTCAATATTGGTTCTGCGATCCCAGGGGTTTATGAACTTGCTATTTCGGCCGGAGCAAGTCTTCCGGATGATTCAGGATATTCTGAAGTGATCACCCTTATTGTAAGAGATGATTCACCAATTGGAGTTAAGACCTACGACTACCTCAGACCATTTACAGAAACAGGTTTTGGTCTGAAGGGATTTATTTTAGGTTATCTCAATGCTTCTGAAAGCCTTGGTTATGTCACAGATGTTGATGAAGAGGATTCAGTTTTGCAGATTACAGAATTGACCAATACCCGGATAAGAGGAAAATTTTCTGGAATTATTTATGAAATTGTATCAGGCAATACTAAAAATATAACAGAAGGGGAGTTTTTTCTTAAGGTAGATAATAGCAACTAACGTAAAGTGTTTTAGACGCAATCTAGCCAAAAAAATAGCCAAAATAAATTGGCGTTTCAAGATTGCGTTTAAAACATAGTTGGACTAAGCCGTGCTACACCTATGGGTATTTATCTGCTTTGCTTTGAAGGTTTTGTCTGGTTTTGGACCATTGTCCTGAAGTTTTGGACGGATTCCGCTTTTTTACCCGGAAATTTTGTTTGGGACCGGGCATACCTTTCCCTGTAACAGAACCTCTGTTTTGTTTTTCTTTCAGCTTTTCAAAGAACTTCATCCCTGCTTTTTCATTCAGGGACCATTTGCTTTTCCTTCGGGCGTGGCAAAGACCATCCTTCCGTTCTTGCAGCAGCTACACCTGAACATCTCTTCTCCGAAAATCTCCTCCATCACCTCGTAGGTGCTCAGCCCATGGTAAAATGACACCTCCCTTGTTATGTTCAACAGCCTGAAACATTCATTCATTTTGGTGTTGCTGTTGGCCGAGGCCAAGATGCCGTAATAGCGGATTTTGTAGAAGCCTGTTGGCAGTACATGTTGCATAAATCTTCTGACAAACTCGGAACAGGCAAGCAACATGGTTTTGGTTTTGTTGTCCCTGTAATCCTTCCACCTGAATTTTACGGTTTCACCATCTGTATCCAGAATACGGCTGTTGCTGATCGCTACCCTGTGGGTATACCTGCCAAGGTAGCTGACCACCTGGCCCGCCCCCCTGAAGGTCTTCTTGATATAGACATTCCACATCTTTGCGTAAGATTCCCTTTTCAGACTATTGATATCGGCAAACAGCTCTTTTTGACCTTCGGGTATCCTGAGAAGGTTATCCTCCAGTGCTCCCAGAAGCCTTTCCATGAACAGTCCCCGGAACACAGCCGAAAGGGCCTTTACCGGAACGAAGAACTTTTTGCCGGCATACAGCCACTGCATCCCGTCACTGTCAAGCCCTCCTGCAGGAACCAGCATATGGATGTGGGGGTGGTAGTTCAGGGATTGGCCCCAAGTGTGGAGTACCGACAGACAGCCGCTTTCGACTCCCAGAAATGCCGGGTTCAGGGCAGTCTTCTTTACTGCTTTTGCGGAACATTCAAAGAGCAGGTTGTAACAGAACCTCTGGTTGATGTAGAACAATGGATTGAGAAACTCAGGAACCGTAAACACGGCGTGAAAGTACCTGACAGGCAGAAGCCTGCACTTTAGCTTTTCCACCCACAACTGCTGCTTGATGTACTGGCACTTCGGACAGTGACGGTTCCTGCAGCTGTTATAGCAGACTTTGACCGTACCGCAGGAGTCACAACAGAGACTGTGTGAGCCCATTTGTGATGTCCGGCAATGGAGGATGTCGTTAAAGGCCTTTCTCTGATCAGGGCACAGATGCTTCTGCGACAGGAAGACCTCCTTTTGGGAATCCAGGACTGTTGAGAGTTCGGCCCCACCATTCCTCTTGTTGACAGCATCCATCAAAGCTCATCCAGGGGACTTTTGATCAGGGCCGGATCCAGATTGCAGATATGCAGGTAGACCGTAGTGGTCTTAAGGGATCTGTGTCCCAGGAGTTCCTGGATTATCCTGACATTGGTCCCCTGCTCGAGCAGGTGCGTGGCGAAGGAATGCCGCAGGGTATGGAAAGAGGCATGCTTTGTTATTCCGGCACATTCCATGGCCTTTTTCAGAACAGACTGTGCGCTTTTTTCGCTGTATGGCTTTCCCGGCACCTGCCCTTCAAAGAGATAAGTAACCGGACGGTAGCTTTTGAAGTAATCCCGAAGCTGTACCAGTAACTTATGGGGCAGAAGGGTATACCTGTCCTTGTATCCCTTGCCTCCCCTCACTTTAAGCTGCATCCTGTCACTGTCTATATCGCCGGGCTTGAGACTGATCACCTCACCAAGCCTGAGCCCCGAGGCGTAGGTAAGGGCTATCAGGCAATAGTGCTTTCTGTTCCTGATACTCTTAAGGATAAGCGACACTTCTTCCTTTGAGAATACAACCGGAAGCAGCTTGGGACGTCTTGGCCGTTTGATCCTGATAGTATCCCAATCTCTTTCAAGCACGTCTTTGAAAAGTATTTTAAAGGCACTGATTGTCTGGTTGATGCTTGATACCGAAAGTCCGTCCAAACTGATCCTTTTAAAAAGGTAGTCCTTTAATTCGGGGATACTGATCAGATCCGGACTTTTTCCAAAATGAGCTGATACTACAGATACCAGGCTAAGATAGGTCTTGATGCTTCTGGGAGAATAATGTCTGTAGGACATCTCCTCATACATCCTCTGGCGCAAACTTTTTTTTCCATGATTAAATTAGTTAAAGATTGAACATGGAATAAATTTAATACATATTGTTAAAAATCAGGCCTTTATGATGGAATACAGAAAAACTACCGACGAAGGAGGTTTAGTTCAACTTCAACATAAACGTCTTTAAAAAGACAGCAATTATGGAGATATATAACATTGGGGTAACTTTTTAGGACTTAAACAGCTTTTTTCCTGCCCAATTTGGGCAGGTTTTTTTTTCACTTTTCAACTATCGTTTTTTTGGTTACCTGGATTTTAGTTTTCTATAGTTCGTTGTTAACATTATTTAAAAGTTCCATAAAGTAATTGAAAACCAGTTTATTAACAATTAGAGTCTCTTGAGTTTTTGTCCCAACAATTTTACATATGATATCAATCCGGAAAATTTTAAAATAATGATAAGCAGAATCGTAATCTTAATTTTAATGTATTTGACGACTTTCGAAATGTCCATCGCCCAGCAAGCGCTAAAGGGAAAAATCATTGATTATGCCGATGGAAAAGGGCTGATCATTTCTCATGATATCGTAACAGGGTATAAATACACTTGGGGCACAATTGATGAGGAGGGAATGATTACAGTTCCCTTGTCGGATAGTTTCTTGGACGAGATCAAGAAAATGGCTGCTAAAGCACAGAAAAAAGCACCTAGAGGATTTACCTTAAAATTGCCAACAGTCGAAGATACTTTTACATGTAGGTATCCTGACATTGAATTTGAAAATCCGCAATCACTTTTATCCGGTTTACCGGACTTGATCCTTTCAGACAATAAAAGAAAAGCGGAAAATGGGAAAGTTTACGCGGTCAACAATCCACTCATTGCAAATTGGTTGCATCGTAATCAAAAAGGGGATGTTGGCTTAGGATATTATTTGATGTTTTATTTTTCCGAGGACAAAGCTTCGGCAATAGGGACATGCATGACCTCAAACTATACAGGTTTGGGTGATGAGAATTTTGATAAGTCCATGCTTTATGGACTTGAACTTGAAAAGGGCTGGAACATTGTCCAATACGAAATCGAAAAGGTTTTTGAATCAAAGAATGGCGGGTTTTTTCCAGAGGTAATCAAAGTTACTAAACTGGATAATTTGCCTGATGACCTTACTTGGGTGAGAGTGTATTGATACTTTTCTTTTTTGGGGAAATTTTCAACATTCTTTTTTTAAATCACTCCTCTGGCACATTTTAGACGACATGTTACAGGAGTGATACACATTGTTACATGCTTTATATTCCATTTTTAATTGTTATATCATTTTTGTTCTGGAGGCTCTGAGTTTCTGTGATGGTCACCATGTATCCGAATGATTTTCAACTAAAGAGTAACAATTATGAAATTCAATTTCACAACTTTCACCCGGTTTTTAAAAACTTTCTTTTTTTCAATAGTTTTCTTTTCAGCTAGTTTCCATGTTTTTGGGCAGGTACCCACGACACCTCCCACAAATCTTAATATTTCCAATATTGATGGGGACAGGTTTTATGTAAGTTTTACCAGGGGGAATGGTGCCAAAAGAATTATTGTGGCAAGTACCAGTCCTGTCACTGCCATTCCCGTCAATGGGGCAGATTATTTAGCTGGTAATTTTGGACAGGGGAATGAGATTTCTCCCGGGCAATTTGTGGTTTACAACGGAACGAGCAATCAGAGCTGGATTGCAGGATTCAACCATTCTACCACCTATTATCTCAGAATCTTTGAATATAACGGGACTGACTTCAATACTGAATATTTAACCACCGAATTTTTGGAAGGGAATGCGACTACACTAACGGCACCAAGCCAACAAGCCAGTGGAATAACCTTCAGCAATGTGACTGGTTCAGGAATGACTGTAAACTGGACGAACGGCAATGGCAGCGGTCGCATTCTGATAGCAAGGGCAGATGAACCAGTTGATGTTGAGCCTCAAGATCTCGTAAACTATAATTGGTCATCCACTTTTGGTCAGAGGCAAATTGGTACTGGAAACTTTGTCGTTTATGATGGAAGCGCCAATAGTCGGGGAGTCACTAATCTGCAACCGAACAGGACCTATCATTTTGCGGTTTTTGAGTACAATGGTAGCAGTGGTAAGGTTTACCTCAGACCTGGATCCAGAAGTAGTCAGGTAACTGCCTCAGCACCAACTGTTGCCGCGTCTAACTTTCGGATAAGTAATCTGGATGGAGATAGATTCTACTATTTTTTCAACAATGGAAATGGTTCCAGGCGAACCGTTATTGCAAAAAAAGGAAGTCCGGTTACCGCTGTACCAGTAGATGGTGTTTCTTATACACACAACATTACCTTTGGATCAGGTACGGAAATTAAGGAAGGTGAATTTGTAGTTTATGACGGAAATAGTAACCAAAGCTGGCTTTATGGACTTGAACCTGCATCCACTTATCATCTGGCAGTATTTGAATATAATGGAACGGGTACAAGTACCTTTTATTTAACAACTGAATTTCTGCAGGGAAATGCCTCTACTTTGACTACGCCTACCCAACAGGCCAGTGACATCACTTTCAATAATATTTCAGGTTCTGGAATGACAGTAAACTGGACCAATGGGAATGGTAGCGGACGTATCCTGATAGCCAGGGCAGACGGACCGGTGGATGTAGAACCTCAGGATCTGGTGAATTATAATTGGTCATCCACTTATGGCCAAAGACAAATCGGTAACGGAAACTTTGTCATATATGACGGAAGTGCAAATAGTAGGGGAGTTACCAATTTGGATCCCAACAGGACCTACCATTTTGCGGTGTTTGAATATAATGGATCCAATGCTAAGCTTTACCTTAGGCCTGGTGCAAGAGGCAGTCAGGTAACGGCATCTGCACCAACAGTTCCTGCTTCAAACTTTAGAACTTCCAATTTGGATGGGGATAGATTTTACTACTTTTTCAATAACGGAAATGGGGAAAGGCGTATTGTCATTGCCAAAAAAGGAAGTCCTGTAACCGCTGTGCCAGTAGATGGTGTTTCTTATGCACACAACATCACATTTGGGTCAGGTACAGAAATCAAGGAAGGTGAATTTGTTGTTTATGATGGAACAAGCAATCAAAGCTGGCTGGCAGGATTGGAACCGTCAACAACTTATCATCTGGCGGTATTTGAATATAATGGTACGGGTACAGGTACCTTTTATTTAACAACAGAATTTCTGCAGGCAAATGCCTCTACTTTGACTACGCCTACCCAACAGGCCAGCGATATCACTTTCAGTAATATTACCGGCACAGGAATGACAGTAAACTGGACCAATGGAAATGGTAACGGACGAATCCTGATAGCCAGGGCCGATGGACCGGTAGATGTAGAACCACAGGACCTGGTGAATTATAATTGGTCCTCAGCCTATGGTCAAAGACAAATAGGTACCGGCAACTATGTCGTTTATGATGGAGGTGCAAATGGCCGGGGTATCATCAATTTGGAACCCAATAGGACTTATCATTTTGCTGTTTTTGAATACAATGGAGCCAATGCTAAGCTATATCTTAAGCCTGCTGCTAGAGGCAGTCAGGCAACGGCATCAGCGCCGACAGTTGCTGCGTCCAACTTTAGAACTTCCAATTTGGATGGGGATAGATTTTACTATTTTTTTAATAACGGAAATGGGGAAAGGCGTATTGTTATAGCTAAGAAAGGGGGGGCAGTAACCGCAGTACCTGAAGATGGTATTTCTTATGCGCACAATATCACATTTGGGTCGGGAACGGAAATTAAAGAAGGGGAATTTGTAGTTTATGATGGTAACAGCAATCAAAGCTGGCTGAATGGACTTGAACCCGGGAGTGATTATCATTTTGCTGTTTTTGAATATAATGGAACAGGTGCCAACACTTTCTACCTTACAGAAACTTTTTTGGAGGCAACCCAAACAACTCTAAATACGCCAACGGTCCAATCCAGCAATGCATTTTTAAGCAGCAGAAGTAATAATTCATTGAATATTTCTTGGACCAGGGGAGATGGCTCAAACCGGTTATTGATTGCACGTAAAGATGGTCCGGTGAATGTCCAACCTGAAGACGGCATAAACTATGCATCTTCCGTGGGCTATGGCAACAGACAAATAGGGACTACTGGAAATTATGTTCTTTATAATGGAACCGGCAATAATGTAAATGTCACCAACCTTGAATCAGGCACTAATTATTTCTTTGCCTTATTTGAATTCAATGGGGTTAATCTAAAACTTTACAAAAGGCCAGGTTATGCCTTTGCTCAAGAAACATTGGGAGAACGACCTACCGTTCAGGTATCCAATGCCCAGTACAGCAATATTGAATTCAATTCGTTTGATGTAAGTTTTACCAAAGGTAATGGATCAAGGCGTCTTGTTCTGGCCAGAGAAGGAAGTGCGGTCAGCGGCGGCCCGGCGGATTTGACCTCCTATACTGCCAGCAGCACTTTTGGAACAGGTGATCAAATAGGTACAGGCAACTTTGTCGTGTATAATGATTTCGGAGAAAGTTTCAGTTTAAATGGCTTGGAGTCCGGCAAGACCTATCATCTTTCTTTTTATGAATATGCTGTATCAGAAAACGGGGAACTTTACATGGCTCCGGCTTACACTTCTACCCAGACGACCAAAACCAATGCAGATCTGGGTGTATCCGCCATCACCGCCCCGGTGTCAAGTTGTAATTTGAGTGAGGCGGAAACAGTCACTATAGAAATCACCAATTTCAATTCCTCCCCGGCAGGAGCATTCCAAGTCGCTTATGTAGTCAATGGGGGTGAACCTGTGATAGAAAATATTTCAGGAACCAATACCATTGCCGGAAATGGCAAACTGACCTATAGTTTCCAAGCCAAAGTAGATTTATCAGTGGATGGAAATTATGAAATAAGGGCCTATACTATTTTGGAAGGAGATGTCAATACAAATAATGACAGACAAACGATCACTGTCAATAATTCTCCAGAAACCAACACGACCATATCTCCCGATGCGAATATTTGTAGCGGACAATCTACTTTGCTACAGGCTTCAGGAGGTATTTCTTATCTATGGAATACAGGGGCCACGACCAACCTGATTGATGTCTCCCCAACAATCTCCACCGAATATACTGTCACGATCACCACTGAAGATGGATGTGAGGTTGAAAAAAGGGTAATGGTTTTTGTAGAAAATACCAGTGAATTGCCTGTGATATCTTCAACCCCTGACAGTGAATCCTGTGAAGGCGGCAGAATCTTAGGAACTCAGCTTACTATTCCGGTCCGGT
The DNA here is from genome assembly GCF_900176595.1 of Aquiflexum balticum DSM 16537. Taxonomy (GTDB): domain Bacteria; phylum Bacteroidota; class Bacteroidia; order Cytophagales; family Cyclobacteriaceae; genus Aquiflexum; species Aquiflexum balticum. The sequence continues at coordinate 3,284,310 of NZ_LT838813.1, forward strand.
GGATTTTGGATATTGATTCGGAAATCTATGACTTGGGAGAATCCATCACAGTCAAAGCCAATCGATCAGGTATCTATACAGCAGTTTATGTAAATGAAAACGGTTGTGAAATCAAATCCGCCAATTTCAATTTTGAATTGGACCAGTTGCCGGAATTGCAGGTTTCAGGCCTGACTACCATTTGTGCGGGAGAATCTTTGACTTTGTCCATTCAGGGATTGAGGGATTTGATTTGGTCTACCAGCCAAACAGGGGAAAGCATCACCGTCAGCCCGACTGCCAATACCAAATATTGGGTAAGTGGAAAATACGGCACTGATTGTGTTTTCTCAGATACCTTAGAAGTTACTGTTATCCCTGCAAGTGCACCTGAACCAGTAAGGCAAATGTTGCCTCCTGATGGATCTTTGAATCTACCTCAGCCGATTTCACTATCCTGGACTCCAGGGGAGTTTTCGGTAGTCTATGATGTATTTGTCTGGGAGGAGGGTACAGAAAAGCCCAACCAACCTATTGCAAGAGATATTCAGGAAATCAATTACACAGTCCAAAGCCTGGAGCAGGGTAAATCATTCCTGTGGCAGGTACACTCCAAAAACAGTTGCTTTGTCACCGAAGGGCCAGTCCAACGATTTGCAGCAGCAGGAATTCCTGACCTTACCATCCAATCCTACACTGCACCGGAAGCCGTTGTGGCGGGAAATTCCATAACGGTTTCCTGGGAAGTGAAAAATATTGGGTTAGGCAATACAAACAATGTACGTTGGAAAGACCGTATATGGCTTTCTGCCGATCTTGATCTAAGGAGAGCCGATGATATACTGCTGGGAGAATTCGATAATCCCGCCTCACTGATGCAAGGGGAATCTTATACCATGACCCAAGAAGTGAGGGTGCCGATCAATCTCAGAGGTGTCTATTACCTGTTTGTGATTACCAACAATGATGATGGTTATTGTAGGATTGAAAATGGGGTCTGTTCCAACGAGCGTAGAGCACATTCTAAGACTTTGACTGAAAGTGATGATCAAAATAATCTGATCTTCCAGACTTTATCCATTGGAATTCCTCCTTTGGCTGATTTGACAGTCAATAATGTAGGTGTGACCACGGATGCTTTTTCAGGTGATTCCATCAGTGTCATTTATGAAGTACAGAATATAGGGGAAAGGGAAGCTAAGGGACTTTTCTGGAGATTCAAAAGGGATGCTGGTACGTATAGCTATTCAACGGGAAATTCAGGAGGAACATCCGGAGGTGGTAGTAGTGTCAGCGTGGCATCAGCACCGACAAACATCTCTGTGACGGAATCCTGTAGGATAGAATATTATTGGCGGGATGCCATTTACCTTTCACAGGAACCTGAATTCAATATCAGCAAATCCACCAAACTACAGGAATATTCCGTCTTCTTGGCCGAGGAGGACAGTGTTTCTACTTGTATAGTTGGTGGAAACCTTCCTGTCAATTCAAAATACTCCAAGCAGCGGGAGCTGAAATTGCCGGATAATGTTTTCGGTACTTACTACCTCTATATCGTTTCCAATTTCTCAGGGATGTTTGAAAACGAATACAGCAACAATATCCGAAGAAGCGATCCGATCAATGTCATTCTTACCCCGCCATCAGATTTAGCGGTCATTGACCTGCAAGTTCCTGCAGAGATCATAGCAGGGACAAAAATGGATATTTCATGGATAGTTGAAAATTCAGGTGCCAATCCACCCAATGTAAATTCTTGGGTAGATGAGGTTTTTATTTCCGAACAACCTGAATTCGATAAGAGCAAGTCGGTCTCAGTTTTTAGAAAAACCTTTACCACACCGCTAAGATTTGATGGTTTTGGAAACAGCACCCCCTTGCCTTTGGAAAACGGGGACAGTTACACCGTAGAAGCTGAGGCTTTGATTCCTGAACGATTAGCAGGAGATTATTATGTTTTTGTTCTGACTGATACTGATAATAGGGTTTTTGAATTTGAAACAAAGGGCAACAATGTCAAGAGGAGTGAAAATCCTGTAAAATTGATAACAGGGGAAAGGGCTGAACTATCTCCCGTGTCCATCACCCTGCCTGATACGGTCTATAGAGATGTAGCCTTTCCGGTTAAATACCGAATCGTTAATAATGGGAATAAGGCGGCAGTAGGATTTAACGATAGAATTAATTGGTCTACCAGTTCAGACCCTACAAAGACGCCGTTTAATTTTCTGGGCAGTGTTTTGCACCGTGACAGTCTACCGGCAGGACAAGCTGTAGAAAGAACAGCTTTGGTAGCATTACCTAAAAATGCTCCGGATAGTATTTATTTCCATATTTTCACCGATGTAAATGATGTGATTTTTGAAGTAGATGAGACCAATAATCGGGCAAGCAATCAAATGCTGGGAGTAAAATCTCCTGTGGTCCTTACTCCGGAAACAGTGGTCGAAATCAAAGTGGTTGATCTGACGGTGCAGGAATTTTCCATTGGCTCCAACACAATTGGTTCAGGTGACCAGTTGAATGTCAATTTCAAGGTAGGAAATCTGGGACCGGATGATGTGACTAAGTCATTTATATCCAGGGTTTATTTGACAAGGGATTCTGTGCTGACAGAAGATGATATTTACCTGACCGAGTTCAGTAGGTCCAAATTGGTTATGGGAGAAGTTTATGAAACGGGTAGGTCGGTTAAAATACCTGACTGGATTTCAGGAGAGTACTTTGTGTATCTATGGGTGGACTATAGGGAGAATGTTACAGAAGATCAGAATAAGGCCAATAATATTGCCTTTAGGAAACTGAATATCGCTGCCACTCCTGCGCCGGACCTTGTTGTCACTGCCATTGAAGCTCCGGAAACGGTCATTTCAGGGGAGAGTTTTTATGTCAAATATACCCTTGAAAACAATGGTGAAGGACCAACAAGGTTTGAGTGGAATGACGGTTTCTTCCTAAGTACTTCTCCTGTCCTGGCCACAGGTGCTCAGAATATAGGTTTTAAAAGAGTTACAAAAACCTTGGCGGTTGGGGAGACTTTGAGAGACAGTGCTTTGGTCAAAACCCCAAATAATGTTTCCGGAAATTACTATTTGATAGCCAAAGCAGATTACCAGAATAAGATTTTTGAAGGCTTTGAAGGAGGCGAAACCAACAATGAGGGCAATCGGGTCATTCTGATCAATTTATCCGATCCAACGGATCTGACCATCAGTTCATTCTCCATTCAGGAAGCTGCTTTCCTTGGAGACGAAACTACTGCAGAGATTGAAGTGACCAATATCGGGGATAAGCCTGCTTCTGGAAGGCTATACAATGGATTCTATCTTTCCGGAGACCAACAGTTCAACGGTGCATTGGATCCTTTAATTGGAATTCAGGAATCAGATGCCAATATTTTGCCCGGACAAAGCCGTACCTATAATATCAAAGGTTCGATTCTGGACCTTGATCCCGGAAATTATTTCGGCATAGGCAGGACCAATCTTTTGGCCTCTATCAATGAAGTCAATTATGAAAACAACCTCTTGGTCGCTGAAAAGCAATTGAAGCTGGACGTAAGGTCACTTCCATTGGATGTTCCTACTACCAATACTTTAATTGCAGGAACCTGGCGCTATTATAAAGTCAATGTAGGGGCCAATCTTGATTTGGTGATCGACCTGGCTTCGAGCAGGACTGTCGGTTCAAATGATATTTTTGTGTCATTCGGAAAGGTACCTTCACCGAATGAATTTGATTTTAAAGGAATCAATAGTAATAGGACTAACCAACGCGTATTAGTGCCCGAGACCAAATCAGGATTTTATTATATTTTGGTCAAAACAGATATTCCGCTCGCGCAGAATATTGAATTACTGGCTAGGGCCTTGCCGTTCAGTATTTTATCTTCCAACCCTTCTGTTGTCGGAAACGGAACGGTTACCACAACCATTACAGGTGCAGGTTTCAAAGAAGGTATGGAGGTTTCACTGCTCAAAGACGGAAACAAAGTCATCAGTGCAACCCAAGTAAATCTGACCAATAGCATGAGCGGCAGGTTGGGTTGGAGATTGGCTGATGTGGACTTTGGAATTTATGATGTGGAGGTAAAGAACCCGGATGGAACCACTGTGATTTTGGAAAATGGATTGGAAGTGGAGCCTAGTACGGGATATAGTGGATTGACCTATAATATTTTGGCTCCGGATGTAGTAAGGAGAGGAAAAACAGCATTTTATAATGTGGTCTTCAAAAATGAAGGAAATGTGGATATTCCAATTTTGAATGCACAGGTTACCATGCAGGAAGACATCATTATTTATGAATTAAAAACCCAGGGAGGTCTCAAGACTAATTCAACCCTAGATCCTTTGGGTCGCTTAGCCGATAATCCTGACTATAGCATAATTAATGGGATGATGGCTGTCCCTTTATATGGTCGAGATATAAGGCCTGGAGAGGAAATGTCTGCAAGTTTCTTGTTGGGTAATTTCACAGGAAATACATTCCCGATGGAGGTGAAATATTTAGGGATTGCTCCTTCCGTTTTGGTCTTGAGTCTTTTTGATAAAATCGAATCTACTAGGCAACAGGCTTTATCCTCTCCAGAAATGTTTTATGAAGATAGAGTTCTTGTCCAAGATTTGATAGGATTTAGAAAAGCCATGATTCAGAATTATATGGAATTTGGGTATCTGACTTCAAATGATACTGTTGGTATAGATTTAAATTGTTTGAACTGTAGTCTTATCCCTTTAGAAAGCGGATTCAATCCAGATGGAGAATTGATCGGTACATCTTTTTTTGAAGACGCTTCATTTAATTCAGGTGAATTATATAATTGGCAAATCAATAAGTATTCAGGAAGTGCTGGGAATAATCCAGGTTGGGATTTAATAAAAATCACCAATAAACTTAATATTAATGCAACTAAGGATGCTCCATTTACCATCAAAGTGAGTAGCCTTGATTACAATAATAATCCTGGTTATTTGGGAGGATGGTACCCCGCAGTTGATAAATGCTGGACAATCGTTGTAGCTGATAGGGGAATTTCAGGTTTTGATCCCGAAAAGTTTGAGGTAGACCTGAGTGGATTTCTTACACATAATTTTATTTACATTGGTACTTTTAGTGTTCAACAATTAGATGAATTCACTATTTCTTTATGCTATAAAGCTTATGTTCCCGGACCAGGTCAGCAAGGAGTACCTGGTGCACCAGGTGGATGGGGCGAAGATGGCTCTCCAGGCGGACCTGGCGGGCCTGGTGCTCCTGGAATAGAACCAGGTCAAGGAGGAAGAGGTGGAATAGGAGGTCCTGGAGGAGGGAAAAGAGGCGCAAATGGTGGATTTGGTGATTGTCCTATAGGAGAAAATTGTACTCCAAATGACCCCAATAATCCTGATGACCCCGATAATCCAGATGGTCCTGATAATCCTGATAATCCAAATGATCCGGATGATCCGGATGATCCCAAAGATAATGATCCTCCTAAGAGGTGCCCTTATCCTGAAGGTTGTGATAATGATAATGGTCCTGAAGATAACATAAATGATTGTAGTCAAGGGGTCCCTGGTACTCCTTCCGGAACACCGTGCCATTCTGAACCGGGCAAGCCAGTAGTTCCTCCTGGTGGAGGTGGTGGAGGCGGCGGAGGCGGAGGCGCAGGTCCTTCTCCGACAGGATGTTCAGAAGGAGAAGGTTCGGGAGGAGCAGGTAGCTTTTTCAGTTCCCCATCTTGCGGGAACTTGTTCACTGGTCTGGGATGTGGGGCAGCTGTAATCGGCTGTGGAGCTGGTGCTGCCTTGTGCGCAACAGTTATTGGATGTGGCGTTGGCGCTCTAACATGTACAGTTAGTTTAACTTCTTGTATGTTTGGAATTTATGATGCACTTGTCCCAAATGCCAAGCCTACTGATAAAAAAGATGAATGGGCCATGTGTTTGTTTGGTTTAGTTTCTCCCGGAGTTTCAGCAGCCGTTGATATTGCACTTTGTGGTGCCAAAGAGATCCTCTGCAAGCCAGTAGTATCCTCCTGCGACCCCAATGAAATCCTTGGACCTGAGGGCTATGGGGATGAGCGGTTTGTTTCTAAAGAGGAAGAACTTCCGTTTACCATATTCTTCGAAAATGATCCTGTATTTGCCACAGCACCTGCACAACGTGTTGTGGTGAGGCAGCAATTGGATCCGAATCTTGATCCGGCAAGTTTCAGGTTGAATGGTTTTGGATTCCAGAATATGACCTTTGATGTTCCTCCCGGATTGACCAATTACACTACCAAGCTGAATACTGCTGCAGAAATCGGTGTGGATGTCAATGTGACCTTCGGCCTTGATCCCGTGAACAATGAGTTGTTCTGGGCGCTACAGTCGGTAGATGCTAAAACCGGTCTTCCGCCATTTGAAGCATTGGCAGGATTCCTACCTGTGAATGATTCCACTGCGATTGGAGAAGGTTTTGTTTCTTACACCATCAAAGCGGGAAGAGAAACAGTAACCGGTGACAGCCTCAGGGCCATGGCCAATATCTTCTTTGATACCAATGCGCCGATTGTGACCAATGAAGCTTTCAATACCGTAGATGCTGGGGCACCTACTTTACTGGAGATAAAAGATGTACAGGTCGAATTTGATTCCTTAATGAGCTTTACTGTCTTGACCGTAGATGATCAGGGTGGTAGCGGTGTCAAAGGTTTTGATGTCTTTGTATCCGAAGACGGTGGGCCTTACATTTTACAAAGTCTTGATAATGCTGTGGGTGAGAAATTTACGTTCCGGGGAACTCCTGGCAAAAATTATTGCCTTGCAACTGTTGTGAGAGACAATGTCAATAACAGTATCCGCGTCAGTGAAGAAGATGTTGTCTGTTTCACCACTCCTGAGGATGAAATCAATATCTCAAAAGTATTTACCCTTCAATCCGCCGTTTCCGGACAAGGTCAGATCAACATCCTTCCAAATGGAACTGTTTTCAATGAATCCGAGGAAGTACAAATTGAAGCAATGCCAGCAGAAGGTTGGGTCTTTGTAAGATGGGAGGGCGATATCAGCAGTACTCAACCAAGTATCAACCTGGTGATGGACAACAACAAGTTCATCCGCGCGATATTCATTGAGGGAGACTTGCCGGTATTTGCAGTGAACACTTCAACTGAAGGAAGTGGAACCATTTCCCTTAATCCGGAAGGTGGTCAATATGAATCCGGTGCGGAAGTGACCCTGACAGCAAATCCGGCCTCAGGTTGGGAGTTTGTAGCTTGGGAAGGTGATGTGGAATCCTCAGATGCCTCCATTACTTTGACCATGGATAGGGATAAAAATCTCAAAGCAAAATTTGTGCAGATACTGGCAGTTGCTTTGGAAGGCACATCACTCAGTTGTCAGGATGCAGCAGATGGAACCATCAAAGCCAATGTAACAGGAGGAATCGCTCCTTATGAATATACCTGGCTTAAAGATGGAGACCCTATTGCTTCCGTTCCTGAATCACTTGATGCCTTGGAAGCTGGAAACTATCAGGTTACTGTCAAAGATTCCAGAGGAAAAACAGTGGTGCAGTCTACTTCGATCATAGTAGAGGATAAAGAAGCTCCTGTGATAAAAATCAAGGAAAATATTACAGTCAACCTTAATGCGGCTGGCAATGGAAGTTTATCTGTCGAAATGGTAGATGATGGCTCTACGGACAACTGTGGAATAGAAAGCATGCTTTTGGATAAGACCACATTTGCATGTACTGATCTTGGCGAACAGCAGGTAACCCTCACAGCCAAGGATGCAGCCGGTAACGAAACCGTCCAACAGTTTACCATTTCAGTCAGAGATAATCTCGCACCTAAAGCGATTGGTACAAGTGCTGAGTTATTCCTTGATGAAAATGGGACCGCAACGCTTACAGCTTCCCAAGTTGATGGAGGATCTACAGACAATTGTGCTGTTGCATCGATTGCTGTTAATAAAACCACATTTAACTGTGCTGATCTCGGAGACAATGAAGTGGTACTCACTGTCAGGGATGCTGCAGGAAATGAATCTGCTGTGACTGTCACTGTCAAAGTAACGGATGAGATTCCTCCTGTTATTTTGAATGTTCCAGAAGACAGGCTGGTTTATGCAGGTGCATCCTCCGGTTATACTTTACCGGACTTCATCAGTTCTTCCATTACAGAAGACAATTGTGAGACCGTTGAATTTACCCAAAGTCCGGTAGCAGGTTCAACCTTAGCTGCCAATCAGAACCATACCATCACCCTGACTGCCAAGGATGCAAGCAGAAATATTACCACAGCTACATTTGATATTACAGTAGAGGCTCTGCAAGTAGTAGCAGTAGAAGCCCTCGATATGCTTGAGGTCACTTGGAATACGCCTTTCAATGCCCTGACACCCCCTGCAAATGTACAGGTAACCTTGAATAATGGAGAGAAAATTATTCTGAATGTGGCCTGGCAGGCATCTAGCTATGAACCCCTGATTGCAGGAGTTTACAGTTTGGTAGGAACTATCACTCTGACGGATGAAATTACCAACCCGGATCAGGTTCAGGCCAGTTTGATGGTATTGATCAGTGAAAAGCCTCTGCCGCAGGATATTATTCTGAACATTACCAATAGGAACAGAAATCCAAACATTCCGATCGGTAACCTCGAAACAGTTGATCCGGCAGATGATGTCCATGTTTATGAGCTTACAGATGGCAGTCCTGACAACAGTTTCTTTATCCTCGAAGGTAATGTGCTTACCTGGGACAAAACCAAAAAGATAGCGGGAAGGAAGGATTTCACCATTGAGGTGAGCAGTACAGACCGTGCTGGAAATACGATAACCAAGTTGTTTACTTTGACCTTTGAGTCACGAAGGTTAACGGAGATTGAGGTACTGAACACTTTCACTCCAAACGGTGATGGGGCGAATGATACATGGGGAATACCTGACCTGTTTGGTTTTGATAACCTCACCATCAGTGTCCTGGATAGATCAGGAAGGGTAGTTTTCAAAACCAATGATCCGAGAGTAAGATGGGACGGAACTTTTGAAGGGGAAGTACTTCCGGTGGGCACTTACATTTATGTGCTCGAAGTGAAAGATCCCAACGAAGTGAGGTCTGGAGTGATTAATCTACTTATCAAATAAGACGGCCATGAAAAGGAAAATATTTATTATCAGTATGTTTCTGATCTGTACTATGGGAAGTCAGGTTATGGGTCAGAGCAGGAAATATGTCAGTCAATTCAACCATTTTCAGAGTTACTACAATCCGGGACTGACAGGCTATGAAGGAAGTGCCCTGAGAGGATTTGTAAGGAATCAATGGAGTGGGGTAGAAGGCGCGCCAAAGACCTTTTTCCTCAGTCTTGAGCTGGACTTTGGAGAATTGGGAGGACTGGAAGATCCCGCCCTCATGGGAAAAAATGCGATGAGCCTGAATATGCTTCACGATACCTATGGTGCATTCCGGGAAACCGAACTGATGGGATCCTATGCAAGCAGAATCAGGATAACAGACAGGCATAATCTTCGGCTAGGTGCAGGGTTCAACTATCTCTCCGTTAGGTTGGACGGCAATGCCCTGACCTCAGAACAGGCGCAGGACGCAACCATTGGTCAGTATCTTGGAAGTTTTGCCAGTATGCAGATCATTGATTTTAATCTGGGTCTTGCCCTTACCCACGAGAATTATTACCTATCCTATGGTATGCACAATGTCAATGGGGGCAGGTTGTCTTCAGGAGATGTTTTCATGGATGGTAAGCCTGTTTCCATGATGGTGCAGGCAGGATATAGACATCAGTTTGGTGAAAATATCACAGCAATTGGAAACTTCTTTTATAGAAGACAGTCAGGGTTTGCAGACAACACAGAATTCAACCTGAAGGCCTTAATGCTGGAGACTTTCTGGGTAGGTATTGGGCACAGATTCAACTATGCCAATTCACTCCATGTTGGGTACCTGAGAGGAAATATCCGTTTGGGATATGTCTATGAATTCCCGACTAACTCCAGCAGACAGTTTTTGGGTAATACCCATGAATTTATGGTGGTGCTGAAACTGGCAGGAGAAAAACAGTATAACAAAATATGGTAAGAAGGAGGAGAAGAAAGTAAGGCGATATGTAAAATAAATCTTTCTCATGTAAAAATTCCGATTTCAAAAAGAATAAAGACCTAGTAATTACTAACCCTTAATTATTTGAACTTAAGTAAAAATTGGCTGTGAATCCCGTGTGGAGGATCAGCCTTTTTTTTTGAATTTTTTCCAATCAAATAATTTAAAAAAAATGCTTTCAAAATTTTTATAGATTAGCCAATTATTATCCAATTTAAAAATTATGAATAAATTAAAAGTTTTCTCAGGTATCTTAATGCTTTTTGTTTTTTCCCTTGTCTCAGCACAAGAAACACCAAATTGGCTAAGGTATCCCTCCATCTCACCTGATGGCAGTAAAATCGTTTTCACTTACAAAGGAGATCTGTACTCAGTCCCTTCTTCGGGAGGCAAAGCCACGCAATTGACTTTTCATGAAGCCCATGATTTCAAACCTGTTTGGAGCAAGGATGGAAACAAAATTGCTTTTGCCTCTGACCGCTATGGGAATTTCGATGTCTATGTGATGTCCGCAGAGGGAGGGACGGCAACCCGGCTGACCTATCATTCCAATGATGAAATGCCTTATTCTTTTTCAGCAGATGACCAGTCAGTGATATTTGGTGGAGTCCGTCAGGATTTGGCCGAACATAGACAATACCCCACGGGATCACAACCTGAATTGTACCAAGTTCCGGTCAAAGGAGGAAGAGTTGATCAGGTTTGGACCATTCCTTCAGAGTATGTACAAGTAAGCAAGGATGGTAAAAAAATGATCTACCATGATAAAAAAGGTGGGGAGAACGAGTGGAGAAAAAGGCATCAGTCAGGAATTACAAGAGATATATGGGTTTATGATGCAGCATCTAATTCCCATAAAATGATCACTGGTTTTGGTGGGGAAGACAGAAATCCTGTTTTTGCACCCGGAGAAAATGATATCTACTACCTCAGTGAGGAAAAAGGAAGTTTCAACGTTTTCAAAACCAGCCTCAGTAACCCTGCGCAAACTGTAGCATTGACCAACCTAAAAGACTTTCCGGTCAGGTTCCTGAGTATTTCCAATAATGGTCTGATGAGTTTTTCCTATGATGGCGAACTCTATACCCTCAAAGAAGGTGAGCAACCCAAAAAAGTAGCTGTAAGTATCACTACCCAGGCCATCGCCAATACCGACAGTTATATCAATATCAATGGAGGGGTCAGAGAAATGTCTATATCTCCAGATGGTAAAGAAATAGCTTTTATTGCTAGAGGAGAGGTTTTTGTCACTTCAGTTGATGGTTCCCTGACCAAAAGAATCACGAATACCCCGCAGCAGGAGAGTTTTGTGCAATTTGCCCCTGATGGTAAATCCATTGTCTATGCCAGTGAACGTGATGGGAAGTGGCAGATTTTTCAATCCAAAAGAATTAGGGAAAAAGAAGAGCCGTTTTTCTATGCGAGCACTTTATTGAAAGAAGAAGCCTTGGTCAATACAGCATCGGATGCTTATCAGCCACAGCTTTCCCCTGACGGTAAAAAACTGGCGTATATTGAAGGAAGAAAGACGCTTAAGGTGTTGGATCTGGCAAGCAAGTCAACAGTAACTTTGATGACTTCCGAGGAAATCATCCATATGAGAGATGGCGATCAGTACTTCGAATGGAGTCCTGATAGCAAATGGCTTTTGGCGCAGTTCAGACCTACTTTGGCCAATGGCGAGGTGGTATTGTTGGATGCATCGGGAAAGAAAGCCATGGAAAACCTTACCCAAAGTGGATACGGTGATAGCCGACCTAAATGGGTTAACGGGGGTAAACAGATGATCTGGTTCAGCAACCGTGATGGCCTTAAAGGTTTTTCTACTAGCGGGAGATCACAGAATGATGTTTTTGCGATGTTCTTTACCAAAGAAGGTTTTGACAAATTCAGATTGAGCAAGGAGGATTATGACCTGATGAAGGAAGTGGAAAAGGCGGGTAAAAAAGAGGAAGAGAAAAAGGATGAAAAGAAAGAAGCCGATAAAAAAGTGGAAGATCTTAAAATAGATTGGGAAGATCTTAGAGAGAGGAAAGCTAAGTTGACAATTCACTCTTCTATTTTGGGTGACGCTGTATTGGACAAAGACGGAGAAAAAATCTTCTATCTGGCAAGTTTTGAAAAAGGGATGAATCTATGGAGTACAGACCTGCGCACCAAGGAAACCAAAATGGAACTCAAGCTTGACGCCGGTTCAGGAAGTTTGGAATGGGACAAAGAAATGAAGAACCTTTACCTATTGGCCAATGGCAATATTTCCAAAATTACCGATAAGGGAAGTAAAAGGGAGCAGATCAAAATCGCCGGGGAAATGACTTTTGATTCTGAAGCGGAACGTAAGCAGATGTTTGAACATATCAAGATCAGGACCAAAGGAGCATTTTATACCCCGGAGATGCACGGGGTGGATTGGGATGTTTTGAGTGGTGCTTATGAAAAGTATCTGCCTTCCATCGGTAATGACTATGAATTTGCTGAAATGGTATCGGAACTGATCGGAGAACTGAATGTTTCTCATGCCGGTGCAAGATATAGCGGTAGTATTCCCCAAGCGGATGCTACGGCATCATTGGGTATTTTCATGGATTATTCCCATAAAAATGATGGTATCAAAATAGCGGAAATCCTAAAAGGAGGTCCCTTGGATAAAGCAGGACTTTCTATCCAAACCGGAATGATCATTGAAAAAATAGATGGAGAAACCATCAGTACTGATAAAGATGTGGCTTGGTATCTTAACCGAAAAGCTGATAAGTTCACACTTTTGGAAGTTTTGGATCCGAAAACCAATACCAGACAGCAAGTGACAGTGAAACCTGTATCTCTTGGTGAAGAAAACCAATTGCTCTATAAGCGCTGGGTGAAAAAGAATCAGGAGGAAGTAGATAAATTGTCCAATGGGACTTTGGGCTATGTGCATATACCAGGAATGTCGGATGGTCCATACCGAACCACTTACGAGGAAATGATGGGCAAATACCATGACCGAAAAGGGGTGATTGTGGATACCCGTTTCAATGGGGGCGGGGATTTGGTTGCGGATTTGGCGATGTTCTTTACCGGAGAGAGGTTTATCACCTATGCTAACGCTGAGCGTGAGGTAGGCTATGAACCTACCTTCCGATGGACCAAACCTACCTTGGCCATGTTCAACGAGGCCAATTATTCTGACGGACATTGTTTTGCCTGTGGTTACACTGATCTGAATATCGGCAAAACCGTGGGTATGCCGACGCCTGGCACCTGTTCTTTTGCAGGCTGGGAGATGTTGCCCAATGGTAGCAGATGGGGAATGGTCCCTGTTTCGGCCAAAGACAAATCCGGTAATTGGATGGAAAATAACGAAACCGATCCTCAGTTTAAGGTCAAAAACATGCCTGGTAAGATAGACAAAGGTATCGATCAGCAGTTGGAAAAAGCGGTGGAGGAGTTGATGAAGGATGTTGGGAAATGAGATGCGAGAAATAAGAGCTTAGATACTAGAACCAAGAGCCAAGAGCCAAGAGACAAGACCTTTGATGCGTCATTGAGCATCAGAGGTCTTTGCCTTTTAAGAAGCTGAACCAAGGGCCAAGAATCAATATACGAGATGGAATGACAAACCTTTTCCTGTAAAGTCTCCTCTTGCCTAAAATCATCCATATAATGTCCTGGCTTTGATTCAAAGCAACCTTAAATTCACTATAAGCCATTGAATTTTAGATGATTGAATAGGGAATAAAACAAGCTGATTTGGTTAATGAATTATCAAATTATTATTTAAGATAAACTCAAAGATTTATCTCATTTTGTTTATTTTTTTTCCTGATTTTTCGTTAATATCTATATCATGTTACGGAAGATAGCTCGTTGGAATTTCGGCTTCTTGATTGTCTTGATGGCCGCTTGCAGCAAAGGAGATGAATCAATTCCTCCTATAAACCCCAAGCCTGATGGGGTCTTTACAATATCTGAACTTATGTTCCATCCTGACAAAATACCCATAAAAACCTCAGAACCGACATTTTCTATAGCCGGCACTTTAAATTACAAAAATGCGTCAGATGGAGTTAAATCACTAAGACTTACTTCCTCAGCAGGCTTTGATACCACGCTTAACCTGCAAGGACTTGCCACAGCAACAAATGGTACTATTGTGGGTGATTTTATTTTAACCAGACCAGATGTGCCTGTTCAGTTTAGTTTTGAAGTGGCTCTGACAGACGGAAAAGGAAGAACATCCAACAAACTTAGTGGTGCCATTACTATAGCAATTGATGACAGTGGCATGTCGTGGTATGATCATACCATTGATCCATATGTTAATTTTAATGATTTAGGTTATTTCAATGATATGTTCGTTGCAGTTACCAGTGCAGGAACCATTTGCACTTCACCCGATGGAATACATTGGGAAAATCACATTTTGCCTAACTCCAGCCCCATGAATTATCCACTTCGCGGTATCACTTTTTCAGGCAGTCAATATATTGCTGTAGGTGATAATGGCACTATTTTTACTTCTCCAAATGGAATTGACTGGACGAATCGTTCACTCCCGGACAACGAAAATTTCAACACCTTATATTCCGTAGCTTCAAATGCCGACATCATTGTGGCTGTTGGGGAAAATGCTGTTCCGGTGGGGCGGATAGATATTTTGACTTCGATTGATGGTGTTTCATGGACAAGAAATTCTTTTTCAGAAAATCGATCCGAACTGAGATCAGTAATTTGGACAGGAAACCGTTTTGTGGCAGTAGGTTTTGGAAGAACTGAAGAATTTGGATACCCATTACTATTGACTTCATTAGATGGTGTTAATTGGTCGGATATAAGTAATACAAACCGAAAAGGCAGTTTCATTTATGATGTCATTCAAAGCGGTGAAAAGACAATTGCTATCGGAACAAATATTGTCGTAATTGGTGATATTGATGGAAACTGGACATGGCATGATATCCCTGAAAATGTCTTTGTTTACTCGCTGGCATGGTCAGGCAATAAACTGATAGGGGTAGGGAATGGTATTTTTACCTCAAATGACGGGCTCAACTGGACCCAGCGTCATCCAGGAAATAATCTTTCTGATAATTATGAATGTGTAGTTTGGGGTAAAGATAAATTTGTGGCAGCCGGTAAAGAATATAGTAAAGTGACCATCTCCCCTTAAATCAGATTAAAAAAAAACAGATTTAATTTAATCCTACTTTGTCAAATTTAATGAGCAGTTAGAAATTTTCATTTCTATTCAACAATCCTTTTGAAGAAAGGAAAAGTCCCATTAGGGACTATATATGGGTAGAAAGAGTTTCATTTTAGTGGGTTTCCGTGCCTTTAGGTACGGGATATATATTGTGCCTAAAGGCCCAAATGCATTTCGAATGATCATTTGTTCTACCCATATTATGTCCCTAACGGGCCCTAAGCCAATGTTTAGGATATATTATTGTTATTGAGAATTTTGAAATCAGGATTCCATAACTTGACAGAGTAGGCTTAATCTTATTATTTAGCATTACTTGATAAAGAATTTTATAATAATCTTAAATTAAGTAATTTCATTAGTTGTCCAAATGATCTGACCTAACAAACTGTTTAATTACCGTTTGGATTCTTCTGTTTCAGTATTCGAAAAAAAATTCCTATCTAAGTAAAAAACTAACATAAATCTTAAGTGTATGAAATGGCTCACAGTATTCTTTTTCAGTTGTTTGTTGACTCCGGTTTTTTCTCAGAATGATGCTGTTTTAATCCGCTACCCTGCAATCAGTCCAGATGGGTCCTTTATCAGTTTCTCCTTTCAAGGTGACATTTGGACGATGCCCGCTGTAGGTGGCGTCCCAATCCGGCTTACCGTCCATGAAGCTTATGAAAGTAACCCGGTTTTCAGCCCTGATGGAAAGCGTATTGCTTTTTCCGGAGCGCGATTTGGAAATAATGATATTTATAGCATGCCTGTAAATGGTGGTCAACCCGAGCGGCTTACCTATCATTCCAGTGATGACTTGATTTCTACATGGGCTACCTCTGGAGAAATCCTTTTCTCGACTGCCAGGGAATTCCGACAAGTGGAGCGGCCACTTGAGGTTTACACTATAGCTGCTAAAGGTGGAACCGAATCAAGACTTATGGATGCAGTAGGCTTTGACCCTGCCCAATCACCAAATGGAAGGTTCATTGCATTTACACGAGGTGACATCAATCCCATTTATCGGGAAGATTATCGAGGTCCATCCAATCGGGATATTTGGTTGTATGATTCAAAAAACAAAACATATTCAAAAATTGTAGGATTCGAAACCAATGATATCCTTCCGAGATGGGGAGATGACCGTACCCTCTATTTCCTGAGTACAGAAAGCGGTCGCAACAATCTTTACAGATTAACCCTTGATAACAATGGGAACGCCATTGGAAAACCTGAACAGTTAACCACTTTCAAAGATCATTCAATTCGATATTATTCTATTTCGGCAGATGGAAAAACCATTGTTTTTGAACGGGAAATGGGTATTTATACCATGAATACGGCTACTAAGGTTGTGAAAGAAGTTCCGGTTTCTATCAGTGCTGATTTGCGCTTTGACCAGACAAACAACAAAACGGTTACCAATGGGGCATCTGACTTTGCTGTCTCTCCCAATGGGAAATTGCTCTCACTGATATTGCGCGGGGAAATCTATGTCAAAGAAGCTAACAAGGATAAAACACTGACTACCAATCTCTCCAATCATCCTTTCAGGGACATGGATATGGTGTGGGGAAGCGATTCAGTTATGCTTTTCACTTCCGACCGGGGGGATAATAACTTTGATATTTATTCGGTTAAATCCATCGATAAGCAGGAGTCCAATATTTTCAAATCCCTGAAACATCAGGTTGTCCGCATCACAAAAACAAAGGAAGATGAATCAGGACTTTCAGTATCCCCTGATGGTAAAAAACTTGCCTACCTTAGGGGCCGGGGCACATTGGTGGTAAGTGACCTGTCTGCAGATGGAAAACTTACCAATGATAAGATTTTACACGATGGATGGGAATCACCTTCAGGCCTGGTGTGGAGCCCTGACAGCAAATGGCTGGCATATTCCATGACTGATTTGTACTTCAACCAAGAAGTTTACATTCAGTCAGCAGATAATACATCCAAAGCTGTAAACGTAAGCATGCATCCTAGACGGGACACCCAACCTTTCTGGAGTGCTGATGGATCGAAACTTGGATTTATCTCAGCACGGAATAATCTTAACAGCGATGTATGGTTTGTCTGGCTGAAAAAAGAAGATTGGGAAAAGTCGACTCAGGACTGGGAGGAGTTCAGTGATGACTTAATGGACAAATCCCCAGAGAAAAAAGAATCAGAATCAAAACCTGTCATCATTGATTTTGATAATATCCATAACCGGCTGGTGCAGGTGACGAGTTTTCCTGGTGACGAATCCAATGTGCTTATCTCGAAAGATGGAGAAACCTTCTATTATACAGGACAAAGCAGCACTTCAAATGGGCGGGATCTTTACAGTATAAAATGGAACGGTAAAGATTTGAAGGAACTTACAAAGAGTGGTTTTAATCCCGGCAATCCAATAATGGATAAAGAAGGAAAGTATATTTATTATGCAGGAAGAGGTGGTGCTATCAACAGAATTGAAACCAAAACTGAAAAATCAGAAACACTTCCCTTTGCTGTCAAGCAACGGATCGATTATGTAGCCGAAAGGGAACAGGTTTTTGAAGAAGCTTGGCGGACACTGCGTGATGGATTTTACGATCCGCAATTTCACGGAAAAGACTGGGAAGCATTGCGTACCAAATATAAACCTCTCTGCGTGAATGCCAGCACCAATGAGGATTTCCGCGAAATGTTCAACTATATGCTGGGTGAGTTGAACTCGAGCCATATGGGACTTTCAACCCCACAGCAAGCCGAAACTCAAAACGATGCAACAGGTTTGTTGGGGGTAGAGCTTCAACCAACAAAAGAGGGGATGAAAGTAATCAGGGTGATTCCAAATTCTCCCGCTGCAAAGTCAGCTGTAAACCTGAAAATTAATGATGTGATCGTTTCCGTCGATGGGAAGCCTTATTCTGAAAAGGATAATTTCTATGGTCTGTTGAATATCCGGGCAAATGAACGCACGCTTTTAACAGTAAAAACTGCTGATGGAAATAACCGCGAAGTGGTGATACGGCCAGCTTCCAGCTTAAGGCAGTTATTATACGAAGAGTGGGTTGAGAACAGAAAGAAACTGGTTGATCAGTATTCAAATGGCAGGTTAGGATATATTCACATTCAAGCTATGAACAACCCAAGTTTTGAGGTGTTCGAGCGGGAATTACAGGCAGCAGGCAATGGAAAAGATGGTTTGGTAATAGATGTCCGCTATAATGGAGGAGGGTCTACCACTGATTTGCTGATGGCGATCTTAAATTACAAGCAGCATGCCTACACGATACCCCGTGGGGCAAGCGAAGACCTTGAGCGGGATAAATTAAAATTCCGTGACTATTATCCTATTGGGGAGCGTCTGATTTTTTCGGCATGGTTAAAACCATCCATAGCTTTGTGCAATGAGGGGAGTTACTCCAATGCGGAAATATTTTCGCATGCTTACAAGTCTTTGGGTATAGGGAAACTGGTTGGTGTACCCACCAATGGATCGGTTATTTCCACCGGTGGACGAGCTTTGCTCGATGGTTCTTTTGTAAGACTTCCCGGACGGGCCTGGTTTACAAAAGCGACAGATGTTAACCAAGAACTTGGTCCTGCTGTACCGGATATTATTGTTGAAAATACTCCTGATTGGATTGCCAAAAATACAGATGATCAGCTGAAACGAGCTGTGGAAGAATTGATCAAAGACCTGAATGCAAAGAAATAAGAAGGAACTTTGGGTATGCAAGGAAATTCCTGACTATGATATATAGTTCGGGTTT
Organism: Aquiflexum balticum DSM 16537; assembly: GCF_900176595.1. Classification (GTDB taxonomy): domain Bacteria; phylum Bacteroidota; class Bacteroidia; order Cytophagales; family Cyclobacteriaceae; genus Aquiflexum; species Aquiflexum balticum. The sequence goes on from NZ_LT838813.1 coordinate 3,303,303, forward strand.
ATTCAAAAAAAAACAATAAAACTCTGATTGACGTTTTCCCTTCTCTGACTTGCATTTAATCAATCTATTTTTTTTTTTTTTCTAAATTCAAAAAATATTTATTGTTTTTCAATAAATATTTACCGATGTTTGGCAAAAAAAACATTATAATCATGGAATGGAAGAAAAAATGGGTAACCCAACCCGGACTGATGTTGATCACCATTGTGATCTGGTCCATATTTATTGGTCTATGCATACAGGCAGGTGCAATATTATTTACTTTAATCTATAGTCTGTTCAACCCGATTGTTGCGCAGAATCTATATGAAGGGCTTAACCTGTCTGCCTTGATGGAACAGGATATTCGACACTATATCGGGTTGCTTTCGTTGATTGTGGCCATTACCGGATTAAAGGCTTATATATTTTATCTGATGATCAGGATTTTTCTGAAGATTAACCTGACCCATCCTTTCAGTAAGGAGGTTTCCAAATTGATTTCCAAAATCGGACAGGTTACCGTTGAAATCGCCCTATTCATCATCTTTACCAATGCCTATGTCAAATGGCTTTCCAAAAGGGAATTCGACTTACCTGCTATGGGAGAATATATGGGAGGAGCATTTGAGTACTTCTTGATGGGCATAATTATTTATGCTATTTCGAAAGTCTTCAAAAGAGGCCTCGAAATCCAGTCCGAAAACGAATTAACCGTCTAAGTTATGGCAATCATTGTAAATTTAGACGTAATGATGGCCAAGCGGAAAATGTCTCTGAATGAACTGTCTGAAAAAGTGGATATCACGCTATCCAACCTGTCCATACTCAAAACAGGAAAAGCCAAAGCCATCCGATTCAGTACATTGGAAGCCATCTGCAAAGTTTTGGATTGTCAGCCGGGGGATATTTTGGAGTTTGTGGAGGAGTGAGCTAAACAAGGATATTGAATTTTCAATTTACTTTCATTGACAATTTTATCCATGACCAAGAAATTAACCAAAAAACAGGTTTACGATATTTCCCAGGAACTCCAATGTGGAATGAAGGTCTTTGTCAATACCGACACTTTGGAATACAAAAGTATCCCGGATATGGATGACATGGATGATTTTGGTTTTTGGGATGAAGAGTTAGAAGAAATCGGAAATATCTGGAAAAGAAGCTGACCATCAGGGTCAGCTTCCGATAAAAATTTCAAGCCGCCTTAAGCTAAAATCAATTCGCCGGTTTCCCGAAAATCCAAGAGGCACCAAGTCCGAAATTGAAAAAACTCCCCTTTTCTCCTGGAACAAACGTCAGCCCAATCTCAGGTCTTGCTACCCAATTTCTCATAAATCCGATTCCAGCGCCCAAATTCAAGCCTAGTGGGTTTTCCTCAAAAGCATCACCTTCTTGTAAAGAGATCAAATATTTGGGAGTGAAGGTAAGATGGGTGTTTGTAGTCAAAGGTACGGTGAAAAGTACGGCAGGATTAAAAAACCAAGTTGCACCCGCTCCTTCCTCTAATGCTGTTGAAAATGGAAGGTGAAAGGCAATTTTATTATTTTTGGTGCCTATTTTTGGGCCGATACTGATGAAACTGATCCCATCCCCAATCCCATAATCTTTGAACCATAACCTGTCGTACCTGACCCTTAACTCGAATCTTTCGCCAAATCCAAAACCAGTTTGCAGTCCAAGATTATTAAAGGCGAATAGCGATTCTCCGTCATATGACAAATTAACCCCCGTATAATGGGCAGTAGCTTCGATTTTTCCTTTGCCTACCATTTTTGCACTTTGATATTCCCCAAATATTATTTGGGCGACACTTTGATTGGTCTGTAAAACCATAAGGGAAAACATTCCCAATACCAGTAATTTTTTGATAGTTTTCATTTTGTTTTCGTCAGAGTTTATTGTGCTGACGCCGCACATCAAGGTTTGAAAAATGATTGATTTATTGGATTCTTACTCAGTTGAATTAGCTTACCTTCAGATTATACATTGAATGTAGCCAGTCTTGAGCCCGGTCCATAATTGGAAAAAATGTTATAATTCTATGCTTTGGTATTCTTTCCTGATGGTTGCCTTGATCAGGAAAAGATTAAATGATTTTTGCAAAATTTTCCTTTATTAAGGGATGAATGCAGGTTTTTTACAAAATTTATATTGCTAAGAATTCCAAAAAACAAAAAAAATCAGGTCTTTTTATTCAATATGAGGTTGATATTATTGTCATTCTTTTACTGAGATTATCAATCTTTTGAAAATTAACAATTCTAACAGAGTTTAAATCGGATACTAGATTGTTTAGAAATATTCAGCTTATAAAGAGGTTTTCTTTTAATTTGCTTCGAATTGTATCATTCAACCTTCTTTCCTCAAGAAATGAAAAAATACCTATCCATAGTATCAGGTCTGTCACTCTCCTTTATTCTTGGTTTTTACCTTAATAGCACTCCTCCTAGTCAAATTAAAGAGACATCTCTTATAAGTGTTAACCAATTCAATCCAGCTATGCAAAACATCAAATTAGGGGCTTTTTCTGTAAGCCTTAGTGTCAAGGATCTCAAAATTTCCAAGGAATTTTATGAAAATCTAGGATTTTCAGTATTTGCAGGAAGTATGGAGTCCAACTACCTGATCATGAAAAATGAGGATACGCTAATTGGCTTGTTTCAGGGGATGTTTGAAGGCAATATCCTGACCTTTAATCCGGGTTGGGACCAAGATGCAGGTGCCGTCGGCGTTTTTGATGATGTTCGTTTGATTCAAAAACATCTAAAAGATAATGGGATCAAATTGGAAACTGAAGCGGATGAGAAAACCTCAGGTCCGGCAAGTTTGATGTTGAAAGACCCTGATGGGAATATAATTTTGATTGACCAGCATATTTAACCAACCCTTAGAGAGATGGTAGAATACCGGTGTGAGGTATTCGGTTTTTTGCCGTTGAATAAACTTTTTGATAAAAAATCTCCGATAAGTCAAAATTTCAATTTTTCAAATACCAATCCTATGGTAAACTTCTAGTATATTAGAAAATTATAGAAATTGGGGAAGTCCTGTTTTTAAGCCTAAACAGACCTCTTGATCTTTAATTATTCAAAATGGAAGATTTTACACTGAATATTTTAAATCTGTTTTTGGTACTTGTAGCCGCGTGGTTGGGGGGAATAGCATCAAAAAGGATGGGCTATCCACCCATTTTGGGTGAGCTGATCATAGGGATAATTTTAGGTCCAACTTTATTAGGTTGGATCAAAGAGACAGAAACGATCAAAGTTTTGGCTGAAATCGGTATAACCTTATTGATGGTCTATATCGGAATAGAAATTGATTTTGCAGATTTGAAGAAGGCATCCTGGGCGGGATTATTGGCTGCAATCGGTGGTTTTTTAGTACCTTTTGCTCTTGGGTATTATACCATCATTTACTTTGGTGGAACACCCATATCGGGATTATTTGTTGCTATTGCAGTTGGAGTTACCTCTCTGGCCACCAAGAGTAGGATTTTGGTGGATCTTAAGCTGTTGAATACCCGCATTGCTTACGTGTTAATGGCAGGAGCATTGATATCTGATACCTTGGCATTGGTGATTTTTGCAGGAATCGTCAGTTTTGCAGATGCAGGGTCATTGGATCTTTCGGGATTGTTATTGGTCATAGGTAAAGCGGTACTGTTTTTTGTAGGTACCATTTTAATTGGGAATTACCTTTTACCAAAATTGGGTAGAAGAATTTCAAAGTTCAAAAATCAGAGCAGTACCATGTATTTCACGCTGATTCTGATAATTTCCTTTGGATATGCAGAATTGGCTGAACTGGCCGGTATGCACAGTATTTTAGGTGCCTTTATGGCAGGTTTGTTTATCAAGGACAACCTTTTCCCAAAAAATATTGCACGTGAAGTTCAGAAATCTTTTTATGATGTTTCAATAGGCTTCATGGCACCCATATTTTTTGTTTCAGCGGGATTCAGTGTGAGTCTCAATGTTTTCCAAACCGATTTGGTTATGTTGATCACCATTGTTTTTATGGCGATTTTCGGTAAAATATTTGGGACTATGCTTTTTTATCTCCCTAGCGGTCATGGATGGAGAGAAGGAATCACTGTAGGCGCAGGGATGAATGGGAGAGGAGCAGTAGAGATCATTATTGCAGGAATAGGATTGCAGATGGGAATAATCAATCAGAATATTTTCTCTATTTTGGTCTTTATGGCCATCTTCACCACTTTCACAGTTCCCTTTATGCTAAAATGGACAACTGTATGGCTGAGACAAAGGGGTGAATTGGTTCAAGTAGATGGCAGAAAAGGAATTTTGATTTTGGGAGTTAATCCTCTCAGCTTATTGATGGCCAAGTACCTGAACAAAAAGGAACCGATAGTCCACATGATAGATGCAAACCTTGAGATGGTGGAGTTGGCCCGTGAAAAAGGTTTTGATTGTACTCACGGCAATGCATTAAAGGATGTAGTGATGGAACAGGCGAAGGCTAATGAAAGTACCGTTTTTTTAGGGATGACTGGGAACCCGGAAGTTAACCTGCTTGCAGCCCAAGTAGCAAGGGAGAACTTTTATATTTATAATAATCATATTTTATTGACTCAGGATGAAGAGGGAGCAGGCAAATCAATATTGGAGGCTATAAAAGCGTCAACTGTGTTTGCCATGAAAGTACATCCCGAACCATGGATCCAGAAAATCATCAAAGGAGAATATTCAGAAAAGAAGAATACGGTTTCCAAAGATATCAAAACAAGAGAATGGGTCTTAAAGCATGGAAAAAGCAAAGTGTTGCCTTTTGTCATTCGTGAAAAAGAAGGGAATGTTAGGGTTTTCCATTATGATGACATTGTCCGTTCTGGCGAAACTGTAATATTTATAAGCTGAGACCTTAACCTGTGATTTTTCTTGGTTATCGATTTCAACATTGCAAATTTTTACTTTATTTCATTCATTAAATCCTGAAAATTATGAAATGGCAAGGCAGACGCAAAAGCAGCAATATCGAAGACCGCAGAGGTCAAAGACCTCAGAATTTTGGTGGAGGCGGAGGAGGAATTAACCCGATGATGTTGGGCCCTTTGGTGAAAATTCTGTTTTCCAAAACCGGGTTGGTAATCATTGCGGCTTTTTTTCTCATCACTTGGGTGACAGGTACCAATCCACTTTCACTGCTTGCACAGTTTACCGGTGGCGGACCGATATCCCAATCAGTAAATTATCAACCGAGTGCTGAGGAAGAAGCATTGGCAGAAATGACAGCGGTCGTATTGGCAGACACTGAGGATGTCTGGAATCAGCTTATGGAAGGATATAGAGAACCTACCTTGGTGTTGTTTTCCGGTCAGGTGGAATCTGCCTGTGGGTTTGCTTCTTCCGCATCAGGTCCTTTTTATTGTCCCGGAGATGAAAAGGTATATATAGATTTGAGTTTTTTTCAGGATATGGATAAAAAATTGGGAGCACCGGGGGATTTTGCACAAGCTTATGTAATTGCCCATGAGGTGGGTCATCATGTACAAAGATTGGATGGAACTTTGGAAATGGTACAATCCAAAAGAGGTAAGATTCCGGAACCCGAATTTAACCGATTGATGGTACGATTGGAATTGCAAGCGGATTTCTATGCAGGCGTTTGGGCACATCACACCCAAAGAGCTTTAAAATTTATGGAGCCCGGTGATCTGGAAGAAGCCCTGAATGCAGCTAGTGCAGTAGGAGACGATAGATTACAAAAGCAAGCAACGGGACGTATTGTCCCTGATTCTTTTACCCATGGGACCTCAGAACAAAGGGCGAGATGGTTCAAAAAAGGTTTTGATACAGGCGACGTTAGAGATGGGGATACTTTCAATGCAAGGAATTTGTAAATCCTATAGATGGTAAATGATGAAAATTCTGATTATAGATGAAATGCATTTGAGTATTATCCCTTTGCTGGAAAATGCAGGATACAAAGTAGATTATAAACCAGAAATAGGTAGGCCGGAAATTGAGGCCATAATCAAGGAGTATGTAGGTTTGATTATCAGGTCAAAAACTCCCATGGATAAACCATTACTGGAAAAAGCTGTAAATCTTAAATTTATAGGAAGGGCCGGTGCGGGTCTGGACAAAATTGACCTGAAGTATTTGGCGGAGAGGGAAATTAAGTTGTTTCATGCCGCAGAAGGTAACAAAGACGCTGTTGGAGAACAGGCAATTGGAATGCTTTTGTCTCTGTTCAACCATATTTCCAGAGCAGATCAGGAAGTAAGAAAAGGGATTTGGAGAAGAGAGGAAAACAGAGGAGTGGAATTGCAAGGGAAGACATTTGGCATTATAGGTTATGGAAATATGGGCGAAGCGATTGCCAAGAAACTCTCCGGATTTGATGTGAATATTCTGGCCTATGACAAATACAAAACCGGCTTTGGAACATTTCATGTAAAGGAGGTTGGCTTCAGGCAATTACAGGAAGAATCGGATATTATAAGCTTGCATATTCCTTTGACCCATGAGACTAGAAACTTCCTGACCATGGAAGTCCTGGAGCAATTTTCAAAGCCATTTTACTTTATCAATACCGCCCGGGGTGAAATTATTTCTTTTGATACCTTGAATGCCGCTTTGGACAGAGGGATTATTCTTGGGGCGGTATTGGATGTGTTGGAAAATGAAAAATTTTCCACGTTTACTGAGGATCAAAAATCTGCTTTTGAAAAATTGGCTTCGAGAGAAAATGTGGTTTTCAGTCCTCATATTGCAGGCTGGACTTATCAGTCCTACGAAAAGATCAATCAGGTGTTGGTGGAGAAGATAAAGGAAGCTGGCTTTTAGTATGTCACTGTAATCCATCAAAACAAGGACAGTTTCTTTAAAAAAAATCTTTAGCAGTTAGAAATCAATTCTTTGAGAATTAATTTTTTATATTTCTACCCTTAAATCATAAACCTATGAATTCCAAACTTTCAGACCAGGAAAAGTCTCCCCTACAGAACATCGAACATTGGGAAGATGACCTTTTGGTGAGGTATCCTGAACCAAAAGAAAAACAAGCAAAAGCCAAAGACGACTATAGAAATTACCATGATTCGGAAAGGGTGGATACTGTCCGTGAATTCTATAGACTGAATCATACCTATCAAACCTATGATTTTGTGGTTAAGAAAGAAAAGGAATTTTTGAAGTTTGAGAAAAAAGAAATGCCTTTTTGGGATGCAGTGGATTACCTCAATACGCTTGTGGATGATTCAGATCCGGATACCAATTTGGACCAATTGCAGCATCTCTTGCAGACATCTGAAGCCATCAGGCAAGATGGACATCCCGATTGGTTTGTCTTGACAGGTTTTATCCATGATTTGGGAAAGGTGCTTTGTTTATTTGGAGAACCCCAATGGGCTGTCGTTGGAGATACTTTTCCGGTTGGATGCAAGCATTCCGAAAGCATCGTCTACCCGGAGTATTTTCAAGCCAATCCTGATTCCAAAGATGAACGCTTCAATACCAAATATGGGGTATACGAACGCAACTGTGGTTTGGATAATGTGAAAATGTCCTGGGGGCATGATGAATACCTCTATCAGATGATGAAGGATTACCTTCCGGAACCTGCCCTTTACATGATCAGGTATCATTCTTTTTATGCCCAACACAGAGAAAATGCCTATGATCACTTACTCAATGAGCATGATAGGGAAATGTTCAAATGGGTGGACAAGTTCAATCCTTATGATCTTTATTCCAAAGTTCCCGTTCCACCTGATGGCAAAGCATTGAGACCTTATTATGAGGATTTGGTGGCGAAGTATTTGCCAGGGGTTTTGCGGTTTTAGGCTTTGTTTTCTTGGTGCAATGTACAATGTACCATGTACCAAGTAACAAGTAGGAAGTCTTCCCAATTCGGACTTCCAACTTAAGTCATTTTCACTACCCTAAAATATCTATTTAATATCCACCAATATCAATCAATATTCCCAACCCAGAAACACCTAAATGCTTACCGCTCTTTCCTTCATTGGATTTACATTTTTTGTTGCTTTCTATTCTTGGTATAGATTAAGAAAAGACGATATCAGTTCTAAGGAGGGATATTTTTTGGGAGGTAGGACACTGACCGGTGGGGTGATAGCAGGTTCCATGATCCTGACCAATATTTCTACAGAGCATCTGATTGGAATGAACGGGTCTGCTTATAAAAACGGGATGATCATCATTGCCTGGGAAGTTACCTCAGCCATTGCTTTGGTAATCGCTGCCCTATATTTTATCCCGATTTACCTCAAAATGGGATTGACTACAATTCCCCAATATCTGGAAAGCAGGTATGATGCGACGACCAAGACCATTGTAGCCCTGCTGTTGATGTTGTCCTTTGTGGTGACATTGCTTCCCATTGTACTGTACACAGGGGCAATTAACTTGGAAAGTATTTTTAATGTTTCTGAAGTTCTGCAGGTCAGTAAATCAGAGGGTATTTGGCTGACTGTAATCACAATTGGCGTGATTGGGTCCATTTATGCCATTTTTGGAGGCCTAAAGGCAGTAGCGATTTCGGATACGGTTAATGCCATTGGATTAATGGTTGGGGGTTTGATGGTGCCTGTTTTTGCACTGTGGGATATAGGCAATGGTAATATTGTTCAAGGAATGAGCAAAGTTTACGAAACTGTTCCTGATAAATTCAATGTGATCGGTGTGGAGGATTCCGTGATGCCTTTTAGTACTTTATTTACAGGGCTTATGATCAATCAGCTTTATTTTTGGGGTATGAACCAAACTATCATTCAAAGGGCTTTAGGGGCAAAGAATATGGCTGAGGCTCAAAAGGGGTTGTTGTTTACAGGGATTTTCAAAATTCTGATTCCTTTGATCATTGTTTTGCCGGGCATCATTGCTTTCTACTATTATGGTGAGCAGTATTATGGCGATCAGGATTTTATTTATCCTGTATTGGTGAAAAAAGTGCTGCCTTTAAGTTTGGTTGGCTTCTTTGCAGCAGTGGTATTGGGGGCTATTTTAAGTACCTTCAATTCTGTTTTGAATTCAGCGGCCACAATTTTCAGTTTGGATATTTACAAAAAAATCATTTTCCCAAAGGCTTCTGATAGAAATTTGGTCAGGGTAGGAAGATGGAGTTCACTTGTTCTTGCAGTTGTGGCAATTTTGGTAGCACCGATGGTGGCCAACGCACCTGATGGATTGTACCAATTAATGCAGCAACTGAACGGAATTTTCTTTATCCCCATTGCATCAATTTTGGTTGCAGGTTTTTTTATCCCAAAGATTTCCGCCACAGGGGCAAAAGTTGGTTTGATCACAGGTTTGTCTTTTTATTTACTGACAACTTTTGTTATGGAAATAAATCTCCACTTTATCCATATCTGGGGAATCGAGTTTGTGCTGAATTTGATGGTAATGTTTTTGGTCAGTTTGCAGTTTCCACCAATCACAAAATCTTCTCCTATTTCAAAAAGTCCCGTAGATTTAAAAGAGTGGAAATTTGCCAAACCCCTTTCTGCAATACTCTGTTTGGTAACGGTTTTGATTTATTATTGGTTGGGCAGGTGATTTTATCGAAGCGATGTTTTTTTTATGATTGACCAATACTTTGCTGTTAGCGCTAATATGTTTGATTGAACTTGTCACTTAGAATTCTAATTTTTTTATGAACATAAAGGAAAAAGTTGAATTGGATAGGATTTCTTACACTTACAAATTGAAAATCTTTGGTGACTTTTTAAAATAGTTTAATTGAGACTTTTGTCACATAATTGAAAAGGATTGATTCTTATCTTTATAGTAAATGAAAACCGCTTTGAAATTGCTGACTGTCTGTCTGATTTGTCTAATGCTCATAGTAGGTTTGGTATTCCTATTTCAACCATAAACACATTATAATATGAAAAAGAACATGGGAAATGCGGACAGAATTATCCGCACCCTGATAGCTGTTGTAGCGGCTTATCTATATTTTTCAGGTACAGTTCCAGGTACTTTGGGAATTGTACTTGTTGTAGTAGCAGCGGTATTTCTGCTGACCTCGCTGGTAAGCTTTTGCCCCTTATATACCCTTGTTGGCTTAAACACTTGTCCGGCCAAAAAAGCCTAGAGAAGTAACGTAAATCCAAGTAAAAACCCATCGATGAATTGGATCATTGATGGGTTTTTTGTTTTTTACATAAACAGCCTTGTCCAAAAAAGAATAAAAGCTAAATTCAAGCTCCATTTACCCAAATTCCTAGACTGAATCTTTTTTCAATCTAAAATCTACAATTTAAAATCTACAATCTAAAATTCCACCCCCATGAGCAATAACCGTAGAGATTTCCTCAAGCTTGCCGGACTTGGTCTTGTAGGCGCTACAGTCCCACAATTTTCCAAAGCTGAATCCCCCGAACAATTATTCCATTTGAGTAAAAAAAGCCATGATCAACTATTCAATATGAGTGGCTATGCTGCCCCAAAGTTGAATACGGTCAGGGTAGGGATTATTGGATTGGGCCAACGTGGTCCGGGCGCAGTTGATCGCTTGAGTAAAATCGAGGGAGTGGAAATCAAAGCGCTTTGTGACCTGATTCCTGAAAGGGTGGACAAAATGAAAGCCAAACTCCAAGGCACCAAACATCAGCCTGAAGGATACTCGGGTTCAGTATATGCCTGGAAAAAATTGGTGGACAGAAATGACCTCGACCTGATTTACATCACAACTCCTTGGGATTGGCATACGCCCATGGCAGTTTATGCGATGGAGGCTGGCAAACATGCTGCTGTTGAAGTGCCTGCTGCAAAGACTTTGGGAGAATGCTGGCAGTTGGTAGAGACATCTGAAAGAACCAAAAAGCATTGTATGATGCTTGAGAACTGTTGTTATGACTTTTTTGAATTGATGACTCTGAGCATGAAGCGAGATGGTTTTTTTGGAGAAATCATCCATACCGAAGGAGCTTATATCCACGATTTGTTGTGGCTGAACTTTAGGAAGGAAAGTGAAGGAGGTTATCAGGGAATGTGGAGACTGAAAGAAAACTTCAGGAATGGGAATCTTTATGCCACCCATGGTCTCGGTCCGATCTGTCAGATTATGGATATCAATAGAGGAGATCAAATGGATTATCTGACATCACTTTCCAGTGCGGATTTTCAGATGGCAGACAAAGCAAGAGAATTGGCCGAAAAGGACAATTACTTTGCTCCTTTTGCTGAAAAGCAATTTGGAGGAAATATGAATACCACCATTGTTAAAACCAAAAAAGGACGATCCATCATGATTCAGCATGATGTGACCTCCCCGAGACCATATTCAAGATTACATACAGTCAGCGGTACAGAAGGATATGCACAGAAATACCCTGACCCAAAAGTGGCCAAAGGGCACGAATGGATGAAAGAGGAGGAAATGAAGGCTTTGGAAGAAAAGTACACCCCAGAAATCGTTACCAAGGTTGGAGAGCTTGCCAAACAGATCGGCGGCCATGGTGGAATGGATTTTATGATGGACTGGAGATTGATCGATTGCCTGCGCAATGGACTTCCTTTGGATCAGGATGTGTACGATGCAGCTCTTTGGTCAGCGGTTTCACCCTTGAGTGAGTGGTCCGTAGCCCACAGGTCCAATTCCATTGATGTTCCTGACTTTACCGGTGGAAGTTGGAAAAGCAACAAACCTGTGGAGATTACTTTGAAGGGTGGAGGAACTACTAAAGTTATTGTTTAGCAGTCTGAAGACTGCTAGGGTTATGGTCCAAGACTAAGTCTTGAACCAGCTGACCTTAGAGGTTTTTTTCAAAACCTCGAAGGTCTCCGTAATAAAAACCCTTTTGAGTCAGAGAATTTTTATTCTGGGTGGTTTATTTGGATTTTTTTAGGGATTTGCAGTCTGAAGACTGCGAGGGTGGTGGTCCAAGACTAAGTCTTGAACCAGGTTAAAAATCCTCAAAGCCAGGCTTGATATTAGCCCAAAAGGCATCCAAGGCAATGATTCTTGGTTTCAAAAACGAGATGATTTCCGGCCAGTCGTTTTTGTCCATGACATTTAGGTTGAATCTGACTTTTTGGATTCGGGAGATTTTATTTCCGAATTCGTCATGGTCGTGGATTTTCCAATCCCATGATTCTTTCAATTCATTTTCCAACAGTTTTTTGAATTCCAAAAATTGTTCAAAATAAAGTTGCTGCAACTCTTCATCATGATGGGCGATTTCAATACCTATTGAGGCAAAATCCCTTTCTGCCTTCATCCTGAAGTAAATATCCCGTACACCGGTTTTGTAATTCTGCCAACTGACCCTATATCCGGTTGCAGAGGGTACGGGCTTCATATATTGGCCAAATGCGGTCCAGAATTCCTTTCGGATCAATGAGGTTTCAGCACGGGAATACATAGAAATCAGTAACTTTTTGGGCTGTCGGATGGCAGGACTATAATAAAGTCTGCCGTACCTTTCGTCTTTTCTTCCAAGGTGTGGATGTTTTCCTGTTCGACCGTATTGATTGTCAACATGCGGGTGTTGGGATTGTGCTTTTTGAGATACCAAAGTATTCCTTCATAGTTATTGGAATGGTATGAACCATTGATATGGAGGATCTGCTTCCCTTTATTCAAATGGTCGAATAATGAGTAAGCCATAGTCGCATCTTTGACAGCCTGTGCTTCCACCATAAAATCTACATTCATTCCCGAACCATGCATCATGTCCTTCATGCCCACATATCCAGGCAAGGTTTTATCTACTTCGATGGGTAGGGGAGCAATGTATCTTTTGGCTTCTTCACTAAGACTGTCCAAGGCAGCCAAACCTTGTCTGCTAACCAAAGAAGCATATTTTCTGGGAATGTTTGAACCGATGAAAGGAATATTGTTCTTTTTGGCATACAATAGCAAAGGTTTGTAATCAAGCAGGTAATTGTTCCAAAGCTTCGATTCGGTTTCGAAGGTTTTGTCTGTCATTTTTCCGGCAAGCCATTCCTCAATATTGAGTTGGTCATCCCTTTCAAAAAACTCACCCGCCAAAACCACCTCTTTACCATTTTGATGTAATTGTTTGAGCATCTGCAATTGAAGCCAATGGGCGATACTGTTATTATGGAGTTCGCCAAAAAAGACCACTTCATGTTGCCCTGCAATCTGAACCATTGACTCAAATCGTACCTCGTTGCCCTCTTTATTATAAATCTTGAATGCTTGGGTTTGGGCAAAGAGATTGGTTGATGCCAAAGAAAGAACAATAATTGGAATTAATTTTTTAATCATAGTCTTCAGGATATTTTACAGTCACAACAGAGTAATTGACCACTCCGCCCAAGGCGGGGTTATGTTTTTTGATAATTATAGTAATTTGTTTGGAATCCGGATAAGCTGCCAAAATATCTTTGATCATCAGGTGGGCCAAATGCTCAAGCAGTTTGACAGGTTCCTGCATATGGGATTTGGCAATCCTATAGACTTTTCCATAATCCACTGTGGATTTGAGATCATCATCCAACATGGCTTTTCGAAAATCTGTTTCCACATGGATATCTACCGTAAACCTGTTTCCCAGCTTGTTTTCTTCTTTGAAGACCCCATGATACGCGTGGAATTCAATTCCTTCCAATGATACCTTTCCCATTAATCAAATTGGTCAAAAAATGACCCGCCTTTATTGGTTTTGGATTTTATTTCTTCTTCGGAGGGTATCTTTTGAATATTTTCCTCTATTCCGCTTTCTTGTGGTTCTTCCTCTTTTTCAGCCGGAGAGTCTATTTCAGGAATTTGGTTTTCAATCACAACATCTTCCTCAGTTTGTATCTCAGATTCGACAGAAATGTCTTCATGACTTTCTGCTGTAATTTCTTCCTGTTGGCTATGAGAAGCCGTCATTTCCTCTTCTTTTTGAAATTCCTGAATATTGGCAATAGTAAAGGCGTTTGCTTTTGATAGTTGGTTGACAACATCAGCATGTGTTTGGATATTAATCTTTTTGAAGGATTCCTTAGACACAGAGATATTGTTTTCGATATCTTCAGAAATCGCTTTTAAGTTTTTGATAATCAAATCTCTTTGCTTCAATAAAGTCTCATAACTCTCCACCAGATTACTGACATCAGCTTTCAGGTTTTCCATGATTTCCTTACCTTTTGCTTCTGCAGATTCGATAAGGTTTTTTGATTTACTTTGCGCCTCATTGAGTATGCTTCCAGCATTTTGGTGTGCCTCATTCATGATTTCTTCGGCTGCAAAGTTGGCCTCCTCAATGATACTTGCGCCTGTGTCCTCGGCAGTTTTCAAAGTTCGGAAAAGGGACTCCTCAACCTGTTTCAATTTATTGGCCTCTTTTTCGCTGATTTCCAACCTTTTCTCAAGATCAGATTTTTCAGCTTGGATTCTATCCCACTCTCCCGCTAAGACATTCAAATAGGCAGTTACCTCATCTTTGTCATATCCTCTGAAGTTTTTTTCAAATGTCTTGTCACTGATTTCCTTAGAAGTAATTTTCATGTTTTTTAAAATTCTAAATCCCAAATAGAAATTTTCCTGTCATCACTGATTGATATGATGTTTTGATTATAGCTGCTCCACAGCACTTTATTGATAGAGGTTCCGTGACCTGCATATCTTGCTTTGTCTATCACTTTCAATAACTTAAAATTCTCAGTTTCCCATACCTTGATGGATTTGTCCATACTGCAAGTCACAAAATACCTGCCGTCTTCCCGAAAGGCAAGGTAGTTAATGGCATACATATGGGCAACAATAGATTCTTTCAGGGTGTAGGTCTCTGTATCCCAAATTTTTAGGTGGGCATCTCTTCCGCCACTGATTAATATTGGATGGTTTGGGGCAAAACCCAAAGCAAAAACTGAATTGGAATGGGAAATAAGGTTATGGATAGGTTCGTAGGTGATCAAATCAAAGATTTTCACTGTGTGGTCACTCAAGCCTGCCGCCAAAGTCCTATTATCCGGATTGATAGCCAAAACCCGTACACTTTTATCTGAAATCTTTAAATGCTTTTTTACAGCTCTCTTTTCAATATCCAGAATAATTACCATGCCATCCGCGGTAGCCACAAATAGGTCATTTCCCGAAACCTTGATATCAAAAATAGATTGGTTGGTCAGATTGATTGACCATAATTCATTTCTGCTTTCCAGGTCAATGACATGAATACCTTCAAAGTTATGACCAACTATCAGGAGGTTTCTTACTTTGTCCACCTCCAGGGCATAAACTGAATGGTTGACTTTGGCAATCAATTTTCCATTTTCCGGATTTTCCAGATCCCATAATACTACCATTCCATCACCTGAGCCTGTAAAAAAATACTGAGGATTAGGGCCTTCAACCAAAGCGTAGACACAATCATTATGCCCTGTTAAAGTATGTAGTTTCTTTACTTGAATTTTTATCATAATTTGCGGCTAAAACCTATTAGTCCTTAAAAGGAGCTATGCAAACAAAAATAGAAAAAATAAGTCCTTTATCAGCCTTGGCTATAAAGAATATTCTAGAAGTCTCGCAGAATGGCACGGATTTTTTAAGCTTCAGAGAAAAGCTGGCATTTGCAAATATTTCACATCCTGAAAAGAAATTGGAGTGGAAGGGTGCAAGAATAGCCATTAAATCCGCTTTGGATTGTATTTCCCTGCCGTATCCCGGCTTTGTCAAAGATGAGCACGGCAAATCATTTCCCATGGATGGTTATGGATTTGTCTCTTTGACCCATACCAAAGGCCTGGCAGCTGCGATTTTTCATAAAGAAATGCCAGTCGGTATTGATTTGGATTATGTCAGGGAAAAAGTCGTACGTTTAGGGCCAAAATTTCTGAATGATTTTGAAATGGACTTTTTGGGGAAAGATCCTGTTTTGCATACTATAGCCTGGTCTGCAAAGGAATCAGTTTTCAAATGTCAGGGGAAAAAAGGAATCAGTCTTAAAAATAATATTAGAATATCTCCATTTACGCTTGAAGACAAGATATTGGACTGTAAAATAGAACATAGCGAATATTCTGACCATTTCTATAAGGTAAAAGTAGAAATGGAAGGTGATATCGTACTGACATATACAATCTGGTAAGAACTTTGTATGTATCTTTATACTATTAAAACCAGGACAAGCTTATGAAGCATACAATTCTAATCTTATTATTTTTTATCGGTTTTGTTTTTAAAGGTTTTTCTCAGAGGGTGGAAAACTTTCAGCTAAAGGATGCCTTAACCAGTCAGGTATTTGAATTGGATCAGCATCAAGACAAGAAAGCAATAGTCTTGGTCTTTACCAGTTTGAATTGTCCTTTTTCCAAACTCTATGAGGACAGGATTATTGACTTGGAAAATTCGTTCAGTCCGGAAGGTTTTGTTTTTGCTATGATCAATCCCCATTCAGGAAATGAGGAAGAAGAAAATACGGCTTCGATCCGACAAAGGATAGAAGAGAAAGGCTTTAAGTTTCCTTTTTTGGAAGATAATAGTCAGGTGGTTACAAAGCAGTTTGGTATTACCAAATTGCCAGAAGTAGTAGTCATTACGCCAAGCCCCACCGGCTATGCTATATCCTACAGGGGCGCCATTGATAATAATCCCCAGGTAGCGGCCAACGCCAATATGAAGTATTTGGAGAATGCCCTGACGGCTATTCAAATCAGGAGAAATCCCAGTCCTTCTTCCAGCAGACCTGTTGGTTGCAATGTTAAGCTAATAAACTAGAAAGGAAAGGGGTCAAGGATTTTCCATAATTTCCAATAAGGCCCTAACTTCAATTACCTTTTCGGATTCGCCAAGTTTTTCAAAGGCAACAATAAGATTTCGCAAAGTTCTGACAATGATGTCCTTGTTGCTACAAGGTTCAAAAAAAACATCTATGGGTTCTATTTTTAAATGTTCCAGATAATTGATGATATCTTTTTTTGAAAAAATCAGCCCCTTATTAAATGCGTTGATATAAAAGTTGGCGTCAGCTGATTTATAGGTAAGAACAAATAGGTTTGGGAGGTTTACCCCATAAATCGGTAAACCAAGTTTTTGAGCTACAAGCATATAGATGGCACAAAGACTGATAGGATTTCCTTTTTTGGTATCCAAGACATTGCTCAGCATGCTATTGCCAGGAGAATGAAAATTTTTGGTGTTGGCAGAAAATCTCAAAGTATTGAAAAGTACCCCATTGATAATTCGGACTTGTTCATAAGGAAGTAAATCATTTTTAAAAGCTGTCCATACTTCAAAATATATCTGATGCATGTCAGCATTAAGTTTATCAAACTCCAGATCAGGATATTGGTAGGTGTTGATAATCCACAATCCGGTCAATAAATCCTGTTCAGGAGACACTTTCCAGTCTATTAGTCTTTCCTTCAATTGAGAATACTGTAAGTCATGTACCAAATCCTCTATTTCCTTTTGAATTTCAGAATTGAAACTGTTCTCCCACTTTTTTTCCAAAAAAGGAATCACCTCATGTCCCAAAGAGATAATCCGATCTCTTACATGGGTCTTGACCTCCCTATCCGTATCATCCAAAAGGGAAACCAAAGCATGAAGTTCTTTTTCACTGAGTTGGTTCATAGCCTGAATTGTTACTCCAATTTATTAAATTTTATGGTTAGTTGATGCCTTGACGGTAAACTACTTTTTATTTTTGTTGGGAGACGGAATACGGAAGACGGGAGACCGAAGACGGGAGACACAACCTTCTTCCTTAATCCTTCAAGTCCTTCATATAATGAGATGGCCACGTCGCACGAAGGAATATTCAAAAGGTCAAAGTTTCCCAAGTGCTCCTCCTTCCAAAGGCAGGCAGGCGCAATTACGCACCACCTTCATCCTTCATCCTTTCTCCTTGATCCTTCTGTTCTCTCATGATATAGGTTGACACCAAAATTGTGGATAAATTTCTTAAATTGAAATTATCATGACAATAGATGAGAGGCGGAGAAGGCGTTTCAGCGAAGAATTCCGTAAAGAACAAGTCTGTCTGATCGAGAGTGGCCGGGTCTCAATAATTGAGGTAAGTAGGCTGCATGAGGTCAAGGTGGAGAGTGTGAAAAGATGGTTGGTCCGTTTCGGTAAGAAGAAGCTTCCAGAGAAGATAATTGTGACTACTGGCAGGGACATTGACAGACTGCGTGAACTTGAGAAGGAAAACCGCAGGTTGCTTGAGCTTATCGGCAGACAGCAAGTTGAACTTGTCTACCAGAAGGAACTGATCATTCTGGCCGAGGAAAAACTTGGAGAAAATTTCAAAAAAAAGTAATGGTCCCGTTGCTGATGTCGCTCAGGGGAAGTCTGTCAGTGCATGGGATTCCAATGGAAAGATTCTACAGCTATGTCGGCATAAGCCGGCAGGGTTTTTCGAAGGCCGCCCAGCGGTACAAGGAGGAGTGCCGGATGGTTGGGGAGTTTGCCGTACTGGTAAAGTCTTACAGACTGGAGAAAGATAGAAGGGCGGGTTCGAGATCTGTTTTCCACAACCTTGGGATCAAATCCGGGTATGGCATCGGGACAAACAAATTCGAGCGTCTCATGTCGTCAAATGGACTGGTGCTTCCGGCGCTGAACACGAGGATTGTCACCACAAAGTCTTCAATGCAGAGCTGGAACTATCCCAATCTGCTCAATGGACTGACTATCAACGATATAAATATGGCCGTGGTAGGTGATCTGACTTATATCAATATCTGTGGGAGGCGCTATTTTCTTTTCTGCCTGACCGATATTTACAGCGCAAGGATAGTCGGTTCCGGTTTTGGGGAAAGTATGAGGGCAGAGGATGCGAAATCCGCACAGGACCAATGGGTCGGACTCAGAGGGAAGGAGAACCTGATGGACTGCATCCACCACACAGATGGCGGGACCCAATATTTCTCGGCCCTCTACCTCGGAGGCCTAAATAAACTGGGAGTCCGCGTAAGCTGTGCAAAAAACTGTCTGATGAACGGATATGCCGAGCAGAGGAACGGACTGATCAAACACCATCTGGTGCCTACCATAAAGGCATGGGAAAAAGCAGGTCTGAAAAGAGAATTCGAAAGGATCATACATGTTTACAACTATGAGAGAAAACAGGAAGGCCTGGGGTGGCTCAGTCCTGTGGAGTTCGAGAAAAAGATTTCGGGCTTGTCTGAAAAACCCGGTCACACCCTATATGATTTCGGTCAAAATAAAAATGGGTTTTAGGAGGCATGAAGCGACCAAAAAGAGCCTTGAAAAAAGAGCAGCCCAAAAAAGTTTAGGCTGCCCATGGCCTCTGGCCTTTTCAGTCGATCAGGATCATTCCTTGAAAGGTTGCTCCCCAGCAGAGCCCTTCTCCGCTTATCCTGATAAATTAAATATAATTCCTACTTTTGGTTTTCACCAGAAAAGTTATCAACAAGGTTTGGGGTTTAGGTAGGGAACCTGTCAACCTATATCATGAAAGTTCATTCCATCCCAAATCTAAATTCAAAAATCTTAAATCTAAAATCTCTCTTCAAGTCTGAATCACCCCCACATTAAACCTTTCAGTAATCGGAGCATGATTGGCAGCTTCAATTCCCATACTGATGACTTTTCTGGTCTCCAAGGGGTCAATAACTCCATCTACCCAAAGTCTTGCCGCTGCATAATAGGGACTGAGCTCTTCATTGTATTTATCGGTAATTTCTTTGAGCAATTGTTCTTCATCTTCGGGAGTAATTTCTTCTTTACCCGATTTTTTGAGCGAAGCGACCTTGATCTGCAAGAGGGTCTTGGCAGCAGAGGCCCCGCTCATTACAGCCATTTGGGCAGTTGGCCAGCTATAAATCAATCTGGGGTCGTAAGCTTTTCCGCACATGGCGTAGTTACCTGCACCGTAAGAATTGCCTAAAATAATGGTGAACTTCGGTACCACGGAATTAGCCATGGCATTGACCATTTTTGCACCGTCTTTGATAATTCCGCCATGTTCGGCCTTACTGCCCACCATAAATCCGCTAACATCCTGAAGGAATACCAAAGGGATTTTTCTTTGGTTACAGTTCATGATAAACCGTGCTGCTTTATCAGCAGAATCTGAATATATGACTCCACCCATCTGCATTTCACCTTTTTTGGTTTTGACGATTTTACGCTGATTGGCCACTATTCCTACTGACCAACCATCGATCCGGGCAGTAGCACAGATCAGGGTTTTGCCATAATCTTTTTTGTATTCATCGATCTCAGAATTGTCCACCAAGCCCTTAATAATTTCAATCATATCATAAGGCTTCACCCTATCATATGGAAAAATTCCATATAGTTCTGCTTCGTTTATTTTCGGTTTTTCGGGTTCTGCTCTGTCAAAACCGGCTTTTTCAAATGCTCCTATTTTATCAAAGATTCTTCTGATGGCATCCAGACATTCCTGATCGTTTTCATATTTATTGTCCGTGACACCAGATATCTCGCAATGTGTGGTGGCACCTCCAAGGGTTTCGTTGTCTATGGATTCACCGATAGCGGCTTTGACAAGAAAAGATCCCGCTAAAAATATAGAGCCGGTATTGTCCACAATCATTGCTTCATCTGACATGATGGGCAAATACGCCCCACCCGCTACACAGCTGCCCATGATAGCGGCTACCTGAACAATTCCCATGGCCGACATCTTGGCGTTGTTTCTGAACTGTCTTCCAAAATGTTCTTTATCCGGAAAAATCTTGTTTTGCATAGGAAGAAATACACCTGCACTATCTACCAGATAGATAATCGGCAATCTATTTTCCATGGCAATTTCCTGTGCCCTTAGGTTCTTTTTGGCAGTCATTGGAAACCATGCCCCGGCCTTCACGGTCGCGTCATTGGCAACGATCACGCACATCCTTCCGGAAACATAGCCTATCCCTGTGACTACCCCGGCAGATGGACAGCCTCCTTCCTCCTCGTACATGCCATCGGCCGCAAATGCCCCGATTTCCAAAAATTCAGTTTCAGGATCGGTCAGGTAGTCAATTCTTTCTCTGGCTGTTAATTTGCCTTTTGCATGTTCTTTCTCAATCCTTGACTTTCCACCCCCAAGTTTAACCTGCTCCAGTTTTTTCTGAAGTTGAAAAAGTTGTTGTTTGATTTGGTCTTCATTTTTATTGAATTCGATATCCATAAAGGTAATTGGGTTTATTTTTCCGAAAGCTAAAATAACTGAATTAACCCACAAGAATCAAATTGGATAGGGGATTTCCAAAGAGGTTTGAATAAAAGTGTTCAGGGTTCAATAGGCAGTGTTCAGTCTTAAGATGTAGTGCATAGCAGTTACACCCTTTTCAGTTGGCAGTGACAGTATGCTGCGGGAATGTGTACCGTTGTCAGT
This sequence comes from Aquiflexum balticum DSM 16537, assembly GCF_900176595.1. Classification (GTDB taxonomy): domain Bacteria; phylum Bacteroidota; class Bacteroidia; order Cytophagales; family Cyclobacteriaceae; genus Aquiflexum; species Aquiflexum balticum. The sequence goes on from NZ_LT838813.1 coordinate 3,324,550, forward strand.
TGTTTTTGGAAATTCTTTTTATACACACTGTACACTTCCTACTTTATCGCTACTGCACACTGACCCCTTTTCCTGACCACTGGCTACTGGACACTTACCAATTCCAATCACCAAATTATAATTCCTCGATCTCCTCCTTGTAAGCCTTGATAGATCTGTAAATTGCCGAAGCCAAGTAGGCTTGTCCGTCCTTACTGTTGAGAAAACGTTCCTCCGAAGGATGGGATAAGAAGCCTAGTTCAATCAGCACTGAAGGCATACTGGTAGTCCAAAGTACATAAAAAGGTGCTTGTTTGACTCCACGACTGGAGCGGTTTACCCGCGTCACGAAATCATTTTCCACTTTGGAGGCCAAAGAGATGCTGTTGGAAAGAAAAGCCTTTTGCATGAGGTTGAACATCATGTAGGATTCCGGTGATTTGGGGTCGAATCCTTCATAATTTTCCTCATAATTTTCCTCCAGCGTGATTACGGAATTTTCTCTTTTTACAATATCAAAATTGGCCTCAAAGTTTTTGGTTCCCATTACAAAAGTCTCTGTCCCATAGGCAGATTTATTTGGGGCTGCATTACAGTGTATAGATATAAATAGATCTGCTTTGTTTCTGTTGGCAATATTTGACCGCTCCTTTAGTTCAAGAAAAACATCTGTTTTTCGGGTATAAATCACTTCAACGCCGGGAAGTAATTCTTCCACATATTTTCCTATCTGAAGGGCAACATTGAGTGCCACATCTTTTTCTCTGGAAATATTACCCACCGTTCCCGGGTCTTTGCCTCCATGGCCTGCATCTATTACGATGCGTTTTAGTTTAAACTCCGGTGCCCTTGAACCTGTTGGAACAAATCCTGCAAAAAGCAGGGATATCGTCAATAAGGAAAATAAGAGAATATTTTTAACTTTGAATCGTTTCATGCGTATTGAATCCTATTAACTTTGCCCGAGCAAATTTCATAAATTTTTAAACAAATCAATATTATTAAGTGCGGAATAACTGGTTCCATTTGATTGTCTTCATTGTAATTTGGGTAATTCCCCAAGTTAGCTTTTCGCAAATAAGAAGCCAAACTAATGTGGAACAAAGAATCATTGTACCTGATTCCATACTCAACTCTCCAATACTTGAATTACCACCATTGGATTCCCTTGCAATTTTGGGAATGGATACTATTCCGCGTAATGATACAACGAAGACCATACCAAAAGGTGATATACAGACCACAATCAATTATTATGGGGAAGATAGTATAATTACCGATTTTATTTCCAAAAAAGTATTTCTACATAAAGCTGCTTGGTTTGAATATGGAAATATTCGCCTTGATGCAGATCTGATCATCATTGATTGGGAGAAAAGCGAGTTGTTTGCTTCGGGGGTGACCGACAGTCTTGGGAATATCACAGGGAATCCCATTTTTAAAGAAGGTGTGTCTACCTATGAAATCCGAAAGGAAATGCGGTACAATTTCAAAACCCAGAAAGCCATCATCAAAGATGTTGTGACAGAACAGCAGGATGGTCTTTTGAGAGGGGAGACAATCAAAAAAGACCAGGATGGCAGCATTTTTCTAGATCATGGCTATTATACCACTTGTAATCTAGCAGAACCTCATTGGCATATCAATGCGAATAAGATCAAATCCATCAGGGGCAAACAGGTCGTTACCGGTCCATTTAATTTTTACTTCAATGATATCCCGCTACCCGTTGGTCTGCCATTTGGTATTATTCCCGATACGCCCGATGAAAAAGCTTCAGGAATTGTATTCCCTTCATATGGTCAGGAACAGGTCAGGGGCTTTTTCTTGAGGAATTTCGGTTATTATTTTGCCTTCAATGATTATGTACATACAAGAGTGACAGGGGATATTTTTTCAAACGGGGGCTATGGTGCAAAGGCTTCTACCATCTATAAAAAACGATATCGGTACAATGGGGGATTCAATGTGGATTATCAAAGGTTCAAAAGTCCTGAAACAGAACTTAACCCTGTAGATTACAATACCATTTGGGTCAATTGGCAGCATACTCCTGAAACGCGGGGCAACTCACGGTTTTCTGCCTCTGTCAATGCCGGTACTACTAACTATAATAATGTGGTAGTGAATCCAAACAGTTTTGTAAATAATGTGAAATCTGAATTTTCTTCCAATGTCGCCTATAGTAAAACCTTCACAGGTACACCTTTCAGTATGTCTGCCAACCTAAGGCATTCCCAAAATATCCAATCGGATGAGGTTAACTTGATTTTACCGGATATTGCCGTCAACATGAATCGTCAGAATCCTTTCCAAAACGTAAAGTTTGAGCCCTTAAAAACCCTCAATATTGCCTGGAATTTCAACCTTCAGAACTCCATTAACAACAGGGTTAGTAACCCATTTGGAGTGCAGAATGAAGTGCTTCAGCAAGAGCAGGGGATCAGTCCTGACCAGAATATCATTCCTTTCAATCTTGCCAATTTACCACTGCTTCTGGCTGAGGCAGACAATGGTGCCAAAAATGCTATTCCGATCACTTCAAATTTCACCTTGTTCAAATATTTTACGGGTACAGCATCCTTGAATTATACGGAATTATGGTATACCGAAAGAATCAATTATTTCTACAATCCGAGGGAAAATAGGGTAGATAAAATAAATGAAAATGGCTTTAACAGAGTTTATTTTTACAATACTTCCTTTAATATGAACACAAACGTCTATGGCTTTTATAATTTTAAAAAGAACAAAAAAATAGAGGCGATCAGACATCATATGCAACCTTCTTTTGGTTTCAATTACAATCCTGATTTTTCGACCTCGGCTTTTGGATTTTATCAGGAGGTTCAGGTAGATGAATCAGGAAGAACACAACGGTTTTCAAGACATCAGGGGTTTATATTTGGGCAGGCACCCCTTGGAGAATCCAGGTCTTTAAGTATCAATATCAGAAATACGGTAGAGGCAAAAATCAAGCAGCAAAGTGACTCCGAAGAAGAAACCACCAAAAAAATCCCACTTCTTCAATCTCTGAATCTTTCAACATTTTATAATTTTGCCGCAGATTCATTCAATCTGTCACAAATTAATTTCAATACCAGGACGTCATTTTTTGAAGACAAACTCTCCATCAACCTTTCCGGTAATTTGGATCCTTATGCAGAACTGATAACAATAAATCCAGAAACAGGGGTAAGATCTGGAAGGAGAATCAATAAATTTGCCTGGCAGTCCGGGCAAGGTCTGGGTACTTTTAGAAGCATACAGATGAATGTCAATGGTAGTATCAACCCCCGGGGAGGAAAATCGCCCGGAGAAATGCGAGAGGATATGACCAACGATTTTTTACAACAAGGCGGTCAATTGAATGAGTTTGTTGAAGAAGAAATCACCAGAATAGTCAATGACCCAACCCAATACATAGAGTGGGATGTTCCCTGGAATCTAGGTTTTGGATTTAACATTGCTTACAATAGACAGCCCGGAAGAGATTCAAATATTACCTCAGCTATAAATTTCAATGGAGATGTGAGTCTTTCTGAAAAATGGAAAATAAATTTTAATGCAGGTTATGATTTTATGACCCAGCAATTGACTCAAAGTATGATTGGGATTGCCAGAGACCTGCATTGCTGGCAGATGAATGTCAGTTGGATCCCATTCGGCCGATTTACTTCATATAACCTGGATATCCGTGTCAAATCGTCCATTCTTCAGGATTTGAAAGTATCTAGAAGAAGAAGCTTCTTTGATTTCTAATTTTCTTTCGGAGTAGTTTTTTTTGGACTATTGGATAAACCTAATCAGTTTTCTTAAAGGAGATTTTTTTAAATATTGGGCATATTTCCTTATCTTCCTTCCTATGAACGGTGGAGAAATTATAGCACAAATACTCAAAAATCATGGCGTAAAATTTTTGTTTACGCTTTGCGGAGGCCATATTTCACCAATTTTTGTTGGTGCAGAAAAATTGGGGATAAAAGTCATTGACACCAGAAATGAAGCCACTGCTGTTTTTGCGGCAGATGGGATTGGCAGGCTTACAGGTAATCCCGGAGTTGTGGCAGTGACTGCAGGTCCCGGATTGACCAATACAGTAACTGCCATCAAAAATGCCCAAATGGCACAATCCCCTTTGATTTTATTGGGAGGTGCTGCAGCTACCCTGTTGAAGGGTAGAGGTGCTTTGCAGGATATTGACCAATTGAGCATCATGAAGCCTATTGTCAAATGGGCTGTTTCCATTAAAAAAGTCAAAGATATTGGTCCTACCCTGGAAAAAGCTTTTCAGGTTGCGCAGGAGGGAGTGCCCGGGCCGGTATTTATCGAATGCCCGATAGATACCCTTTATCCCAAAGAGATGGTATTGGAATGGTATGGTGCAAAAAGCTCCAAAAGCGCCAAATCCATCAAGGAGAAAGCATTGCAGTGGTATATTCAAAGACATGCCAAAAAGCTTTTTGAAGATGCTGATAAAACGGTTTTTAATTCGGATCCAGCTAAACCTGATTTTCCCAAACACAAAACCTCTGATCTTGAAAAAGCCATGAATCTGATCAAAAAGGCCAAGAAACCCCTGATGATCTTGGGAAGTGGAGCAATGCTACAGCCTGAAAAATCAGAAATGCTGGCATCCTCCTTAAATGTATTGGGAGTTCCGGTATACTTAAGCGGAACTGGGAGAGGTCTATTTGGAAGAAATGGAAGGTTACATATCAGACATAAAAGAAAAGAAGCTATCAAAGAAGCCGATCTTATCATCCTTGCAGGTGTTCCGAATGATTTTCGCTTGGATTACGGAAACCATATTGGAGGCAGAAAATTTATTTCCGTCAATAGGAGCAAGACAGACCTTTACCTCAATAAAAAACCAAGTCTACCCATTCAAGCGGATCCGGTTGATTTTTTGATTGATCTTGCTGCCAAAGTACAAATCTATCCTCAGGAATGGTTTTCTCAATTAAGGGAAAGGGACGAAAAGCGGGATATGGAAATCAAGAATCAATCCGAAGAAAAAACGGATGGCTTGAATCCGGTTCAGGTATTGTCAGAACTGGAACTGCTATTGGATGATAAATGTGTTCTGGTTGCAGATGGGGGTGATTTTGTGGCGACTGCCTCCTATGTATTGAAGGCAAGACAACCATTATCTTGGTTGGATCCTGGTGCATATGGCACCTTGGGTGTAGGTGGAGGATTTGCTATAGCAGCAGCTTTGGTTTACCCGGATAGGCCTGTTTGGATTTTGTATGGGGACGGCAGTGCGGGATATTCCCTGATGGAATTTGATACTTTTCAGAGACATGGATTGGGTATCACCGCCCTGATAGGTAACGACGCTTGTTGGACTCAAATAGCGAGGGACCAAGTGGAATTTTTAGATTCTGATTGTGCTGTGATGTTGGAATCCTCCGATTATGATAAAATTCCCTTTGCCTTTGGGGCTGAAGGTGAGAAAGTAGAAACTATGGATGCTTTTGTGAAATCAGTTCAAAAGGCTAAGGAAAGTAACCGACAAGGAAAACCCTTTTTGATCAATGCTGTGATAGGAAAAACAGACTTTAGAAAAGGGTCCATTTCGGTGTGAAGCTGCTTTATGGATTATTTATGTAAAAGGTATTCATGTTGTCATATTGAGTGGAGAAAATCGGCATTTACAGAAAGGGAATGACAATGGTTCATTTTATTTATATGATTGGTTTAAATTAAATTATTGTAAAACCAATAAATAATTGAATTTTACCCTATTTGTCATTGGTGTCGTAGGGAGAAATTTATACCGTCATGAGGTTTATAGACTTCTCCTGCCGTCGAAGTGACAAGGATAAGTGATTTGATGCTATTCTGCCTTTACTGGTATCCACTTAAAAGAAATTTATTTTTTTAGAAACGACTTTGACTTATCTTTTACACATCATCCATTCCTTACATTTCAGGTCATGAAAAAAACATTATACCTATTCGGATTGCTTTTATTTTCACCTATGATTCTTTTTGCTCAAAGTAAAAAATCCATCAATCTTGATGAGGTGACAGATAAACATTTTCTTAACGGCATTGAGATACTCAACAGCATCCTATCCATGCCCAACGATTCCAATGACCCTGAGCAGTTGGTAGCGAATATTGAATGGTGTGAGGATAGTTTTGCAAAAAGGCAATGGAAAACGGAAAGATTGGAAACTGAAGGTTTTCCCATGCTTTTGGCAGAAAGGACCGTACCGAAGGCAAAAAAAACCGTGCTTTTTTATTTTCATATAGATGGGCAGCCTGTAGACAGAAAGCGTTGGGACCAGGAAGACCCGTACAAGCCGGTATTAAAGAAACAAAATCCTTCGGGTAAATGGGAAATCATTCCCATGGAAACCCTTCAAAAATCCTATGATCCTGAATGGCGGATTTTTGCCCGGTCTTCCTCTGATGACAAAGGGCCTTTGGCTATGTTTCTGACCGCTTGGGATGCCATGTTAGAAAACGGCAATTCGCCTAATTACAATATCAAGGTGATTTTGGATTTTGAGGAAGAAATAGGTTCTCCATACCTTCCAACGGCCGTTTTGAAGCATAAAGAAAAACTTGCAGCTGATATGATGTTGATCATGGATGGGCCACGGCATTTGAGCAATGAACCTACATTGAGTTTCGGTGCAAGGGGAATTTCGCAATTTACTTTGACAGTTTACGGACCTAGGGCTGCACAACATTCAGGGCATTATGGAAACTATGCACCAAATCCGGCTTTCAGATTGTCACAATTGTTGGCATCTATGAAAGATGATGAAGGGAGAGTGACTATACCGGGTTATTATGATGGGATCAACCTGACAGCTGAAGAAAAAAGGATTTTGGACCAGGTTCCTGATGATGAAAATGAAATAAAAAGAAAACTTGGAATTGGAAGTACCGATAAAGTAGGAAATACCTATCAGGAATCGCTGCAATATCCATCCTTGAATATCAGGGGTTTGTCTTCAGGTTGGGTCGGGGCTGAAGTCCGGACGATTGTACCTGCGGATGCAATTGCTGAAGTTGATGTCCGTTTGGTTCCTGAAAGTGATCCTGAAAGACTTTTTTCACTGATCAGAAAGCATATTGAAAACCAGGGCTACCATATTCTGGACAAAGATCCAACTGATGAAGAAAGAGCAAAATATCCAAAATTGGTAAAATGGGAGGGAAGTATTTCCTATCAGGCATTTAGAACGCCATTTGATTCAGAACCAGGGGTTTGGTTGAAAAAATCCATGATAAGGGCATTCGGGAAAGATCCGATTATGAAACGAATCAGTGGTGGTTCCTTACCTATTGCTCCATTTGTGGATGCTTTGAATGTGCCTGCGGTAACTGTGGTGACCGTCAATGCAGACAACAACCAACATGGTCCCAATGAAAACATCAGACTGGGAAATTATAAAGAGGGGATTAAGACAGCTTTAGCGATTTTGACGCAGGAGTTGTAAGTTGAAGATGTCTTTAGCCCATTACAAATACCCTACAACCCAGTACACCACAATCCCTATCCATTCTTTGAAAAGTTTGTGCCAGAGAAAAATAGAATACGGTTCCGGAGCGATGAGTTTTGGGATACTGAACCGGACATCTTCGGCATAATAATCCACAGGAAAAATTTCAGTTTGAATTCCTGCCTTGTCAAAACAGCCTTTTGCCCTCCTCATATGAAAAGCTGATGTGATCAATAGCTGGGTTTGATTTAAAGGGATTCCGTTTTCAATCAATATTTCCTTTGTGAAAATGGCATTTTGGTAGGTGTTGACAGCTTGATTTTCAACCAGAATAGCTTTATCAGATACACCTGCCATGACCATAAAGTCCCGAAGCAATTCCGCCTCGGTATTGGTACTAGAGGGATTAAGTCCCTGTCCTCCCGTGATCAGGATTTTGTTGATTTTCCCCAACTTGTAAAGCTGAACGGCATGCGTGGCACGATCTGCACCCTTATTGAAAAACGTTCTGTCGTATGTGGTTTTGTTGAGATTTGTGACTCCGGTCAGGACTATTCCGATTTCATAGTTTTTAAGGCTTTCAAAAGACTTATACTCCGGTTCCCAGATATTCATGGCCAGATTGGAAATAACCTGATTGGAGAAAAAAAACAGCAGGATGATACCTGACCAAAAGATTTTTTTTCTTTTCCAGATTGCTCCGACCAAAAGCAGGATGATGATAATGGTCAAGGGCATGGCCAAAAAACTCAGAAATTGGGAAAGATAGAAGAACATGGGGTGAAAGGTTTTTTATGGGAAAAGTAGATTATTGAATTTAATATGAAAAGGAAATTCATGGATTTACCTTTCATCAAAGGTAAAATAATTCAAGAATATTGAATATTTAGTCAAATTTGGTATTGATTTTATCCGGGCTTATATTTGTTTAAGCCGTATAAAAATTAAGAAATGTCATTTACATGAATAGTCTAATTAAAGATAATCTTCCAAAAATAACAGAGGCCTGTCAAAATCATCATGTAGAATCACTTTATATTTTCGGTTCTGTAAACTCTATTAGTTTTGATAGTGAAAGCGATGTTGATTTTCTGGTGAAATTCATGAATTTGGATTTTGGAGAATACACCGAAAATTATTTTTCATTTGTAAATAAACTTGAAGAAATTTTAGGAAGGTCAGTCGATTTAGTGACAGATAAATCTTTATCAAATCCTTATTTTATTCAGGAATTGAATAAATCAAAAATGCTTATCTATGGAAATCCAAACCAAAAAGCTCTTACTTGATATTTTGGATTCAATAAATTCCATTTATTCATATCTTGGTAAAGAACGAAATTTCCTAGATTATCGAAACAATAAAATGCTTAGAAGAGCTATAGAAAGGGAGTTTGAAATCATCGGAGAAGCATTAAATAAGATTATTAAAATTGATGGTGAAATCAAAATTTCAAATAAAAGTTTGATTGTTGGTATGAGGAACAGGGTAATTCATGGGTACGATAAGGTTGATGATGAAATTGTTTGGGGAGCTATCTTAAGACATCTTCCAACATTAAAAAGGGAAATTGAGGAATTGCTCAATCAAAATTAATGGTCAATAAGAACCCTTAATTTAGATAAGCTTTTTTTATTTTTAAATGCTTGTTTCTACCTTATTTCTATTTCTTATTTTTGCTCCATGACTTTGACCAAACCTAACCTATTACCTTTATTACAGCAATTGTCTTCTCAGTTGGAAGGTGAACTGAAATATGATTCCCTTACCAAAACGCTCTATGCTACCGATGCCTCGGTGTATCGGGAAATTCCTTTGGCAGTAGCTTTTCCAAAATCCGAATCGGATATCCAAAATCTTATCCTGTTTGCAAAAGAAAACAAAACTTCCCTGATTCCACGGACAGCGGGGACTTCATTGGCAGGACAATGTGTGGGCAATGGGATTGTAGTGGACGTTTCCAAGCATTTTACCAAAATATTGGAATTCAATAAAGCTGAAAGATGGGTTCGTGTTCAACCGGGTGTGGTGAGGGATGAGTTAAACAGATACCTAAAACCCCATGGGCTATTTTTCAGCCCTATTACCTCTACGGCAAATAGGGCGATGATTGGAGGTATGGTAGGGAACAATTCTTCAGGTACTACTTCTATCGTCTATGGGGTAACAAGGGATAAAGTCTTAGAATTGAAAACCATTTTAAGCGATGGCAACAAAGTTGTTTTTGGTGAAGTCAGTCAAGAAGATTTTAAATCAAAATGTGAATTGGATTCTTTGGAGGGAACAATTTACAGACAGGCAAAACAGGAATTATCCGATCCTGAAAACCAGAAAAACATTATTGAGCAATTCCCAAAAAAATCCATCCATAGAAGAAATACAGGCTATGCCGTAGATGCCTTATTGGATTCGGAGATATTTACTGGGGGAGGAGATACTTTTAATTTCTGTAAACTTCTGACAGGTTCTGAAGGGACTTTGGCCTTTACCACTGAAATAAAAATAGCGCTTGATCCCTTACCCGATCCTATAGAAATCGTGGTTGCTGCCCATTTTGAGACCATCAACCAAAGCATGAGGGCAGCGCAGGTTGCGATGAAACATCCGGCTACAGCTGTAGAATTGATGGACAAAATCATACTGGATTGTACCAAAGAAAGTATAGAGTACAGTAAAAACCGCTATTTTGTTGAAGGTGACCCCATGGCCATGTTGATGGTGGAGTTTACCGGAAAAATAGAAGCAGAAGCGAGAGCCAAAGGAGATAAATTGATCGCTGACCTGAAATTGGCTGGATTGGGTTATGCCTTTCCGGTTATCGGGCCGGATATGACCAAATCCGCATGGGCATTGCGTTCAGCGGGATTGGGCTTGTTGGCAAATATACCCGGTGATCCTAAAGCAGTGGCCTGTATTGAGGACACTGCTGTGGATATCGATGATTTGGCGGATTACATTGATGAATTGGATGAGATTCTCAAAGGATTCAATCAAAATCCTGTGCATTACGCCCATGCAGGTGCAGGGGAAATCCACATGCGTCCGATATTGGATCTGAAGAAAAAATCAGATCAGGAGGAATTTTTCAAAATCTCGGAAGCTTCTGCCAAGTTGGTCAAAAAATACCAAGGTTCATTAAGTGGAGAACATGGGGATGGACGTGTCCGTGCGCCTTTTATTCCATTGATGGTGGGAGAAGAGAATTACCAACTTTTCAGAAGGTTCAAATATACTTGGGACCCCGACAATATTTTCAATCCAGGAAAAATCGTGGATACAGCACCCATGAATACCTCTTTGAGATATGAACCCGATATGGTGACTCCGGAACAAGATACTTTGATGGATTTCAGTCATGTAGGCGGATTTCTGAGGTTGGCCGAAAAATGTAATGGTTCAGGGGACTGTAGAAAATTACCTGAATCTGGAGGCACCATGTGCCCCAGTTTTCAGGCTACAAGAAACGAACGTGATACCACAAGAGGCAGGGCAAATACATTGAGGGAATTTTTGACTTTGGATAAAAAAGAAAACGCCTTTGACCATCCCGAAATCAAGGAAGCATTGGATTTGTGTCTTTCCTGCAAAGGCTGCACCTCAGAATGTCCTTCCAATGTGGATATGGCTTCCATGAAAGCTGAATTCCTTTATCAATACCAAAAGTCAAATGGGACGCCTTTACGCTCCAAGGCTTTTGCGTATATCAACGAATTGAATGGGCTTGCATCGATATTCCCGGGATTGGCTAATTTTTCCTTGTCAAATGGTCTGACAGGGGGTTTGATGAAGACTGTGTTGGGAGTTGCACCAAAAAGAAACCTACCGGAAATTTCAAAAGTGAGTTTGAGAAAGTGGTACAAAAAGCATTATACATCACTTCCCGGAAAGACTCCTATAATCAAATCCATTTATTTGTTTGTCGATGAGTTTACCAACCATAACGATACACATATAGGCATCACTGCCATCAAATTGCTGAAGAGACTTGGTTATGATGTCAAAATAATTGACCATCAGGAAAGTGGGCGTTCAGCGCTTTCAAAAGGCTTGCTTGAAAAAGCGAAAAAACATGCTGAGGCCAATGTGAAAATCTTTCAGGATATCATCAACGGAGAAACACCTCTTGTGGGGATTGAGCCATCGGCCATTTTAAGTTTTAGGGATGAATATCCCCGATTGGTTGGAAAAGACTTTGTAGAGGGTGCCAAAAAGCTAAAATTCCATACCTTGATTATTGATGAGTTTTTGGGAAGAGAAATAGCCTCAGGAAATATCAAGGCAGATTCATTTACAGACAAGGTTCAAAAAATAAAGCTTCATGGACATTGTCACCAAAAGGCATTGTCTTCCTTGACTTGGACGCAAAAATTATTGAGTCTTCCCAATAACTATTCCGTGGAGGTAATTCCTTCCGGATGCTGCGGGATGGCGGGTTCTTTTGGCTATGAGGCGGAGCACTATGAACTGAGTATTCAGATAGGGGAGATGGTGCTTTTTCCAGCAGTTCGAAATTCTGAAGAAAGTATCTTGATTGCCGCACCGGGTACCTCATGCCGTCATCAGATCGCTGATGGAACAGGTAAAAAAGCCAAACATCCTGTGGAGATTTTGTGGGAAGCCCTCAACCTTTGAGGTCTTTTATGACCTCGAAGGTTTTCTTCTAAAAATATCATAAAATTGTTCCCCTAACCCTCAAGACCTTCGGGGTTCTGAAAACCCCAAAGGTGTATCAAAGTTTTGTTTTTCCTCTCGCTACCTTTTCAGCCATAATCAAGGCATTATAGGCATTGACCATTTTCCCTGACTTGGAAAGTTGTTCGAAAGGCAAAACTTTTTCAGGATCTCCTGCCACCACTACATTTAATTTTGGTTTAATGCCGGATTCCATGATGATCTTTTTAACCTGTGCCGCGCTCAATTGGGGATAATGGGACCTGATCAGTGCCGCCAATCCAGAAACCATAGGCGCAGCCATGGAAGTCCCACCCTGAAAATCATATTCGTTCTCAGGCATGGTAGAATAAATATCATCTCCAGGAGCAAAAACATCAACATTTTCTTTTCCAAAGTTTGAAAAAACAGCCACTAAATCTTCCCCAAAATAAGGAGTCAAGGCGCCAACAGTGATGACATTGTCTATAAATTCCTGTCCTTTTACAAATTGATGATCGTTGGGGAAATTAGGGTTGTTGAGATCATCCATGTCATTTCCATCATTTCCTGCGGCCAAGACAAATAACACGTCCTTGGATGCTGCATATTTCAAGGCATCGTAAACCCATTCTGCATTGGGTGAAAAGGATTTACCGAAACTTGCATTGATGATTTTAGCCCCGTTATCCACGGCATAGCGTATTCCCAAAGCAACATCCTTATCATATTCATCACCATCTGGAACAGCACGGATTGACATGATGCTTACATTATCTGCAACACCCAAAATTCCCAAGGAATTATCACGCTTAGCCGCAATGATTCCTGCTACGTGAGTTGCATGGCTTTCATCCTTGACAAGATTCTTCGGATTGCCGTTTCCATAGCCCAAGTCTGTGATATCATAAGGATCATCTCCCACTTTTTCCCGGCCGTTAAAATCTATATTCAAATGGTAGTTCAAGCGGGTGTCCATTTGGGTAATTCCTTCCGCTATCATTACTTTCAAGTCTTCAATATTATCACCGTAGGATAGCATTTCCTTTAAAAAAAACAGGATCTGTTCGGCCATCTCGTTGTCAGGTTCTATATTTTTCAAATCGGCAGCTTCATAGGTGGATTTTCCCAATTCCCTGACAATGAATTTATCAGCTTCCTCCAAGAAAAAGGCCATTCCCTGCATCTGTTCAAAACCTTCTGTAATCTCTGAGAATTCCTTATTGTAAGCAGTTTTTGCTTTTTCTTGATAGGATTCATCCCCGATTCCCAACCTTAATATTCTTGTATATTCTACTTGTTCATGATAGGATTCACCCAGGAAATTATAACCATGGATATCATCTATGTATCCGTTGTTGTCATTGTCTATACTGTTTCCTGGAATTTCCCTTGAATTTGACCAAAGTACTTCCATTAAATCCTCGTGATCCAAGTCCATTCCTGAATCCAAAACCGCTACTGTCACAGGGGCACCTTTTTTATCTTTAATGATTTCAGTATAGGCCCTGTTCAGACTCAAACCAGGAATCGTGTCATTTAAGAGATCAAGATGAAACCAGTTTTTCTTTTCCGACTCAGTGAGATCCATGGATTTGGAAATTGATTTTCCTTTATTTTCAATTGGCTTTGGTATTGGCGAGAGCGTACTACAGGCAGAGAAGATAAAAACAAATATTACAAACGTTGAAATTCTAGTTGAAATAGCTGTTTTAGAGTAATTAAATGGGTTTAATGTCATAATCGGAATTGTATTTTTAAAATAAAAGATTTCAAAAATAGTATTTCTTATTGCTAGTTTTTATGAATTGCCTAGGTTTTATTTGAGTGGAAAAGATCCAACTTAGGATAACTGAGAATAAGGTCTGTTCAAACCAGATTGAACTCATGAATTGAACTTTGTTTTTATTTACTTGGACAACTCGTGTCAGTAGTTTTTTTATCTGTCGATTTTCTATTTGATTTGTTTAAATTGATTTTTGAATATGGAAAGCAGACCTTTTATCATCTATAAATCCTCAGCAGGCTCGGGTAAAACTTACACCCTTGCCACCGAGTACCTCAAGTTGGCCTTGATTTCCCCGGAGAGTTTCAGGACTATTTTGGCAGTGACTTTTACCAATAAGGCTACCCAGGAGATGAAAGAACGGATTTTGAAGGAATTGAAGCGATTGAAAACTGAGGTCAGGCCTGATGAAAGGATGGATTCAGAAATCCTGAAAGCATTGGGAGTCGGGGTGGATGAACTGAAAGTCCGTGCTGCACAATCTCTTACTGCCATACTGCATGATTATGGTCGGTTTTCTGTCAGTACGATTGACAGTTTTTTTCAGAAAGTGGTAAGGGCTTTTGCCCGTGAAATGGACCTGAATGCCAAATTTGAGGTGGAATTGGATCAGGATGATGTGTTGGATAGGGTTGTGGATAGGGTAGTAGGCAAAGTTATGGAGGATGAGTTTTTGCATAAATGGTTGGTGGATTATGCAGTCGAACAAATACAAAACGGAAAATCCTGGGACATTCGAAAAAATATAAAATCTCTGGGCAGGCAGATTTTTCAGGAGGACTTTAAAAAGTATAGTGTCGAAATCAAGGAATTTTTAAAGGAAAATGAAAATGTGAATTTCCTTCAAAAATACCTCAGAGATAGAAAAAAGGAGATTTTAAAAATCACCTTGCAACTCAAAGAAGAAGCAAACCACATCCGGGAAGCCAATGGATTACAGTGGACTGATTTCTCAGGAGGCTCAAGATCTTTTGCGCTTAAATTCGATAAATTGGGAGACAGAAACCAACCGGTTTTAGAATTAAGTCCCACACAAGTCAATTTACCCGATTCCGAAGATGGATGGTATTCAAAAAGCAGCAAACAAATTGATGCCATTGTTTCTGCCTATCATCAAGGTTTAGGTAATATTCTTGCCCAATTTGAACCACTGTTCATCAAATGGAATACCCTTGAGGCGATTTCCAAAAACATCTCCGTTTATGGGATTTTCAGGAACTTATTGGAAGAACTTACCAATGTAAAGGATGAGGAAAACATGTTGCTCATCTCGGATGCCAACGAATTTCTCAAAGAAATCACAAGGGAAAACGATGCGCCATTTATTTATGAGAAAGTCGGTAACCAATATAAAAACTACCTGATCGATGAATTTCAGGATACTTCAGGCTTTCAGTGGGCAAGTTTCAAGCCCCTACTTGAAAATTCCCTTGCACAGGGAAATATCAATCTGCTTGTTGGTGATGTCAAACAATCGATCTACCGTTGGAGAGGTGGGGAGATGAAATTGCTGTTGGAACAGGTGGAAATTGAAATAGGTGCTCAAAACATTGACCATAGAGACTTGGATACCAATTTCAGGAGTTTGCCCAATATCATTGCTTTTAACAATGCCCTGTTTAAGAAGCTTCCGCAATCATTTGAGCAGGTGGTGACCCATTCGTATCGCGCTGAAGATGCAGGTATTATTTCCAAGGCTTATCAGGATGTTTTTCAATATGTATCTTCAAAAAAAGAAGCGTCTGATTATAAAGGAAAAGTCAGGTTTGAGTTTATCGATGTGAAGGAGAGTGAAGAAGAGGAAGGGAAATTTGAAGAGCAGGTATTAAGCCGATTGCCAAAAATGGTTATGGAATTGCAGGATAGGGGCTATGATTTGAAAGATATTGCTTTTTTGGTCAGAAAGAAATCGGAAGGTGAAGCTATTGCGGATACCTTGATGGCTTTTGCTTCTGAAAATCCTGAATTGGAATACCGCTTTGATGTGCTGTCCGACGAATCCATGTTCCTGCACAAATCCGCTTCGGTCAAAGCATTGGTAGCAGGATTGAAATACCTGCATGACCCTGAGGACAAAGTGCAGTTTAAGAGCATGTGGTATTACCGGTCGGTATTGCGGAATGAACCCGTAAACCATGATCTTTTTGCTTTGGACAAAACCCCGGTTCATTTAAAGGATAAAATAAATGCATTTCAGGAAAAGCAAAACACCTTATTGCAATTGCCTTTGATGGAAGCCTTGGAGGAATTGATTGCTGAATTGGATTTGCAGGAATCAGGTATAGAAAAAGCCTACCTATCCGGTTTTAAGGAAGCTGTTTTCGATTTTACTGCAAATAATAGGGCCGATCTTCCGGGTTTCTTGGGTTGGTGGGAGGAAAATCAAGACAAAAGAACGGTCAAAATTCCTGAAGGGCATGAAGCCATGAGAATTCTCACCATTCATAAATCCAAAGGTTTGCAATTTAAGGTGGTGCTGATGCCATTTTTGAAATGGACAATTTTTGATATGAGTAAAGAAAATGTAATTTGGTCTCCTTTTCAAGATAAGGAAGAGGGTCTGAATGTCATCATTCCTTTAAGCTTAAATGCCAAACTTGCCAAATCGGATTTCAGGGAAACCTATGCAGAAGAAGCCATCATGGCCTATTTGGACAGTTTGAATATGATTTATGTGGCTTTGACCAGGGCTGAGGAAGGAATATGGGGGATTTCTCCTTTCAAACAGGAGTTCAAGAAAGACATTTCTTTGAACTATATGCAAATCCATTTGCAACAAGTGCTCAGCAGCTCTATGGATGGATCTGATGGACTTTCGCTTTCAGAATTTTTTGATCCTGAATCAAAAACATTTGATTTTGGGGATTGGCCACAAAAAGTTGTTAAAGAAAAAGTGGATTTCGAAATACCGGATCTGCGCTGGAACTATCAGAACTGGACTGAATTGCTGGAGGTCAAGCAATATGCTGTTGATTTTTCCAAAGAAGGCTTGGATCAAAGACAGAAGCGGGATTTTGGTTTGTTGGTTCATGAGCTATTAGAGAAGTCCCGTACCCATGCTGATATCAACATGCATTTGGAGGCATTTTACTTTGAAGGCCGATTGGATGAATCGGAAAAAAATGAAGTTAGTATACAATTGGATAAGCTGTTTGATAATCCTGTTTTTGCATCTTGGTTTGAAGGAGAGGGACAGTTGATGGCCGAGCAGGGTATTTTACTTCCAGATGGTTCCCAAAAGCGCCCAGATAGAATCATTCTTAAAGACAAAGAGGTAATAATTGTGGATTTTAAGACAGGTTCTGAATTTGAGAAACATCAAAAGCAGGTGAAAGAGTATATGGATTTGGTGGCATCTTTAAGTCAAAAGACCAGCAAAGGTTATTTGTGCTATTTGGAAGATGGAAAGATTGTGGAAGTTGAAAATTGGAGAAAATGAACAGTTTTTTAAGGAATACCGCCCAGGAAATCATTCAAACCTATCCAGAATTACAAAACTTGGTTGTTGTACTTCCAAATAGGAGGGCAGGGCTTTTTTTTACCAAACACTTGGGTACTTTGATCGATAAGCCCACTTGGATGCCTGAGATCAAGACCATTGAAGATGTCTTTTACCAATATGCCGGACAAAGGCCCTCAGATGACTTGACTTTGATTTTTGAACTCTATAAAGTCTATCAGAGCCTTCATCCTGAACCGGAAACCTTTGACCGATTCTATTTCTGGGGAGAGATGATTCTCAAAGATTTCAACGATGTGGATCAGTTTATGGCGGAAGCCAAAAAACTATATTTATATCTTTATGAGATCAAAGAAATAGAATCTGATCTGAGTTTTCTGACTGACCAGCAAATTGCTTTGATCAGACAATTTTGGGATTCATTCCAAAATCAGGGTAGGGGACATCAGGAAAAATTCCTCAAATTCTGGCAGATTTTATATCCTTTGTATGATGCTTTCAAAGCTTCTCTGAATGTTTCCGGAATGGCTTACTCAGGAATGCTATATCGAAAAGTTGCCGAAAAATTGGATGTGATTGCGACACCTGAAAAGCAATATGTTTTTATAGGTTTCAATGCTTTTACCAAAACAGAGGAAAAGCTGATCAAGCATTTTGTTTTGGAATTTGGTGCCAAGATCTTTTGGGATATTGATACCTATTATTTGGAAGACAAAAATCAGGAAGCGGGCTTGTTTTTCAGGGAATACCGAAAAGACCCTGTTTTTGGGCCGACTTTTCCCAAAGAAATACCAGAACAAATTGCAAACCGAAAGGCAAAAATCCAAACCTATGCAACTCCACTCAAAACCAATCAGGCCAATTTGGTAGGTTCTTTATTGGAGAAGGTTGACAAAAATGAAAACTGGGAGGAAACAGTCATCATCTTGCCGGATGAACAGCTGCTATTTCCTGTTCTGCACACCTTACCCGAAAACATTGACAAAGTCAATGTCACGATGGGCTATCCTGTCAAAAACACGCCGGTTTATGCGTTTTTGGAAGCAGTGCTGGAAATGCAGCGTTATATTAAAATTGAGGATGGAATGCCTTTATTTTATCATCAACCCTTGAAAAGTCTCCTTTCCTCCATTTACCTCCAATCTGTCAATCCAACTTTTGTGGCGGATCTGCTTAGGGAAATGAAAGAACAGAATCAGATTTACATCACCCAAAATAAGTTGCATAAGGGAGGGGCGTTCTTTGAATTGATTTTCAGACCGCTTGGCAGTGAACAGTTATTTCCTTACCTCTCTACCTTGATGGAGGAACTCGCCAAACGATTGGGGGAAGAACCCCTTCAGCGCTCTTACCTTTATCAGTGTTTCAAGCAATTGAATAGGCTTAGGGAGAATTTTGAGAAGCAGGAAGGACTTTCTGTGGACCGGGAATTTTTCATTCGTTTGTTCCGTCAGGTTTTCAGAGAGGTCAAATTGCCCTTTGAAGGAGAACCCTTGCAGGGATTGCAGGTCATGGGGGTATTGGAATCCAGAAACCTGGATTTCAAACGTGTCATCATCTGCAACATGAATGAAAGCAGTTTTCCACCTGCAGGTAGTCTCAATTCATTGATTCCCTATAATATCCGCAGGGCTTTTGGATTACCGGTTCAGGAACAGAATGATGCCATTTATGCCTACACCTTTTATCGCTTATTGCAAAGTGCAGAAGAGGTGCATATGATTTATACTACGGCAGCAGACCAAGGAAAAGCTGGGGAAAAAAGCAGGTATATTCAGCAAATGGATGTGGAAATGGGTTTGGACATGAAAGAGGAGGTCATCTATGTACCTGTTGACCTCAAGGAGACTGCTTCTATTGTGATTGAAAAGAATGAAGAAGTACTTCAATTGCTGGAAAAGTATGTGGTAAATCCTGATGGGAAATCGAGAAGTACTTTTTCTCCATCGGCCCTAAGTGTGTATTTGGATTGTAGGTTGAAGTTTTATCTCAGGTATCTGGCCGGCATTAAAGAAAAAGAGGAAGTAAAAGAAGAAATTGATGCTTCGGTCTTTGGAAATATTGCCCATTACAGTATGGAGTTTTTGTATGAAGGTTTTCAGGAGAGGAAAAAGCGATCTGTAATTGCGAAGGAAGATTTTGGGGATTTGAAGAAAAACTGGGTTTTTCCGGCCATTGAAAAAGGAGTAAGAAAATTCTATCATTTGGATGAAAATGCTGATACCAAGCTTAGCGGTCAGATGGCAATCGTAAGGGATGTCTTACAGAAATATATCCAAAGACTCTTGGAAATCGATCAGGAAGCAGCCCCATTTCAAATCCTTTCCATGGAACAAGCCCATCAGGCCAAATTCCAAATCGACACCAGAAAAGGTAAAGTTGAAGTTGGTTTGGAAGGCTATATTGATCGGGTGGATGAACAGCAGGGAACAGTGAGGTTGATAGATTATAAGTCCGGTGCTGACAAAAAGGAATTTAGCAGTATAGAATCTCTTTTTGATCGGGAAGATAAAAACCGTAATAAAGCAGCCATGCAGACCATGTATTATGGATTGCTCTACCAAGCAATGTGTCCAGAAAACAGGAAGTCATTGAAACCAGCGCTCTTTAATTTCAAAGAAATATTTAAAGAAAATTTTAATCCCTATTTGCAGCTTAAAGAACCAAAAGGTAAGGCTTTAGAAATAGAGAATTATAATGAGCATGCCCAATTTTATGAAAATGGATTAAAACAATTATTGGAAGATATGTTTGATCCTGATGTGCCATTTTCACAAACAGATGATTGGGATAAGTGTAAGTATTGTGCCTATAAAGAGATTTGTGGAAGGTAAGCTATTCAATTTAATATTTTTTTAATATTTAATGTGATCTATTTGATATGAAAATTTATTATTTTTAACTGTCGATTGGGTAAAATAGGATTCCCATCAAGGTGACTTATGTATAAGTCTGATTAATTAAAACTTTTTACTTTTCCACCAATGAATTTTAATTTATGAAACTTTATTTCAAACAGATCTGCCTTTTGATCTTTTTTCCTCTGTTGATTTCTTCCTGTTTGGAAAAAGAAATGGAAGAAAATTTGATTATCTCTGAAGATTATATTGATGGGGTGTTTTTTGTGGAACACCTGGATCAAGGAGTACAAATTAAGATTGAGACAAATAAGCCTGCAAAGTTTTTTCCTAATTCTGAACGTCAAACCTTTGATATTGAAGAATCTGGTTTTGCTGAACTGTCACTTCCTCAAGGGGTTTATTGGATTGATTGTTCTTTTGAGGAAAGTCCGAGTTTTATTGAAACAATACCCATCCTTATCATGAAAAATAAGGCTCATGCCATCCGGACAGTTGGTTCTCTGATAAATATGAAACAAGATCATCAGGGTTTTGCTTTGGTTTTGAGACATGTTGATGCCAGAATCGGAGAGGATAAAGTAGATTCACCTATACCGGAATGGTGGAAATCCTGTGACCCGGAAGTTGCCAGACAGTTGAATGAGAATGGTAGAAGGAACGGAAAAAAAATAGGTGACGCCATCAAAAAACTTCAAATTCCTATTGGAACTGCCATCAGTAGTGAGTTTTGCCGTGCAGTTCAAACCATAGAGGCAATGGAATTAGATCTTGAAATTGAAACTGATTCAAGGTTGAATCATGAAAATGCAAATCCCAATGATCCGATGTTTGAAGATGTTTTCGATATAATCAGGGAAAATAATGCAGCAGGAGTACAGCTTTTGGTCGGCCATTATAATATGCTGGAAGCAAATCCTCATAGAAATCTTTTCAGGCCATTTAATATGTCAGATGGGTTTCTAATGAAAGCAAATAGTCAAAAGGAACTTGAGTTTGTAGGTTCAGTTCCCTTGTTTCTGTGGTCTTTGTTTGAATAAGATTTTCACCAAATCCCATTTAAATAATGCAGCGTGTTACTATCTGAAATTCCCTCCAAATTTACATTAGTAAAAGGAAAAGTTGGAAAGACCAATTCAGTCATTACCAGTTCACCATCATTGATAAAAATTTCGATGGATGATCGATCGATAAATAGCCTGATATTTTTTACGTCAATTGCATGTAAAGGAGCATTATGTACTGCGGGGAATTCCGTGCTGAAATCAATAAATCCAGATTGAGTTCGGTCAATTTTCAATTCTTGATCTGATTTTTCAATAATCACCCTATCTCCTTTATCATTGGAAATATGGATTTTGAAATCTTCTTGATTAGGAGAAAGTAAAAGCTCAACTAACTCATTTTCTAATTCGAAGGAATTTCCTGAGACAGTTATTGATTCCGTTCTTAATTTTTCTATTTCTTTGACAGGTCTTGATGCGACTAAATATCCATTATCTTTTTTGACCAATTCAAGGTTTCTTGGAAGTGTGGTGGCGGAGCGCCAAGGGTGGGTAGGAACGATTTGGGCATATTGCCAATTGCTCATCCAGCCAATAAACAGCGTTCTTCCATCTGATTCAGGTACATTTGACCAGGTTACTCCGGCATAATTATCCGCACCGTAATCAAGCCATAAGGTTTCTGAACTTTCGGTAGAGAAAGTTTTGCCATCGAAATTTCCTACAAAATACTGCGTTGCGGAACCTCCCTGAGGGCCTCCAGGATTGATGCTTACAAAAAGGATCCATTTTTGGGTACCGTCCGTATCAGTCAGCGGAAATAGGTCCGGACATTCCCAAACTCCCCCATAGGCTGCCCAATCCGGATTGAAGTCACTTTCAAAAGTCCAGTCCAACAAATTAGGTGAAGAATAGAAGCTGATTTTATCCCAAACAGCCAAGGACATAATCCATTTTCCATTTCCTTCTGAATCAGCATACCACCTAACCTTAGGATCACGGAAATCCTTGATCCCAGGATTCTTAAGAACCGGATTATCTGCATAGACGGTCCAAGTCCTACCTTTGTCCAGGCTGTAGGCAATGCCCTGAGTCTGGAAATCAACTCTACCTTCTTTTTCGCCGACAGGGTCATGATAGGTAAAAATTGCAATCATGGCTGGATTTTGAGGTGAACCCAAACCGCTGGTATTGTTATGGTCTATCACCGCCGAACCGGAGAAAATCCAACCGTTTTTGTCAGGATAAATGGCGATGGGCAAATGCTCCCAATGTACCAAGTCTGTAGAAACCGCATGTCCCCAATGCATTGGTCCCCAAACTGTGCTATCAGGATAATATTGATAAAACAAATGATATTCTCCATCCAAATACACCATCCCATTCGGGTCATTCATCCAATTCGCTTCAGGAGAAAAATGATATTGAGGGCGAAAGGGCTCAGTGAAAGATTTGGTGTCTAACTGACTCGATTTCTCCTCTGTTGTTTTACAGGCAAAAAAAACTGAAAACAAAGAAATGATGATAAAAAGAGATTTTTTCATGTTGGCGGAGATTTTTGATTTTTTAAAATAGGGGAAAATTAATGAACCACAAAAGGAACAAAAGTGAACAAAAGATATAAATTAAAACAAAGGAATTACAAAACATCCATATATAGTTAAGTCTTTTGTGTTCTATTGTCTCTTTTGTGGTTCATAAAATTAAACGCTATAATTTCTTCAGACCTTTTGTCTGTTCCTTAGTAGCTTCTACAATGCTTATCGCATATCCACCTCCAGGTGCTGATTCCTGACTGAGCGTGGATTTATTCGTAACCACTACTTTTCTGATGGTATATGCCTGAGGGTTGTTCCGGTAATGGGCATCCTTGGCATCAGCATAGATAGTGGCAATGTAAGTTTTGTCAGCATCTAAGAAATCAAATGAAATCGTAGATGTTCTTACAGGTACACCATTGACATTGCCTACAAACCAATTGTTGCTGTCTTTTTCTTTTCTGGCAACAGTGATAAAATATCCGGGTTCTGCTTCCAAATATTTGCTTTCATCCCAATCAATGGCGACATCCTTGATGAATTGGAAGGCATCCATAAAACGTTCGTAATTCTCCGGTAGATCAGCTGCCATCTGAAGTGGGCTGTACATGGTGACATAGAGTGCCAATTGATTGGCTATGGTACTGTTTACCCAAGAATTATTTTCAGGGTTGATTTTGCTGATGTCCATTTCAAAGATGCCTGGAGTATAATCCATTGGCCCACCAATCTGTCTGGTAAAGGGCAATACAGTCACATGATTAGGCTTACTGCCACCGAAGGCTTGGTATTCTGTTCCTCTAGCGGACTCATTGGCAATGAGATTGGGCCAAGTACGGGCAATCCCCGTTGGCCGGACGGCTTCATGGGCATTGACCATGATTTGGTAGTCAGCGGCTTTTTCTATAGCATATTGATAATGATTGACTATCCATTGACTGTAGTGATTTTCTCCTCTTGGAAGAATATCACCTACATAACCGCTCTTCACAGCATTATAGCCATTGTCTTTCATGAATTGATAAGCCCGATCCATGTGTCTTTCATAATTTCTCACTGAAGAAGAGGTCTCATGGTGCATGACCATTTCTACTCCTTTGCTTTTGGCGTAATCCCTGATGCCCTCCAAGTCAAAATCGGGATAAGGGGTCAAAAAGTCAAATACATAATCTTTGGAATTTCCAAACCAATCCTCCCAACCAATATTCCACCCTTCTACCAAAACGCCGCTAAATCCATGTGCTGCAGCAAAATCAATATAGCGCTTTACATTGGCAGTGTTCGCCCCATGTTTTCCATTGGGTTTGGCTTTCGAAAAATCAGTTTCCCCTAACCGGACAGCCGGAAACTCATCTGTGTAAGCCCAGGAGCTTTTACCGGTAATCATTTCCCACCAAACTCCGATGTATTTCATAGGTTTGATCCAAGACACATCTTTAATTTTAGAAGGTTCATTGAGGTTGTATGTCATTCTTGACGAGAGGATATCCCGGGCATCATCACTGACTATGACCGTTCTCCAAGGAGTATTGAATGGGGATTGAAGGTATCCTTTGTCCCCGTTGACATCTGGGGTCAGCCAAGATTCAAAGATGAAATTTTTGTCATCCAAATTCAGGTGCATGGTTGAATAATCCATCAATGCTGCTTCATGAAGATTGATATACAACCCCTCCGAAGTTTTCATCATCAGGGAAGTCTGAACTCCAGTTGGTGAAAAAGGTTTTTGGGAAAGATTGGCAGTGACTGCTTTTGCCATCAGGTCCCTTATTTCAGAGAGTTTGGATTCAGTGTAATCATATTCCTGAGTTTCATAATCTCCCGCAATCCAAAAAGCAGTATGATTACCGGACATTGCAAATTGGGTTCTTTCTTCTTTGACGACAAAATGCCCCAACTCAGGTTGTGTGGGAAACTCATATCTAAAACCCAATCCATCATCAAAAACCCTGAATCTGATAAGCAAGGTTCTATCTGTACTTGCCTGATTGATGGTGACTGCCAATTCGTTATAATGATTCCTTATTTTGCTTTCTTCGCCCCACACAGGTGCCCAGTATTCATCAAAAGAGTCGATTTTGGTGCTTATCAAGCGGAAACCATCCATCAGTGTAGGTTGATTTTTAATTTCAAATCCCAGTCTACTTGGTTTTACCACTTCTTTACCTTTAAAAGAAAGTTGATAAACTGCTTTTCCGTCCACTAGGTTGAAATCTAGTTTTACATTGCCATTTGGTGATTGGATTGATTGTGCAAAAATCAGTAAAGACCAAAGGCATAAGAATAGAGTAAGTAAAATGTGTTTTTTCATTTGCTTCAAATTAAAGTGTTAAGTTACAAAAATCATTTTTTGGAATGATGGAATTTAAAATATTTAAAGATCTCTGTAAACCAGAATACGAAAGAGGTCAATCCGGCCCAGATCAAAAGTTCTGTCAAAGATACTTGTCTAAAAGAAAAAAGGTTTGATAAATAGGGTACTTCTATGATTATCATTTGGATTGCCAATGAAATCAATAAGGCATAATTCAACCATTTGTTTCCAAAAATCCCGAGCGTGATAGTTGATCTTGTCAGGCTTCTCATGTTCAAAGCATTGAATAACTGACTAAAACCCATTGTGATAAACACCATTGTTCTTGCTTTTTCAATTCCCTGAGGCATATACCATAAAAATGCAGTAATAGATAATCCAACCATTATAAATATATTAATCGCCAAAAACGGCAAAACTGTTTTATTAAGAATCTTTTCTTTAGGATCAATAGGAGGACGATCCAATTCATCACCTATTCCTTTTTCTGTAGCCAGAGCTTTGTCACAGAATCCATCTGTAATCAGGTTGATCCATAAAATCTGGGTGGCAGTTAAAGGCATGGCTAGACCTAAAGAAACCGCCGAGATAAGTGTGAGTATTTCAGCGAAATTGGTTGTCACCAGAAAAAAGCTTGTCCTTCTCGCATTGTTGAATACTATCCTGCCCTGTTCTATAGCTTTTACAATCGTAGTGAAATTATCATCTGCCAGTACCATAACAGAGGCGTCCTTGGCCACATCCGTACCCATAATTCCCATTGAAATTCCTATGTTGGCTTGTTTCAATGCGGGGGCATCGTTCACTCCATCTCCCGTCATGGCGATCAGGTCACCGTTCTTTTGGAGGGACTTTGCGATTTTCAATTTCATTAACGGGGTAAGCCTTGAAAAAACATCTGCATTCTGAACTGCTTTGTCAAAATCCTTTTCATTCATTTTTGACAATTCTGAATCAGTATAGACCAAATCTCTTCCTTCTTTAACAATACCTACTTTTTTGGATATGGCTAAGGCGGTTTCTGCATGATCTCCAGTAGCCATAATGACTCTTATTCCAGCTCGTTGACAGGATTGCACAGCTTCCAGAACACCCGGTCTTGGCGGGTCTAGCATGCCGGCAAGTCCTATGAATTGAACCTTATCATCTTTTGTTTTTTCGGAAGCATTTTCAGATTGTGCCAAAGCCAAAACCCTGTAGCTTTCTTTTGACCAAGCAGAGATTTTCTTATGTATCAAATCCCGTTCTTTATTGGACATTTTGATAGTATCTCCTGTCTTTTGCCTTGATGTAGTGGATAAATCGAGAATAGCTTCAGGGGCCCCAATATAAAAGCGAATTGATTTTCCCTCTTTTTTCACTAAAGTCGATCTGTATTTGAGATCTGAGTCGAAGGCGTTGTTCTGTAAAATATCCAGTTCTTTTGATTTCCCTGCTTTATTGGCCAAAACCAAAAATGCGGCCTCAGTTGGATCGCCTGTGACCTGAAAATGACCTTTTTTCTTTTTCTTTATCGCCGTTTGGTGACAGTGCGCAGAAATTTCAAGAAACAGGTTCAATGCCTCTACATCTCCTTTATCACCTACGAAATCACCCGAACTTTCCCAACCTTCACCTTCCACTTTTACGGTTTTTCCTCCAGGAATCCAGACGGTTTTTATGGTCATTGTATTTTGTGTTAGGGTACCGGTCTTGTCGGTCACAATGGTGCTTACTGAACCCAAGCTTTCAGTAGCAGATATTTCACGAATGATAGCGTTACTTTTGGACATCCTGTAAGAACCAATCGCAAGCACTATGGACAATACGGCTGGTAATCCTTCGGGTATTGTTGAAACCAATGCGGCAATAGAAATCAAAAGAATCTCGCTGATTTCGGCATCTTGAAAAAAATAAGATACCATAAAGAGCAATACGGCACTCCCGATTGCTATAAACGCCATCTGTTTGGCTAATTTGTCTGTTTTGAGTTGAAAATTGGTTTTTTTCGGTTCAATATTTTTGAGAGATTTTGCTATTTCTCCGATTTTGGTATTCATTCCAGTTCCAGTGACAATAGCTTTTACTGACCCACTTGCCAAAAAAGTACTTTTCCAGACCATGTTTACTTTATCCCCCAAGGGGACTTCTTTTTTCAAAGGCGCAGTATTTTTGTCAACCGGTGCGGCCTCTCCGGTCAGAGAGGACTCAATGGTTCTGGCGTTTTTTTCGTAGATAATCCTGGCATCTGCCGGCACATTATCTCCCTCTTCAAGGCTTATAAGGTCTCCGGGGACAAGGTTTTTGGAATGTATCGTTTGGAGCTTTCCATCTCTGATTACTTTGCATTTAGGTACTAAGAGGTTTTTAAGCGCCGCAACAGCTCCTTCTGCTTTGTATTCTTGTATAAATCCTATGAGTGCATTGATCAGAATGATCACCAAAATCACATAGGTATCTATGTAGTTCCCTGTAAAATAGGAGATTAAAGCAGCAATCAGGAGGATATATACCATGAGATTGGTAAACTGCTTCAGGATTATTTTCCAAAGAGGTATACCACCTGGGTCAGGGATTTCATTCAGACCGAATTTTGTCTGACGGAGCTTGACATCTTTCTCATTCAAGCCCTTTTTGCTTGTGTTCAATAATTGAATTATGGAATCTGCTTCCTGCGCATGTGGTGCTTCAGGTAATTCAATCATTTTGTCAAAGCTGATTTTACCATTACAAACTCACTGATGTTTTCCTGATCGAGGATTCCTAAAAAGTGTCCATTTTCAATCACGAAAGCTACTTTCTTGTTTTTTGACATCATGTTTCTCCATGCTTCATCCAAGTCCTGTTGGGTTTCGATCTTTAGTGGGTTAAAATCTGCTACTTTTTCAACTAGCGTAGATTCGTTTCCCTCTTGAAGTCCTTTTATAATTTCATTTCTGCTAAGTGTGCCGATGGCCACATCGTCTTTAACAACCACAAAATGAGTGGCTTGAGAATTAAGTAGTTTTTCCACTGCTTTGGATAAAGGAGCATCGAAACTTATTATCTGAAATTTCAGCATCAGCGCATCATTCACTTTATAGCCTTTCAAAAAACTTTCCTGCTGGGTATGACTCACTTCTGCACCTGCACCAAGGAAAATAAATAAGCCTATCAGAACCAATATGGGATTGTTGAACAAACCGAAGAAAATAAAGAAAATGGCTAAGAACTGACCTATTCCTCCTGCAATCTGAGTTGCTTTGGCGCGGGGGAGTCTGATAGCTAAAAATGCACGTAAAACTCTTCCTCCATCCATGGGAAATGCAGGAAGCAAATTGAAGAGTGCCAAAACCAGGTTTGCAGAAGCTAAGTACAGGATGATTGTATTGGGGTTGATTTTGATCTCTTCCAGATTTTCCAGATCGAATCCTGTGATGCTCAAAATGGTGGAGAGTATAATAAAAAGCCCAATATTGACCAAAGGACCTGCGATGGCCACCCAAAGTTCCTGCTTTGGATCTTCCGGAAGTTTTTCCAGTCTGGCTATTCCCCCAATAGGATAGAGGACAATATCTTTTGTTTGTATACCGTATTTCTGTGCTGCCAATGCATGACCAAATTCATGCAACACCACACAGAAGAACAAGGCCAATACGAATATAATTATCCAAAAAATATCTATCCAAGGCATCCCTTGGCGTAAATTGGAGATAATTATCCAAAGCAAAAGAAGGGAAAATGTCCAATGGATGAAGACCTTGACATTTTTGTATTTTCCTAAAAACAATGAAAATTTCATATAGTTGATTTTTGTTTGTCTAAGGTACTAAATTTGGTTTTTATCAAATTGACAATACAAATAAAACCTACATTAATTTATTAAATGCTGATTTATATCAGCAATGAAAAGGATTAATGTTTTATCTTTTATTTCCTAACTACACTGTTTTTGAAGTAAATATCAAACTATGTTCTGAAATACTTAATATTAAATTGATTATCGGAATATTATTTCGATTTTGCTCAAGGATTGCACTATTTGCTTAGTGTTTTTTCTTATCTTCGCAGAAATTATTTATCGGCAATAAAGAAATCCGGACAATCCAAACTTTCGATGTTGTCCGCCTGTTTAAAGAAAATAAACCCAATTTCAATGTCTTTTTCACAAGAAATTTACAAACCCCAAAATCACATAAGAATTGTTACAGCAGCATCTCTGTTTGACGGGCATGATGCTGCCATCAACATTATGAGAAGGATTATCCAATCCACAGGTTGTGAAGTAATTCACCTGGGCCACAATAGGTCAGTTCAGGAAATTGTTGATTGTGCCATCCAGGAAGATGTACAGGCCATTGCTATCACTTCTTATCAAGGGGGTCATGTTGAATTTTTTAAATACATGTATGATCTATTGAATGAAAATGGTTCAGGTCATATAAAGATTTTTGGTGGGGGCGGAGGGACCATTCTGCCTGAAGAAATCAAGGAACTGCATGCCTATGGCATTACCAGAATATATTCACCGGATGATGGGCGTTCAATGGGATTGCAGGGGATGATTAATGATCTGGTCAAACAGTCAGATTTTCCGATCGGAAAAAACGTTTCAATCGATGCACTGAACAAAGCAGAAAAAAGAAACATAGCCAGGGTAATCTCTGCAGCAGAAAACTTCCCGGAAGAAAGTAAATCAATTCTTCAAAACTTCAAAGAGGTTTCTGCTAAAAGCAAAACTCCGGTATTGGGAATAACAGGGACTGGCGGTGCAGGGAAATCCTCTTTGGTAGATGAATTGGTAAGGAGGTTTTTGTATGATTTTTCGTATAAAAATATTGCCATTATTTCAGTAGATCCCTCCAAAAGAAAAACAGGTGGGGCCTTATTGGGAGATCGAATTAGGATGAATGCGATCCATCATCCCCGGGTATATATGCGCTCGCTGGCAACAAGACAATCCAATCTGGCCCTTTCAAAATATGTACAGGATGCTGTTGATATTGTCAAAGCGGCCAATTTTGATCTCATACTCCTGGAAACTTCGGGAATTGGTCAGTCTGATACAGAAATAGTGGAGCATTCTGACATGTCGCTCTATGTGATGACTCCGGAATATGGTGCCGCCACACAATTAGAAAAGATTGACATGCTGGATTTTGCTGATATCATTGCACTCAATAAGTTTGACAAAAGAGGCGCACAGGATGCCCTCAGAGACGTCAAAAAGCAATATAAGCGCAATCATAATCTTTGGGATATCAAAGACGAAGAAATCCCGGTTTACGGAACAATCGCTTCCCAATTCAATGATCCGGGAATGAATAACCTCTATAAGGGGATTATTTCCAAACTGGTAGAAAAAACAGGAGTTGACCTTACCACCTCCTTTGGTCTGAGTAAAGAAGTATCAGAAAAAATTTATATCATTCCCCCGGCCAGGACCAGGTATCTTTCGGAGATTTCAGAAAATAACCGAACATATGACAAGTGGGTGGAGCTTCAAAAAGAAGTGGCCCAAAAACTATACAGCATTCAAAAGTCCATTGAAGCGATCAAATCAGCAAAAGTTGCCGATGAAGACAGGCTTATTAAGGAATTGCAGGAAGTCTATGCTCAGGTAGAGTTGGAACTTGACCCCAAGAATAAAAAATGGCTCGAGGAATGGCCGGATAAAGTAAGTCGCTACCAAGATGATTTTTATGTTTTCAAGGTCAGAGATAAAGAAATCAAAGTTCAGACATACTACGAATCTCTTTCGCAAACAAAAATATCCAAAGTATCCCTTCCAAGGTATGAAGCTTGGGGAGACGTATTGAAGTGGGGATTGAAAGAAAATGTCCCGGGTGAATTCCCCTATACTGCCGGAGTTTTCCCATTCAAAAGGGAAGGAGAGGATCCTACCAGAATGTTTGCAGGAGAAGGCGGTCCAGAGCGGACCAATAAGCGCTTCCATTATGTGTCAAGAGGATTGCCTGCCAAAAGGCTTTCGACTGCATTTGACTCGGTTACGCTATATGGTGAGGACCCCGATTATAGACCGGATATTTTTGGTAAAATCGGAAATTCCGGAGTCAATATCTGCTGCCTTGATGATGCCAAAAAGCTTTATTCAGGGTTTAATCTGAGTGATCCAATGACATCGGTTTCTATGACTATCAATGGACCTGCTGCCACCATGACGGCATTTTTTATGAATGCAGCTATTGACCAGCAATGCGAGATCTACATCAAAGAAAACGGTCTGGAAGAAGAGATAAAACAAAAAATAGATTCAATTTATAAAAACAAGGGAGTAGAAAGACCAAAGTACAATGCTGAAATACCCGAAGGAAACAACGGTCTTGGTTTGATGCTACTTGGTGTAACAGGAGATGAGGTGCTTCCTGCTGAAGTTTACAATAAAATAAAGGCTGAAACACTTTCTAAAGTAAGAGGTACAGTCCAAGCAGACATTCTAAAAGAAGATCAAGCACAAAATACCTGCATATTTTCCACTGAATTTTCTTTAAGATTAATGGGGGATGTGCAGCAATATTTTATTGAAAATGCCATAAGAAATTTCTATTCGGTTTCTATTTCGGGATATCATATTGCAGAAGCAGGAGCCAATCCTATTACTCAACTTGCACTGACTCTTTCCAATGGTTTTACCTATGTAGAGTATTATGTATCCAGAGGAATGCCAATCGATCAGTTTGCTCCAAACCTTTCGTTCTTTTTTTCAAATGGGATTGATCCCGAATATGCTGTAATTGGTAGAGTTGCGAGAAGAATCTGGGCAAAGGCCATGAAATTAAAATATGGTGCCAATGAACGTTCTCAGATGTTGAAATACCATATTCAGACTTCAGGAAGATCACTTCATGCCCAAGAAATTGACTTCAACGATATCAGGACTACGCTTCAGGCCCTATATGCAATTTATGATAACTGTAACTCACTTCACACCAATGCTTATGATGAGGCAATCACTACACCTACAGAAGCTTCTGTGAGAAGAGCTATGGCTATTCAATTGATAATCAATAAAGAATTGGGACTGGCAAAAAATGAAAACCCCTTGCAGGGTTCTTTCATTATTGAAGAATTGACAGATTTGGTAGAAGAGGCTGTCTATTTGGAATTTGATAAGATTTCTGAACGGGGCGGGGTTCTTGGTGCCATGGAAACCATGTACCAAAGAGGCAAAATACAGGAGGAAAGTCTGTATTATGAAACGCTCAAGCACACAGGTGAATATCCGATAATCGGTGTGAACACTTTCCTGTCATCCGAGGGTTCACCGACTGTCACGCCGGGCGAAGTAATCAGGGCAACCAATGAAGAAAAAGAAATTCAGATACAAACGCTCAGGTTACTACACGAAAGAAATGCAGACCTTGTAGAAAAACAGCTTCAAGAACTTCAGGAAGTCGCAGTCAAAAACGGCAATACTTTTGAAAAACTAATGGAAGCTAGCAAATCCTGTTCTTTGGGACAAATTACCAGGGCATTGTATGAAGTTGGAGGGCAGTATAGGAGGAATATGTAATATTGTAAAATAGGAAAATTTTAAAATTCGAAAATTCAAAAATCAACACCAAAACAGGAGTTTACAATTTTTCATTTTTCGAATTTTTCAATCTTTAAATTAGATTAAAATGAGCAAAAGAAACGTGACTGTTCGTATGATATCGGATTATGAATACGAAGCCAGTAACCTTCAGGGAAATAAGGTGGCAATTGATATGTATGATGCCCCAAATAAAAAAGCACAATCACCTATGGACCTTCTGCTTTCTGCACTCGGGGGCTGTGGTTCTGTGGATGCTGTCCTGATGATGAAAAAGAAAAGAAAGACCATTGTGGATTTTTTTGTTGAGATAGAGGGGACAAGGAACGATGGAATTCCTGCCTACTATACCCATATAGAAATGAAATTTGTATTAATTTCACCTGATGCCAAAGATGAGGAATTTGCCAAAGTGGTGGCCTTATCGGTAGAAAAGTATTGCTCTGTGGCATCTTCCTTAAAATCAGAAATCAGGTTTACATCTGAAGTCAGGAGACCGATATGAGGGTAGTTAAGGAATTTGTGAAAAATGAAATCAGGATATCTGTTTTCTCATGGAATAATAAATACCTGATAAAATTTGAGCAGGGTCCAATGGAACAAACTTTTAAAATTCCTGAGACAGATATTTTGGAAGAATCTGATCTGGATCAGTTTTACGAAGGTGATTTTTTTGAAGAAGTGACCCAAAGATTCAAAGAAATGGGAAAAAGTTTTCGAAAACAGATTGAAAATCTTTAGATTTATCTATTAACCAATATTATTCTATGAAGTTCACCAGTTTGTTGGCATCATCTTTATTATTTTTATTAGCGGTTTTTGTTGCCTGTGGCCCATCAAATTCTAATCATTATTTAAATAACCGGATTGAACTTGAAGCTATAGCTTTAATGATGGATCATGATTTAGAGGTATTGGAGGATGAAATAACCAAGTTGGGGGAATTTACAACTGGATTGTTCGATAATAAAGAAGAAGTACTTTCCAAGGCTGATAAAAACAAGTATGTGATTAAAGGTGTTGGGGCCAATGCAGGTATTTTGGTGGACACATCTCTGAGTTCATTATACATACCCGAAATCGACCAAGATAAACAAGCCGTCGATGAATTGATCTATCTGACCAATCCACTTGATAGTTTATTTAAGAGTATAGTTGAAAAACATAAGGTGGTTTCTCAAGTATACTTCAATTCATCGACCCAACTGAACAGACTTTTTCCTCCCTATGATGTCTACAATATGCTTGAACCTGACCTTGATCTAACGACTTTCAATTTTTATTATGAGGCAGATGAAAAAAACAATCCTTCAAGAGGTTTGGTCTGGGTAGATGAAATCTATATAGACCCGGTCGGACGAGGTTGGATGATTTCATTGCTGAACCCTGTTTATCACTATGATAATTTAAAAATGGTATTGGCATTTGATATCACAGTAAATGATATTTTTGAATCCTATATTGAAAAATCAAACAAGGAATTAATTGTGGTAGATGCAACAGGAACAGTGGTTGCAGGAAAAAGCAAAGCCATAGAAGTACTTTCCTTGCCCCCTTTGAAGAATTATACTTATAAGCAAACCATCACTTCGGATAGTTTTAGAATGGAAGATTTCAATTTGTTCAAAAGTAAAAATATTGAAGTCAGGAAAACTGCATCAAATATTATTTTGGCAGGAGAAAGGGAATCTGTTCTGAATAGCGAAGGGGAAAAAATAATTGTCATTTCAGAAAAATTAGAAAGACTTAATTGGTATATTCTCGAATTGGTATTGTAATGAGACCGAATAAATACCCAAAATTTTCCCAAACAAAGAATTACCATACCGGGTTTGTGGTGATAGGTATTATAATTGTTTTTCTGGTTCTTTTTTTAACCTATAGTTTTTTCAATGCATTAAAGAAAAACCAAACCGATTCCCGTAATCAATCACTTTCAAGCCAAGTGGAATTGGCAGGGAAAGAAATGCAAAGAGATTTCACGTTTCTTTATGAGGATATGTTGTTTTTCGTCAACAATCTCGAGCCATGGACTTACGAAAGGACATCCAATGAATCTCTGGCATTTGAAAAAAGAGCAAGAAGAATCTTCAATAATCACAGAGATATTCTGGATACTATTTTTGTGAGCTTTCCAAATCACCATGTTTCTTTTTACTTTGATAATCAAAATAATTTTTTGAAAAAGACTTATGAAAGCAGGTCGGATATGCCAATACAGCCTCATAATATTACACTTTCCAACCCCAATAAAGAAGTGGCAATTTCCATCAAACTTGATTTTGACAGGTTTTTTTCATTTATACTCGGAAACTATTATTTAGGTAAAACCGGGTTTAAACTTATTTACAAAAACGGGGAGTATTTGGACATTTCCTCGGAATTAAATTTTGATAAATCCAACATCAATGCTGCTGTTTT
Source organism: Aquiflexum balticum DSM 16537 (assembly GCF_900176595.1). Lineage (GTDB taxonomy): Bacteria > Bacteroidota > Bacteroidia > Cytophagales > Cyclobacteriaceae > Aquiflexum > Aquiflexum balticum. The sequence continues at coordinate 3,359,539 of NZ_LT838813.1, forward strand.
GTCTGAAATTGACCAGGATATTTCGGAGGGCTTAAAAGGAAACTATACTGGATTATATGATTCTCCTGAGTCAGACAAAAAGCTCAGGGTATTGATTCATCAGTACCCTTTTAATCTGACTCCCCTGGAAGATAAATATGCAGTTGTTTTCATCCAGGATATTTCGAATTTAGGATTTTCGCTTTACAGAGCACATTTTTATTTGCTTTTTGGATTGTTGTTGTTGTTGGCTTTTGTCATTTTGATATTGTTCAGGTTTATAAAAAACTCAAGATATGCCAACCTGATTCTGGAAAAAAATTCCGCGGAAATTGAAGAATTGTTTCGTAGACAGACCCTGTTGCTGCAGGAATCCAAAGGCTTTATCTACTTTCAGGATTCATCTGGGAAAATGGAAAATGTAGGGGATGAAGTACTGAATGTATTGGGATATGAAAAAGAGGATTTTTTGAAAAATTTCAAATCTTACATCGAAGAAGAGGATTTGACGATTTTTGAAACGCTTTTAAAAGATTCTATCAAGGTTAAAAAAGAGGTGGTTTCTTCCCAATTTAAGATCAAAAAGAAAGACGGTAGTTTTATCATGGTCCGGATATTTGAAAAGCTTTTTTATGATAAAAATGGGAATTACACAGGAAATGTGGGAATCTGTACTGATATAAATGAAAAGTATAATTCAGAAGTGGAGTTGATTAAAAGTGAAAACAGATTGAGGTCTGTATTGAATAGTCTTCCTGATTTGATTTTTATTTATGACAATGAGGGTACTTTTATTGATTATTATGTGCAAGATGAGACTATGCTTTTGTACCCCCCTTCTTTTTCTATGGGGAAAAATCTCTTTGAGGTTATTCCGGAACCACTTAATAAGGTCATGATGGAAGCATTTTCAAAAGTAGTAAAGACCGGGAAAATGCAGCGGATTGAATTTGATTTGATGCTGAAAATTGGAAAAAGGATTTTTGAAACAAGAATTTTTAAGCTGGATGAAAATAGAGTGATTTCTATGGCCAGAGATATTTCTTCCCAAAAACTATGGGAAAAAGGTCTGCAGGAAGCCATGAAAGCTTCAGAAGAATCCAATAAAGCGAAGTCCGAATTTCTGGCTAATATGAGTCATGAAATACGGACACCTATGAACGGTCTATTGGGTATCATTGGTCTTCTGGAAAATACAGAACTGGATGAAATCCAAAATGAGTACCTGCATTTAATCAAAAATTCCGGAGAATCACTCTTAAATATTATCAAGGATATCCTTGACTATTCCAAAATTGAAGCAGGGGAAATGTCTGTCAATCCAATTGCTTTTAATTTTAAGAATGAGATCCAAAAAACCCTGGGAATTTTTTCAGGTTTGATAAAGGAAAAAAACCTTCAATTTTCCTTTCAATATACTTCAACGGTACCCGAATTCGTGGAATTGGATAAGGACAAATTGATGCAGGTACTGATCAATATTATTGGCAATGCCATTAAGTTCACCCCCGAAGGAGGTGAAATATCTCTTTTGATCTCATCTGAAAAAATAGTTGAAAAGAGTATTATTCTTTACTTTGAAGTCAAGGATACAGGAATAGGAATCCCTGAGGACCATCTGGGAAATTTATCAAAACCTTTTGTACAGGTGGATAGCAGCACCACCAAATCGCATCAGGGGACAGGTTTAGGTCTTGCCATTTCCCAAAGGTTGATAGAATTGATGGGAGGAGAACTGACTTTCGAAAGTGAACTTGGTGTTGGGTCGACTTTTTCATTTTCTGTTATTGGGAAAATCTGGAATATGGAGGATAATATTCCCAATAAGGAATTTGATATTGATGATATGGAATTTTTTAATTGGAAGAATATGGCTCAAAATTATCCGTTGAGGATTTTGATAGCAGAAGATAACACTACCAACCTGAGGTTTATGGGTATGCTGATGGAACAATTGGGTTATGACTTCGCAATAGCCAAAAATGGCATTGAGGCTGTAAAATCCGCAAATGAAAATGAAATTGACCTCATTTTTATGGATATTCAAATGCCTCTAATGAATGGTTTGGATGCTGCTTCCCAAATTAGAAAGGAAAAAGGAAATAAGATTAAAATTGTGGGTCTGTCGGCCAATGCATTTCAAGAGGATGTTGAGAAAGCAAAAAATGCAGGGATGGATGCTTACCTGACCAAACCAATCAAAATAAAAGATATTGCTTTCATCATCAAGGATTGTGCAGAAAGTCTTTCTTTAAAAAAAGAGGTCAATTGACCTCTTTTTTTATATTTCCGTATTTAAATCAAAAGCTTCCAGGTAATCTGCAACTCTTCTGACAAACATCCCCCCCAAAGCCCCGTCAACTACTCTGTGGTCATAGGAATGAGATAAAAACATTTTGTGCCTTATTGCAATTACATCTCCTGTCGGTGTTTCAATCACGGCCGGTTTTTTCTGAATAGCTCCCACAGCCAAAATTGCGACCTGTGGTTGCATGATGATTGGAGTACCCATTACATTGCCAAATGAACCTACATTAGAAACTGTATAAGTACCACCAACAAGTTCATCGGGTGATAGTTTATTGATTCTTGCCCTATTGGCAAGGTCATTTATCTTTTTTGATAAACCGGTTAAATTCAACAGATCCGCATTTTTTATAACCGGGACAATCAAATTCCCCGTCGGTAAGGCTACGGCAACTCCAACATTAATATTTTTTCTTTTAATGATTTTTTCTCCGTCCACCGAAATATTGATCATAGGAAAATCCTTGATCGCTCTTGCAACAGCCTGAATAAAGAAAGGTGTAAAGGTCAGCGCTTCCCCTTCCTTTTTCTTATACACATCTTTTACCTTATTTCTCCAAAGTACAATATTGGTCATGTCAGCTTCCACAAAAGACGTAACATGCGCAGAAATACGTTTGGAATCGACCATTCTTTGAGCAATCATCCTGCGCATCCTATCCATCTCAATGATCTCATCCTGCCCGGAAAAACTTAATTCCACATTGGGAGAGGCTGAGAAAGCGGGAATATTTTGGGAAGTAGAAATATCTTTTTTACTACGATCTTTCAAATAGGCCAGCATATCCTGCTTGGAAACCCTTCCATCTTTGCCTGTTCCCGGAATAGTAGAAAGCTCGGCTGTACTTATTTTTTCTTCTTTGGCAATGCTCAATACCAAAGGGGAATAAAATCTATCATCATTTATTTCACTCTCAGTCTTAGTCTCTTTGGAAATTATAGTTGACGTCTGTGCAGGGGCAACGGCTAATAATTCTTCTTTGGACTTATCTTTCGGTTGAGGAGAGCCTTCTAATGATTTGCTTTCTTCTTCTACCTCAATAATTGCTATGGGTGCACCTACAGCGACAATTTCCCCTTCTTTTACCAGTATTTTTTTGAGGATACCGCCATGCGTAGAAGGAACTTCCGTGTCAACCTTGTCAGTGGCCACTTCTAGGACAGATTCATCCTGATCAATATTATCACCTTCTTTTTTGAGCCATGTAAGAATTGTCCCTTCTATGATACTCTCACCCATTTTGGGCATTAGCATTTCTACAATCGCCATATTACTTTTATTTAATTGGGTTTATTTCTAAGTTTTAAAATTAAATTTTATTTTTACGAATGCAAAATTGAAATAAGAATTTTTATTCTGTTTTACCCAATATGCTAAGGCGTAATAAATTCAATGCTGCTACCCCCGTCAACTGAATATTCAGCATTCTGTCCTGGGTCAGCTGTAATTTTTTGGTAATGGTCTTGCCCTCCATAGCGCATGCTATCCAAACAGTCCCTACCGGTTTTTCGGCCCAACCCCCTGCAGGTCCTGCGATTCCGCTGCTTGCCAAACCAAAATCTGCCTCGAATTTTTTTCGAATATTCTCGGACATCTGAATAACAGTTTCTTCACTTACAGCACCAAATTCTTTCAAAGTATCATTTTCTACATCCAGCAAAATGTTCTTGAAATGATTATGGTACGGTATCAAGCTGCCCTGAAAGTATTCACTGCTTCCAGGTACGGAAGTAATCAAATGAGAAATATAACCGCCCGAACAGCTTTCAGCAAGAGCAACTTTTTTATTGCTTCTTTTTAATAGAATCCCTATCGCCTCTTCAAGTGTTTCATTGTTGTATCCGTATATATATTTGTCAATCAATGGTTTGACTTCTCCTATCTTCATTTCAACTTCACTCTGGAGCTCCTCTATTTTTTCCCCAAATGCGGTCAGTCTCAATTTTACATGGCCCAAAGAGGGGAGATAGGCTAATTTAATATGAGAGGGCAGATTTTTTTCCCAGTCTTTGATCAGATCAGCCAGCCAGCTTTCTCCGATGCCCACAGTTTTAATCACCTTATGGTAAATAGTGGGCAAAGGAAAGATTTCTTTGATTTTTGGAATGACATGCTCTGACATCAGTTTTTTCATTTCATGGGGAACCCCCGGCATGGACATCCAAACTTTTCCGTTTTCTTCAAACCACATTCCCGGGGCTGTTCCCAGTTCATTTGGAATATATTGGCATTTGGTTGGAAGATGGGCTTGAAGAACATTTAACGGAGTCAGCTCCCGTCCTCTTTTCTCAAAAAATGACCTAACTGCTTCTAAGGCCTCAGGAACAAGGGCTATTTCACAGTTGAAATATTCTGCCAACAAGGGTTTGGTAAGGTCGTCAGAGGTAGGACCTAGTCCACCCGTCATGAGGATAATATCAGCTCTGGATTCAGCTTCGGCAAATGCTGCCATTATGGATTCCCTTGAATCTCCAACAGTACTTCTTCTGACCACCCTGACTCCTATCTTATCAAGTTCCTTACTGATCCAATGACTATTGGTATCCATGATCTGACCATAAAGTAATTCATCTCCTATGGCTAAGATTTCGGCTTTTATTTCTTTGGTAGAGGTCATTTTTGAATAAGGAGAATTTCAGAAAATATTCAGGAATATAATGGTTTTGCTAAAGTTTGTTTTTATTTGATAAGATTTCATGCGCACCCTTTGCCTTTACTTGATAAGTGAGATTTGTCCAAACTTCAAAGATGGCTGTTTTGTTTTTTGTTATGAATTATTGATAAATCCAAGTATCCGTTTTTTTGTAAATGACAAAATCGAAGTCATATTGGTTTTTTTCATCTCTATAAAAATGTTCTCTTGAAATTTCCTTCCAATTTTCAGGATTGATTTCAGGAAAAAAAACATCACCTTCGGGTGTGGCATCCACTTCTGTCACTAAAAGCTCATCACAAATGCTCAAAGCCTGCCTATAAATTTCTGCTCCTCCTATAATAAAAACCTGTTCTAGGTTTTTTCCAATACAGATCTGGATAGATTCCTCAAATGAATTTGCTACAATATGTCCTTCAGGTATTTTAAATTCAGGATTTTTCGTAATGACTATTGATGTTCTGTTTGGGAGTGGTCTTCCTACTGATTCGTAAGTTTTTCTGCCCATGATTATATGATGACCCACAGTCAATTTTTTAAACAATTGGAGATCGGAGGATAATTTCCATATAAGCTGATTGTCTTTTCCGATAACATTGTTTTTTGCCTTGGCAACGATGATTGAAATTTTCAAAGTAGTTAATTGTTTTTGCTAAGTTATTAAGCTTTACCAAATCAAAAAATCTAATTGAGTATATAAAAACACAATGACCCAGAGTATTCATGAGCTTTACTAAATGTTAAATGCTGGAATAGGATCTGAATTTATCGATTCAATGGAGTTTTCGGTTTGAAGTTGGATTTATCACCTCCAATGGACGTGATTTAAACCACAGCTTAAATTTCTGTAGGTAAAATCAATTTGAAAAATTAGACATTCCTGGATATTCGGCCATCAGAAAGCTTTTAGGTTGATTTTCTTTCAAATCAGTGACTTTCATTTCCATAATGCTTTTATCTTTTTTACTTTCCATATAAGCTTCCATCATATTGCCGGTAGGAAGGTTTTTGAAAAGATCAGGATTATGATCTTTCATTCTTGCTGTAAGAAATGGATTGTTTTGTCCCCAAAATGAAGCCTGACCTGTGATAGGAGTTTTTGTTACCCAAAACCTTGTGATGTTATCATCTGTCTCGACCAGGTATTCTTCACAATCATAGCCCATTATATTTTTTGAATTCCCAGTTTTATTGAAAGATACATTTTGATCATCCCCTCCTTCATTTGTACCTTCAAAATCCACTCCCTGACTCATGGCAGCATAATCATAACCAAAAGCCATCCGCATTTTTTGACCGTCATTTTCAAATAAGGTAATAGATATGTTCCTGTTAAAATCAAAAATCATGACATAAACTTCATCCGTTTTTTTAGATTTTTCGGAGAATTCCATTCCCGTTATGTTCGAATCCTCTGATAAATAAGCTTTTAAAATTACAGGTTCGATTGGTTTACCCTTTTCATCCAACCCCGTCATTTCGAGAATTGAATAACCTGTGAAATTATAAGATTCGTCTACTTCAACATCATTTTGGATAGATTCCATTATTTTCCCAATATCCATTCCTGGGATTGTCTCCATATCTTCCGTGCCATAAACATCTTTAAACATCTTATTAAGTTGTCTCATGGCAAGTTTTTCGACCTCAATTTCCACTTTTCTTTCAATGGCCCGACTTACACCTCTTTCGGCAGCTTTTTGAAGTTGTTTAGCAAATTGTGCATGAGAATCAAATGTCGAAACAATGAAAAATAGCAGTGTTAAAAGTTTTATTGAGGTTTTCATAATTATAAGGGTTTTGTTAAAGGTTCAATTTAAAAAAAATATTGGTGAACTTCCAGTTTGCAAGTGGATTGATTTATTCTTATTTAGAAAAAATCCTGGAATCAAATCTAAAAGGAGAAATATTGACTACTTTGATTTTTTGTATTTCAACATGTCTTGGATTGATCAAAAAGTTAAAATCCCCGGTCGCAACGGCAGATGGTACTTTTAGTCCCAAAAATCTATTTTCTTGAAAAAACTTGTCTCCTAGGTTCTGGGACTGAATGGAATAGGGGAACTTTTCCCAATCCTTATTTAATTCCTGAAATGGTAAGGAAGTAATTGAATCTTCTGGAATGTATAATTCAACCATAGCCATATCTTTTGGGATTTTTTGAATATGTAGGTGGACTGCTACTTCAGCCATGGCCAAAGCCCTGGAAGAAGCAGTATAGACCACAGGGGTTCCTATACTATTCCACCTTCCTCCATAAAGTTCTGCCCCTTTTCCACTGAGATCCTCAGCATATCTACTGCTACACAGTCTGAAAAAATTCATGCAAAGATGCCATGTTGGATTCTCCCTAATTCTTCTTTGACCATGACAATCCCAAATGAGGTGTCCAAAAGAGATAATGGAGTCACATTACCTAGAGGGATATTTTGGTCGTAAAGCCAAGATTTAAAAATACTTTTGTCACCAAATACATCCTCCCCAAATTTGAAAAGCATAAATAGATCTAGAATCCTTTCTGAATGAATGGATTCAAAGGATTTGTTGTCTTTTTTGTATCGCTGAAGCGTACGGTCTGACAAATGGAGTAAACCTGCCCATTCTTCGAGGTGGATAGGACTCCTATCCATAAAGTACTCAAACTCCCCAAATGAAATCCCATCCCTACTTTTGATGATTAACTTTTGGGTTAATTTTGGTGCTGTGGTATAAGGGGATTCAAAATCACTCAATAGATTATCCATTTCCGACATTGATTAGTTGTCAATAAATTTACGACAATTGTCGGGTTTTCAAATTCTATTATTATTTTTTTGAAACCTTAATCAAAAAATATTTCTCAATGTAAGTTCGTAATGATGCACAAAAATGGGAATTCAACATAATTCTTGCTAGGAGATTGAAATGTCCGATACATCCATGCCTGCTACCTAGGGGACTTCGGTCCCTTCTGATTTAGAATATTGGGTTATTGGCTAAGAAGCAGATGAGCATTTAGTTTTGTTTATCTTAAAATTTCTCGTTAATGTCATATTTTATTTCCCCTCAAAAATTCTTGGATTCCCATCCTTTTTTTTCCTTCCAATTGAAGTTCAAGAATTTTAATACTTCCCTTTCCAGTTTGAAAAACAAGATTTGTTCTGCCATCTGAAAGAAACTCCCCAGGGTTTAAATTTGCATGAATCTTATTTGATACTTCTGTTTTGAATACTTTGCACATTTTTCCCTGAAATTGCGTCCAGGCAGCAGGGTAGGGAGAAAGCCCTCTTACATGATTGTGTATTTCTTCAGCCGGTTTATTCCAATCAATCTCACAGGTTTCTTTATATATTTTGGGAGCATGAGGAGTGATTTTTTGCTCCTCTTGTGGTTTTGGATCTATTTCTTGATTCGCAACGGCTTCTAATGTTTTCAAAACCAAAGAGGCTCCTTTAGTCATCAACCTTTGATAAAGTGTTCCGGCATTATCTTCAGGGTAAATAGGTTCTTTTTCCTGGAATATGATACTTCCCGTATCGATTTCGTGTTTAAGAAAAAAAGTAGTAACACCTGTTTCTGTTTCTCCATTGATTATTGCCCAATTGATTGGTGCCGCACCTCGGTAATCGGGGAGGAGGGAAGCATGAAGGTTGAATGTGCCCAATCGAGGCATATTCCATACTACCTCCGGAAGCATTCTAAATGCCACCACGACTTGAATATCTGCTTGGTATCTTTTGAGTTCATCAATAAATTCAGGTGATTTCAGATTTGTTGGCTGTAGGACAGGAATCCCGTTTTTCAGGGCCGTTTCTTTGATTGGTGAAGGAATGAATTTTTGTCCCCGTCCTTGGGGCTTATCAGGAGCGGTGATTACTGCAACCACACTCCATCCATTTTCAACCAAAATTTCCAAAGAAGGCACCGCAAATTCCGGAGTCCCCATAAATACAATTCTCAGATCTTTATTCATTTGTTAAAATTAGCGCCCACCTTCTTACATTCAAAAAAAAATAATTGTAAACAAGAATTTTATCTTGATTTCAAACTTAATTTTTGCAAAATAAAATTCTGAAATTTGACAAATTTAAACTTTAAAATTTTGAATATTTGAATTTAACATTAATTATACAATTTTATTCCAATAATTAAGCAATAGATTTTATAATTGATAATGAAAATATTTTTTAGCAGTCATCAAACAATTCGATTGATTTTAAGATTATTCTAAAAAATATTGAGAATTAATATTTTTTTTTTATTTTCGCACCGTGAAGAAAAACACTGAAAATAGCGTTAGTGAGGGTTTCAGGCTATTGGCTTGTATACTTTCTGCGTTCTTTGTTTTGATAGCTGTTTTTGATGGATTTGAAAAAGAAAACGAAATAGAGTTTTTTGAAGAGTATGTAGCAGAAGCCCAAGTTGATTTAATTGACTTCCAAGAATCAATCTCCAGACCTCCGGGAAGTAATAAAGTAAAAAAGTTAGACAGAACCCCAATAAAAAAATTTTTTGATAAGGTTTTCAATTTCTTCATTTCAGAAGAAATATTTCAATTAAAATCAGTCTTTAAATTTCTAAAAATATTTTCTAGTTACAATCTGACTATTACAAATTCTATTTGTACCAACGCCCCATAACTATTTTTTTATTGGTTAACAGACCACCATTTATTTCAAGTTTTTAATAAGCCCTAAATAATCTTTCTAAAGATTACAGTCACTCCTTTATTTACTTATTATGAAATCTAAAGATTTAGGCAATTCTCATTTGGGATTGATGAACAATTTATTGAAAAAATCCCTATCCTTTTTATTGTTGATTTTCTGCTTGAATTTTTATTCCTGCAGCAATAGTAATTCAAAAGAAAAAGACCAATTAATTCTGGAAAACATTCCTGTTTTGGAATTGACAGCCAAAACAATAGAATTTCCGAAAACCTATGTCTGCGAAATCCAGGCTGTCCAGTTTGTGGAAATCCGTGCAAAAGTTGAGGGATATGTTGACCGCATCTACGTAGATGAAGGGCAGTTTGTAAAAAAAGGACAGACTTTGCTTCAATTGTCCTCACTTGAATTCAATGAAATGGTCAATTCTGCCAATGCCAAATTGGCTCAAGCTCAGGCAGAGGCACAAGCAGCATCGGTAGAAATGCAACGCTTACAAATTCTAGTTGAAAAAGACATCATCTCACCTTCAGAGCTTGAATTGGCAAAATCCAAAAAATCAGTGGCTGAATCAGGAATAGTAGAAGCTGAATCGATGCTTAAAAATGCCCAAACAAATTTATCGTATACTACTATTAAAGCGCCGTATGATGGCATAGTGGACAGATTTCCAAAAAAGACAGGAGCCTTGGTAACACCAGGGGATCTACTGACCAATATTACGGATGTCAATGAAGTTTTTGCCTATTTCAAGGTAACTGAAAACGAATACCTAAGGTACATGAGGGCAAAGTTGGAAGGTGAATCGTTGACTTCCAACCAGGACGTGACCTTGATCCTTTCTGATGGGGAAGTTTATGAATATACCGGTAAGTTGGAAACTATGGAGGCTGATTTTGAAAGGGGAACGGGTTCTATTGCTTTTAGGGTTAGATTTCCCAATCCTGATCAATTGATCAAGCATGGGGCAAGTGGGAAAATTCAGTTGAGTAACCAAATGGAAAACATCTTTTTGATTCCTCAGAAATCTACTTTTGAAATTCAGGATTACAGCTATGTGTACATTCTGGACAAGGACAATCAAGTGAAAGTTAGGAGTTTCAAGCCTCTGCAGCGATATGGAGTATATTATATTGCTGAAGGTTTTGAAGAAGGTGACCGGATTATTTACGAAGGAATTCAGCAGGTTAAGGATGGTATTTTTGTGAATCCTGCCATGGTTTCCGATAAAGAAGCTTACGATACCTTATCTTCTTTCTTATAAATATTTCATTCCTAAAAATGATCAATATGTTCGAAATATTTATTAAACGACCGATATTATCTACTGTTATCTCAGTTTTTATCACGCTTTTGGGTTTGTTGTCTTTATTTACTTTGCCCATTACCCAATTTCCTGAGATAGTTCCTCCATCCGTGGTTGTTACGGCCAAATATACAGGGGCCAATGCAGAAGTATTGGCCAAAGCGGTAGCTACTCCCCTGGAAAGAGCCATCAATGGTGTGCCGGGGATGACTTATATGACTTCGGTAAACACAAACGACGGGATTACTCTTATAAATATTGTTTTCAAGGTTGGTACTGATCCTGATCAAGCTGCGGTAAACGTGCAGAACAGGGTGGCAACAGTGTTGGATGAACTTCCGGAAGAGGTAATCAGGGCAGGTGTTCAGACAGAGAAAGAAGTTAACAGTATGTTACTTTACCTGAATCTGATTACTACAGACAGTCTTCAGGATGAGAAATTTGTTTACAATTTTGCGGATATCAATATACTTCCTGAACTAAAGCGGATTGATGGGGTAGGCTTCGCTCAGATAATGGGTTTCAAAGATTATGCCATGAGAATTTGGTTGAAGCCGGATCGCTTGGTTTCCTACAACCTTTCCCCGCAAGATGTGACCGAGGCAATCCGATCCCAGAATGTGGAGGCAGCTCCCGGTAAATCCGGTATAGCTTCTGACAGGGACCCTCAGGCCTTGCAATATGTATTGAAATATACCGGTAAATTTAACCAAGTTGAAGATTATGAAAATATAACCCTTAAATCACTTCCTGACGGATCTTTGCTTAAATTAAAAGATGTGGCAGATGTACAGTTCGATGCCCAGGAATACAGCATGGTATCCATGACAGATGGCAGGCCTTCAGCTTCTATCATGATCAAGCAGAGGCCAGGCTCCAATGCCAAAGATGTGATCCAGAACATTAAGGATAAAATGGCTGAATTGGAGGATTCATCTTTTCCCCCTGGCATGACCTATAACGTTTCCTATGACGTGTCCAGGTTTTTGGATGCTTCCATTTTTGAAGTGGTAAAAACCCTGATAGAGGCATTTTTATTGGTATCTCTTGTAGTCTTTATTTTCCTTCAGGATTTTAGGTCAACTTTGATTCCGGCAATAGCTGTACCTGTTTCCCTTATAGGCACATTCTTCTTTATGCAGCTGTTTGGTTTCTCCATCAACCTATTGACATTGTTTGCATTGGTGCTGGCAATTGGAATTGTGGTGGACAATGCCATTGTGGTGGTTGAGGCTGTACACGTTAAAATGCATACTTTGAAAATGAATGCGATGGACGCTACCCTGGCTGCAATGAAAGAAATTGGCGGGGCAATTGTGGCCATAACCTTGGTGATGTCAGCTGTATTTGTTCCTGTAAGTTTCCTATCGGGACCAGTAGGAATTTTTTACAGGCAATTCTCACTGACCTTGGCAATAGCGATAGTTATTTCAGGGATCAATGCCCTGACCTTGTCACCGGCTTTATGCGCTCTTTTATTGAAACCGGCTGACGTAGAACATGATCCATCAAAAGGATTTTTGCAGAAATTCTTCTTTCATTTTAATAATAAGTATGAAGCTCTTTCCTCGAAATATGCCTTTATCCTCAAAAATATATCAGGGAGACGAGCGATCACTTTTGGATCATTGATTTTATTTTTCGTCCTGACTTATGGCGCTATATCAGTGGTGCCCGCTGGATTTATCCCGAACGAGGATCAGGGGATGATTTATGTAAACGTCACCACACCACCGGGGGCAACAGTAGAAAGGACAAGAGAAGTAATGGATGCAGTGCAGTCCAGTCTTTTGCCTTTGGAAGAAGTGGAGACCATTTCAACCCTTGCCGGCTATTCCCTAATGACAGAAACGGCAGGCGCCTCCTATGGTATGGGTATGATCAATTTGGTGGATTGGGGGAATAGAAATAAAAATGTCAATCAACTTATACAGGACTACCAAGAAAGAATTTCCCATATCAAAGGTGCCGAGATCCAGTTTTTCTCTCCACCGCCGGTACCAGGCTTCGGAAATGCATCAGGATTCGAACTGAGACTTCAGAACAAAACCGGTGGGACGCTTGACGAAATGGCTGAAGTAACACAGGAATTCTTGGGCAAATTGAACGGTAGACCTGAGTTGAAAGAGGTAGTGACCAATTTCGAACCCAATTTCCCCCAATATATTCTGAATGTTGACCATGATAGGGCAGCCAAATTGGGAGTCAATGTAAATGAGTCCATGGAAACATTACAAAGTTATGTGGGGAGTTATTATTCTTCCAATTTCATCAGATTTGGAATGATGTACAAGGTAATGATTCAAGCCTCACCGGAATATAGAACCTCACCGGAATCTATTTTGTCTATGTACGCCAAAAACAGTGAAGGTCAAATGGTACCTTACTCCAATTTCTTAACGCTTGAAAGAGTATATGGACCTGAACAACTTACCAGGTATAATATGTTTACCTCTGCCTTGATCACGGGAGATGCCTCAGAAGGATTTTCAAGTGGCGATGCCATTAAGGCAGTTGAAGAAGTGGCGGCAGAATTACCTAGGGGATTTGATATAGAGTGGTCCGGAATTACCAGGGAACAGATAGCTTCCGGTAATCAGGCAGTCTATATTTTCTTGTTGTGTCTTGTCTTTGTATACTTGTTGCTGGCAGCGCAATATGAAAGTTATTTCCTTCCTTTACCTGTTATCCTTTCTCTACCTGCAGGTATTTTTGGATCCTTTCTCTTTCTAAAGCTTACCGGCTTGGAGAATAATATCTATGCACAGGTATCCTTGGTCATGCTGATAGGCTTATTGGGTAAAAATGCGATTTTGATTATTGAAATCGCTATTCAAAACAGACAAAAAGGTTTATCCATTCTTCAGAGTGCCATAAATGGGGGAGTAGAAAGATTAAGGCCCATTTTGATGACTTCCTTTGCTTTTATATCCGGTTTGATTCCACTTACCATAGCCTCTGGAGCCGGGGCAATTGGAAACAGGACAATTGGTACTGCCGCAGCTGGAGGCATGCTGATAGGAACCATAGTCGGTGTATTCTTAATTCCAGGGCTTTATGTTGTTTTTGAGACCTTGGCTACCAAACTCAAGAAAAAAGAAAAAGAAAAACCAACTGTTACTGCGTAATTGTCATGGAAAAAACTTTCATCAAAAAAGCAATAATTATCTTTGCTTTTGCTTTTCTCATCCTTCAGGGATGCAAGACTTCCAATGTGTCAAGATCTCCGGAAAGCCTTCAAATTCCTGAGAATTTTGAATCAACACAGTCAGAAGTAGGGAATTCAGTTGCCTTGCTTCATTGGGAAGAATTCTTCGAAGATGATGTTCTCAAGAACCTTATAAGCATTGCCTTGGAGAATAACCAGGATAATCTAAAGACCTTGGAACGAATCAAGATAGCCAAAGCTAGTTATAGGGTGGCCAAAGCGGGATGGTTACCCGAGATCAGTGGTATAGCCGGTGCATCTGAAAGAAGATTCAGTGAATTTACCATGGACGGGGTTGGAAATGCAGATTCAAACCTTTCCCCTAACGTTCCGGAAGATAAAAGAATCCCTGACCCATACAGAGACTTTATTGTTGGCGCCGGGTTCAATTGGGAGGTGGATGTATGGGGTAAATACAAGAGCCTCAGGAAAGCTGCTTCTGCAAGGTACCTCGCATCAGAAGAAATGGCCAATCATGTCAAAACCTGGTTGATTTCCGAAATAGCTGTTGGATATTACCAGCTGATAGGCCTTGATGCTGAAATCAGAATCTTGGAAGATTATATTAAACTTCAGGAATCGGCATTTGATCTATCCAAAGATCTGAAAACTTCCGGTAAGGAAAACCAACTTGCGGTAGATCAATTTGAAGCGCTCTTGCTCAATTCCAAATCCCTTTTCATTGAAAAACAAAGAGACTTAAGATCTGCAGAACTATACCTGACCAGTTTATTGGGGATTTATGAATTGGATCATGAACGTACCTCTCTTGAAAACGCCCTTGAAATTCCTGAATTGGTCAAAGTTGGTTTACCGGCTGAATTATTAATGTACAGGCCGGATATCCGAATCGCGGAAAGAGAATTATTGGCAGCCCAGGCAGATGTTAATGCAGCCAGAGCAGCATTTTTTCCAAATATTAATTTATTCGGTATGGCAGGCTTCAATGCCTTCGATTTTGGGAAACTGTTTTTCAGCCCTGCCTCAGCTATCTATCAATTTGGGGCAGGCCTGACAGCCCCAATTTTCAATAGAAATCAGATTAAAATGGGATTTGAAACAGCCAATGCTGCACAGCAAATAGCTTGGTATGAATATGAACAAACGGTATTGAAAAGCTATTTGGAGGTTTTGGATCTGGTAAACCAATTTGAAGCATATCAAATGCAGGTTCAGCTAAAAACAAATGAAGTAGAGGTACAAAAAAGGTCAGTGGATAATTCGAATACGATGTTTATGGTTGGCTATGCCAACTACCTTGAAGTTATCAATGCCCAAAGCAGGGCACTATTGGCAGAAATTGAACTGATAGAGTTAAAGATGGAAAAACTGCAAACCAATGTCAGGTTATACCAAGCTTTGGGGGGTGGATGGATCTGATTTTATCTTATTTTAGAATTTATCTTAATCAATTGAAAGAAAAGGACTTCAGTAGGAAAATGTTTGAAAAATAAATCTTAGGGATTAAATAGAAAAGTTAAAAATTGGCATACATTTTATGCATATAAATATGTCCGGAGAGGACATTAAACAATCATCAAATATGAAAAAAAGCATCCTTGCGATGACAATTGTTGCCATTGTCTTTTTGGCATCTTGCGGCAACAAACCTTCTGAAGAAGTAGAGGTAGAAGTTGCACCTACAGAAGAACCTGCACCCGTTCAGGAGGAAGTTGAAGTGATAGAAGTCGAAATTGATTCGGCTACTGTTGAGGTTGAGGAAACTCCCTCGAATTAGGAAAAAAAGGAAAGGCTTGTAGGAATGCAAGCCTTTTTTTTTGAAAAAAAAAGTCTCTGAAATATACAGAGACCTTTAATAGTGGGGACTAACCCTTATTTGAACTTAAACACTTATTAGAGAAACTCTAAAAAGAAATCAAATGTAATTAATTAAATTACATAAAAAAATACCAAATATGGGTTATTTTATATTTTTTTATATAAATATATCCAATTAAATAGTGATATAGTTAAATAGGGATGTTCTTTAATCGATTTTAGGTTAGTTATTTGTATCAAACAACCTTGTTTCAAGATGTTCGTCCAATTTCAATTTTGATACTCCGGATGATATCCAGTTGGCGGCTTCCTCACCTTTCAAGTGATGATCAAAGAACTCCATCATCCTGACACTGTAATCTTTTCGGTTTTCAAGTTTTGAAAGCCCGTGATTTTCACCTTTGTACTGAACCATAATCACTGGTTTTTTGAGTCTTCTCAGGGCGTTGTAATATTCTATACCCTGAGTAAAATCCACAGCCCCATCCTTGTCATTGTGTAGCAGCAATAATGGAGTATTTACATTTTTGACATGGTACACGGGCGAATTCCTTTGGTATGCATCCCAGTTTTCCCAAGGTGCACCCCTAAACCTTCCTTGAGATGCTTCAAAAATCGACATATTTCCTCCTCCGGAATTCCAGTAGATCAAATCATACATAGAAATCATATTGGTTAATGGTGCACCTGCAGCTGCCGCTTTGAACATGTCTGTCTGGGTAATCAAAAAGGATGTTTGATAGCCTCCCCATGAGTGCCCGTGAAGCCCCATGTTTTTTTCATCTATAATTCCTGTTTTGATAGCCTCTTTTACCGCAGGAAGTACACACCAAACTGCGGACATTCCAGGGTCATCTAACTTATAAACAATATCAGGTATCAAAACGGCATAACCATTACTGGTATACACATTAGGATTCCAACCGGTACCGCTAAATCCAGGAGTGGAATAATTATGAAGAGTCTGGGAAAGTTTTTCATAATAGTAAACTATAGTCGGATATTTTTTTCCCTCCACAAAACCTGCCGGTAAAAAAAGGGCCGCCTGTAAAGTATCTCCTTTATCTGAAATATAATCAACCAATCTAACTCCGGAAGACCATTTGAATTTGGGGGCATCGGGGGCATTCTGGGTAATTTTTTTCGGATCTGTCAAATCTGCATCTGTGATGTAGATTTCTGTAGGTTCGTTGAATTTTTCCTTAGAGAGATAATAAACCTCAGCATTTTTTGCTTTACTAAGTCTGTTGATGTTGGCATCTTCCCAAATCAATGATTTGGCTCCCGGAATCAAACCTGATTTTCCAGGTGAGATTTTTGAAATACCGCTTTTCTTTGAAAATTCACCATACTTTCTAATAAATATGGGTTTGGAGAGATCAATGCCTTTTTCCTCCGGATCCAAAGTAAACCTCATTTGATATCTGATTTTTTCAGATCTGCCATTTTGAGTAAGATTAATTGGCTTGCCTTTATCACCAACGGGTACCTGCCAAACATCCCAACCATCCCTAAGTAAGACAAATTTGCTGTCACTGCTCCAGCCCAAGGGATTTATCATAGGCTTTTCAACATTATGGTCGTCTTCCAAATTTACAAAGGAGGTATTGATGTTTTCAGTTAGGTTTTTCTCAATTCCGGTTTCCAGATTATAAACATAAAAGTGGCCGTCTTTTGCATAAAGGAGTTTGTCGCCATCTGTCGAAATTCTTGGAAAAGAGGAGAAGGAGGGTAAATAAAACTTTTTGAACAGTAATTTTCTTTCTCCGGTCTGAAGATTTACTGAATAGATGTCCCTGTAATTTTGACCATCTAAATTGATATCCAATTCGTACTCCTGGAAATCGACACCCAAACCAAATTTTTCTTTTGTCATAATGGTTAATTCCCGCATGGAGCTGTCCTGGAGAGTGGTGTGCTTGCCGGTTCTGGTATCATACATGGACCATAGGCTGTAGTTTTTATCCTGGTTTTCCAAAACCTGCTGTCTGGATTGTAACCTGCTGTCCTGCCAGTGCCAGATTGTCATATCAGGTTTTGTTTTATCTTTCTTTTCCGGGGAAGCTTTGGGTTTCGTGCTGTCAATTTTTGCGATTGCTTTTTGAAGGTCAGCCAATGATTTTATTGTTGAATCTGACTTTATTTTTTCAAGATTGACTCGTTCCAGAGAGTCCTTATTGACATTTCTTAGAGTCTGCTGGGTAGCTATCTTGTTTTGCTTTTTTTCAGGGACAAGTGGATGGATACCAAAAAACAGCCTGGTCAAGTCTTCTGACCACATAGGTTTTCTATTGGGGCTAATGGTATAATCTTTTGGAAAATTGATTGAATCCTTTTTGGGATCATATATTGTCAACTGTGGATCTGAAAGATTTTTTATTGCCAATAATTTACCATGGTCTTGCTTGAAGGACTTGTCTTTCACCAATTTGAGCAACGCAAATGCTTCTCCCTTTTCGGTCCAATTAATTGATTTGTAGGTAGCTGTATCGCTGTCAAGAATTTCTGTTTTGCCGGTTACCAGCTGAAGCAGGTAAGCGCCATTTCCTGATTGATTTGCTGCATCTATAGAGTAAGCGAGATAATCTCCAGTTTTATTAAAAGCAAATTCAAGGACATTACCTATATTTTGTTTTTTATCAGAATTGAGATGGACCAACAAAAAATCCGAGCCTTTGGCATCACCATTGGCTACTCCATTACCCAGATTTATGCCCAGATGTGTGGAATTTTTTCCGTTAAAGGAAAATGAATTCACATTCTCAAAAACAGTCTGTTTGAAATCATTATCCAAATCCAATAAAATCAGTTTTTCTTTTAATCCTTTACTGCCGTTTTTTGAATTGGCCTTTTTTTCTGATTCCTTAGGGTATTGCTTGAACGCAAGCCATCTTCCGTTTTCTGAAAATGCAATACTTGGAAAAGTCGTAGAACCGATCGGGAAGGATTTTTTTGTTTGAGGTTCGTCAGTTTTTTGGACAATAACTTCTCCATCACCCTCTACAGACATCATTGCATAGACCGCCCATTTTCCATTAGAGGACATTTGAAAGCTATTTTGGGAAATAGAACGCCAGTTGGGAATGTCCTGCCAAGTTATGGGTCTTATTTCTTGACTGACTTCTTGCCCAAATCCAATTTGGGCAAGAAGTAAAAACAATATTAGACAAAACTTAAATTTAATCATATGAATGGTTTTTCTTTTAAATTTGATTATTATTCGATTTCAAAGGATGTAAGTTGTTAAAATTAATTGCCCAAGATAAGTGATGCAATTTTAAATTGCACCTGTATTTTTAAATGTGATATATGAGTATTGAAGAAAAATTTGACCCAGAATCATTTTTTGATCAATTAAAGGATCCAGTGATGGTTATTTCCATTGATGGGGTTGTTTTTTTCAATGAATTTCTTAAAACTAATTTCTTTAAAAATCTTTTCCATTGGAAAGAGGTAATCAGGGAAACCCAATCCCACAAAATGCTTGATGGATTTTTTAAATTCGGACAGCTTCCCAACTATGAGATTTATTCAGAACTGAATCATTTCAATGGTGGTAAAGTCAAATATCTTTGGAATTTTATTGCGTATCCAAACAGAAAGGACAGATTGATTTGTGTTGGTAAGGTCAATAAATTTGTCCCTTTTTTGGAATCTCTTACCAAAAGTAACATCAGTAAAGACCAACCCTTAAGGAGATTACGTGATTTACATTTAGTGGACAGTATCCTTCAGCATAGCCATGGGCTGCTTGCCATATTGGATAAGGACGGGGTCTTTAAATTTATCAGTTCCTCAATAATCACAAAGCTTGGAATCAGACCCAAAGAAGTAATCGGAAAAAATTATCAGGAATTTGTCAACAAAGGGGTCATTAGCATTGAAAGTGGTGATTTGGAAAAGGTTTTTAAAACCAAAAGAAAGGTAAAAATCAGTTTTTGGATAAATCTTCCTGATCAGGATAAAGTTTTAATTGAAAGTCATTGCAAAAATCTATTGAATGACCCCCTTGTGGAGGGCATACTTTTCAGTGCCCAAGACAATACCGAATACTACAGGGCAAAAAAATCTCTGCAAAAAAGGTATGAACTGGAAAATTTGATCAATAGGATTTCAGCCAAGTTTGTCAATGCGGAATATGATAGCGCAGACAGTGTCTTCAATTTATCGCTCAAAATGCTTGGGGAATTTGAAAAGGCAGATAGGACCTATATTTTTTTGGTTCATGATGAATTGAATCAAATAGATAATGTCTATGAATGGACTGGTCCTGGTATAGAGCCCCAGATCGGGCATTTACAAAATATAACGTTCCAAGAGGATGATCTGACTATTGAAGCATTGAGAAAGGGAAATATCCTGGTCGTACCTGATGTGGATTTAATGCCTGAAAAATTTGCCCGTGAAAGGGACGTTTATAAACAACAGGGAATAAAATCCTTTGTTTTGATTCCGATTTTTTCTGAAAATAAATTGATAGGATTTTTCGGCTTGGATGCTGTTAACGGAAAAAGAGCCTGGCATGAAAAGGATGAATATGTGCTCAGGCAGTTGGGTGATGTCTATGCAGGGAGTTTTATCAACAGGGCTATCAAAAAGAGCTTGGACAGAAATGAAAAACTTTTGGCATCTACTGAAATACTGGCAAAATCCGGATCTTGGCGGTATAGCAATTCAAAGAAACGGATTATTTTTTCTGAAGGATTGAAGCGGATTTTCGAATTGGACGAAGATCTTTATTCGGCTACTTTTACTCAGTTTTTAAAAAAAATTTCCAAGAATGACAGATTTGGATTTTTATCAAATCTCAATCAAGCATTAACAAGCCTCAGTTCTTCAAATGGAGCTTTCAGCATTTTTACCTCAGATGGTAAAGAAAAATACATCAGCTACAGTATTCAGGTAAAAAAGTCTACTGAAAAGACAGGTGAGGTTGAGGTATATGGGTATTGTACGGACAATACCCACAAAAGAGATGCTGAAAATTACCTCAAGCTTCAATCCCAGATTCTTGCTCAGGTCAATGATCCTATTTTTGTTACTGATAATCAGTTTAATATTATTTATATCAATAAAGCAGGTCTAAAAGAATGTTTTATTGAGGAAGGAGAAAAATTTGAAGGTAAAATAACTGACTTGTTTACGTTTGATTTTCTGGGAGGGCCAAATCTTGAAGAGTTGCTGAAAGACCTGAGGCCTGAAGATAGTTTTAGAAGGCAATTGGATTTGAAATCCAGGATGGGGGCGGTGGATCCTTATGAGGTTTCGGTCCAACATTTTTTGAATGATGAAAAAGACGAGATTGGGTTTTCTTTTGTAATCAGAAACCTTTCCTTATTTGTCAGGCAGGAAGCAATAGCAAAAAAAGCGCAAATGATTGTGGAAAATAGTCCTGCAGTATTGTTTACCATAGACCCCAATAACAATTTCAGGATATTATATATTTCAGAAAATATCAGACAGTTTGGATATAGCTCAGCCAAATTGATAGAATCCAAAAAGAGCATGCTAGAACTGATTCATCCTGATGATGTGGATGATTTACTTCTCTATCATTCAAGGAACAAGGATATCCATGGAATTCCGGCTTCTTCAGGAGAATATAGACTCAAAAAGGCAGATGGGACTTATAGATGGGTGGAAGACAAAACCAGTGAGGTCTATGATTCCAAAGGTAAAATAATGGTTCATGAGGGGATAATTCAGGATATTACAGAGAGGAAGAAAAATAGAGAGGAAATTCTAAGAAGCCAGGAAAGATACCGTGTGTTGGCAGCAAATATTCCTGGAACAAGTATCTTTCTGATTGATAGGGACTTGAGATATATCGTTGCACAGGGAACTAATTTTGCTGATTGGGGAATGAACGCGTCGGATTTTGAGGGTAAGACATTGGCAGAAGTTCACCGAAAAAATCTAAACGAAATCCAGCCTGCAGTAACCAAGGCCTTGTTAAAAAATGAGATAGTCCAAAAACATCTTATTTTTAGACGTCGGGTCTATGAAATCACAGTTAGACCAATTGAATATGAGGGTGAGGTGGAATATGCCCTGGGAATTTTAAGGGATATCAATGAGGAATTTCAGGCTAAGGAAGATTTAAAAAAGAATGAAGAAAAATATCGGAGATTGGTAGAAGAATCAACCGAAATCATTTTTTCGCTGAACATGGATTTGACCATGATTTACATTTCTCCCAATGTCAAACAATTTTTGGGTTACTCTTCAGATCAGGTGATAGGAAAGAGACTGACTGATTTTCTACATCCAGATGATTTAGAATTTCTAAATGGGCAAAATCAGGTAGACTCCAATTTCTTCGTTTCTAATCAATACCTTGAATTCAAATTAAGGCATCTTAATGGAGATTACCGGATTTTCAGTTCAAACGGAAAAATTGTTTCCGATACAGAAGGTAAGTTGCAGTATTATACAGGTATAGCAAGAGATATTACCAGATTGAAAGAAGCTCAAAATGAGCTCTACCTGGCAAAGGAAAAAGCAGAACAGGCTTCAAATATCAAATCCCAGTTTCTTTCAATCATGAGCCATGAAATAAGAACTCCGATGAATGCAGTTATCGGCATGGCTCATTTGTTGATTGAAGACAATCCAAGAGAAGATCAACTTGAAAATCTGAGAACCTTACAGTTTTCTGCCGAAAACCTCCTTGGTTTGATCAATGATATATTGGATTACAGCAAAATTGATTCGGGGAAAGTAGAGCTTGAAAAAGTCAGTTTTGAGTTGAATAATGTTTTTAATCGAATATTGCATTCATATTCTTACCAGGCAAGGGAAAAATCACTCGAAATTATCTTTGAAACTGACCCAAGTATTCCCAAAAATCTGATTGGTGATCCAGTAAGATTGGGACAGATTGTCAATAATCTTGTTTCCAACGCAGTGAAATTCACAGAGGAGGGTTCTGTCAAAATCAAATTGACCAACCAAAAAGATGAAGAAGACCATATTTCCATACAGTTTGATTTTGAAGATTCAGGAATAGGAATACCGGAAGACAAGCTGCAAATTATTTTTGAGGCATTTACGCAGGCAAGTGCAGCCACCACAAGAAAATATGGGGGAACAGGTTTAGGACTCGCTATTGTCAAAAGGTTGGTGGAGTTATTCGGTTCCGAAATCAAGGCCATAAGAAGACCTGAAGGCGGTACCCGGTTCACTTTTGTGATCAGATTTGAAAAACCAAAAGCCAGTGATATCCGGTTTCCCAAAGAAAATATTGATGGGTATAAAATATTGCAAAACGCCAGTATTCTGGTGGCGGAGGATAACCTCGTCAACCAGATTATGATTAAAAAATTCCTTAGCAAGTGGGGAGTAAAAGAAGTCGTGATCGCAAATGACGGTAATGAAGCAATCAAAGCTTTTGAAGAACAGGATTTCAATATGATCCTTTTGGATTTGCAGATGCCAGAAAAGGATGGTTTTCAGGTAGCTGAATTCATTAGAAATTCAGCAAATCCACAAAAGAAAAGTATTCCAATAATTGCACTTACGGCATCTTCTTTGATAGAAGTAAAAGAACATCTCGAAAAAGTCGGAATGAATGATTATATACCAAAACCGTTCAACCCGGATAACCTTTATGCCAAAATACTCAAATACCTTGAACCATAAATTTCCGTTAATAGGGAAAAGAATATGATGATTAAGTTAATTTTGAGGGCAAAGTAAAAATTATGAGGTTTTTTTTTCTTTTCCTTATTATCATTTCAACTTGGAGCTATAGTTCAGCACAGTCTCAAAAGACCATCAGGAATACCATGTATATGACCTATGGGAAAACAGGTGCAAATTTGAGAGAATTCAATGAGATGTTGGCTAATAAAGGCCTTTCACCAATGAGAAAAGGATATTCAAACTTGAGTTTTGGTTACTTAACTCGGTTTAATGACTTTATCATTGGTTTGGAGTTGTTTCATAACAGTGGTCCAAAATCTGATTTTGGGGACTTTGAAATTGATTATCAATCTACCAGGTTTTATGTCAATGTAGGCTTTGCCTTTACAGAAGAAGGGAACTTCCAATTGATCCATTATATGTCATTTGGGTCAGGATTCGCAAACTTTCAGATGTTGCGGGAGAATGACACCAATAGCCTTGACGGATTTCTTCAAAATCCTGAAAACGGATACCTCCTTAGAAAAGGGGATATTCACAAAAGTACCTTTAATTTGTCAGGGTTTCTTACAGAAATTGGCTTTCAGATGAGTTATGATCTTCCTATCCCTGGCAGAGAGGAAGCATTGGAAATTTTGGCACGTTTTGGATATTCCTTCAGCCCCTTTGAAGATTCCTGGAATTTGAATGGAATCAATTTCAATTCTATTCAAAGTGGTGCGTTCTTAAGGCTTGGTGTGGGAATATCGCTTCCGGATCACAATTATTTTTATAAAGATGCTTCCCTGGGAGCACATATTATTTATGGAATGCATTTTACCAAACCGGATGAATTCAACAAAAAGCTTGGAGAAAATGGTCTCAGTGCTTTTGATGGAAGACCGAACAACTGGGGTCTCAAAGTTTTAGGGGAAACAAAAGGCTTTTTATATGGATTTGATTTTTATAATCTTGGTCTTTCGGGTCCTGCCAGTGAAACAAAGAGTCATACTTTAAATAGTCTGAGACTTTATGGTAACGTGGGCCTAAAACTTTTTGAAAGGAAAAATCTGGAGCTTGGTGCTTTGGGAGGGTTAGGGTTTGGCAACATTAGATACAGTCTTACTTCAAATGAGAAACCCGATTTTCCTAGGTTATTCGAAGAACCTCTTCATGACGGTTATCTCCGAAATGCCGGAGTAATGGCAAAGCCTGAATTATATTTTGCCTATGGAATGCCGATTTTGGGTGGTTCCTCAAAGCTGATGTTTAGTGTCCATGGAGGATATGAGCTTCCCTTGTCCAATTATAAGTTGGAAGATTTATCCATGTTCGATTATATGGCTAACCCATACCTCCAATTTGGGATTGGAATCAGGCCTTAATCTTCCACTTCCACTATCAATTCTACCTCAACAGCAATATTTGATGGCAAAGCATTCATGCCTACAGCTGACCTGGCATGCTTGCCCTTTTCTCCAAAAACTTCCACCATCAAATCAGAAAAACCGTTAATTACCTGAGGTTGGTTGGTGAAATCGGGACCGCAATTGACCATTCCTAAAACTTTTACAATCCTCTTTACTTTATTTAAGTCACCCAACTCAGCTTTCAATACAGCCAACTGACTAATTGCAACCCATCTTGCAGCTTCCCTTCCTTCGTCAATTGTCAGGTCTTGACCGACTTTTCCGGTAACATACCCACCTTCAGGAAGGTCAGGCCCTTTACCGGATAAAAACAACAGATTCCCCGTTCTGACAACATTCACATAATTTGCCACAGGGGAACTTGGCTGAGAAAGATTTATTCCAAGCTCAATAATTCTCGTCTCTGCATCCCAAGTATCAGCTATCGAAGTTTCAATGCTTTGTTTGTTTGATGGCTGTCCACAGGATATTAAAATCAATAAAAAGGAAAAGGAGAGTAAGTGTTTCATAAAGGTCGAAATATCAGTGATGTTTAATGAATTCTTAAATTAAGCGTTCAATTCGGTAAATCAAACAGATGTGATTGTGATTTGTAGCATTAACAACTGAAAATGCTGTCTAGTATAAAATTGAATCATCCTTTGAAGAATTTTGGAAAAAGTTGATAAAATTAAATTATTGGGTTTAACTTTGGAATTGCTTATCGAGAAAGACCGAGGGAAGGGCCCTGAGACGTCTTAGCAACCTAAAACAAAAGGTGCTAATTCCCATTCCGTAAATGGCGGAAGAAGATAAGCGGACGATAAAAATTTCTTTTTCATCCGGTTCTTGCTCGCATAAGCTTTTATTATTCAAATATCATTATGAATAGAAGCGAACTTTTGATTTCCCAAGCAAATAAAAAAATCCTTATTCTTGATGGCGCTATGGGCACCATGATTCAGCGATATAAATTGACTGAAGCGGATTTTAGAACTCCTGAATTGATAAATCATCCCAAACCCTTGAAAGGTAATAATGATTTATTATCCCTTTCCAGGCCGGATATTATCAAGGCAATACATGCCGCTTATTTGGAGGTGGGGGCAGACATTATTGAGACCAATACGTTTAGTGGTACCTCAATTGCTCAGGAAGACTATGGGCTTTCCCACATGGCCTATGAGATAAATTTCCAGTCTGCCAAAATTGCCAGAGAAGTTGCTGACGAATTTACTGCCAAAAACCCTGATAAGCCAAGATTTGTAGCAGGAGCTTTGGGACCTACCAATAGAACGGCCTCTATTTCTCCAGATGTCAATGACCCCGGATACAGAGCAATCACTTTTGATCAGCTTGCAGAAGCTTATAAAGAACAAGTTAGGGGTTTACTTGATGGAGGGTCTGATATTTTACTGGTTGAAACAATTTTTGATACCCTTAATGCCAAGGCTGCCTTGTTTGCCATACAGGAAGTCTTTGAAGAAAGAAACATTCCTTTAAATCCAGAAGAAGGGGGGATTCCAATTATGATTTCAGGAACCATAACGGATGCTTCAGGAAGGACATTGTCGGGGCAGACTACAGAAGCGTTTTTGATTTCCGTATCTCATGTGCCATTATTCAGTGTAGGATTGAACTGTGCTTTGGGTGCAAAAGAATTAAGGCCGTATTTGAAAGTTTTGGCTGATAATGCTCCTTTTCTTGTCAGCGCTTATCCCAATGCAGGTCTTCCGAATGAATTTGGACAATATGATCAGGGTGCATCCGAAATGGCAGGACAGGTCGAAGAATTCTTAAAAGATGGTTTGATCAATATCTTGGGGGGCTGTTGTGGAACTACACCGGAACATATAGCAGCAATAGCCAAAACATCAGAAAAATACGCTCCAAGAAAACTTGAATTTGTATCAACAGGAGATGAGTAAAATAAAAAAGTATAATGTCTTGAAACTTTCCGGGTTGGAGCCTTTGGTTTTTACTCCGGAGATAAATTTTGTGAATATCGGTGAGCGTACCAATGTTACCGGATCCAAGAAATTTGCACGTTTGATTCTCAATGGGCAATATGATGAAGCATTGGAAGTAGCATTGGATCAAGTGAGGGGTGGAGCACAAATATTGGATGTCTGTATGGATGAAGGGATGTTGGATGGGGCAGCCGCCATGAAAAAGTTTCTTAACCTTATTGCTTCCGAACCGGAAATAAGCCGAATTCCCATCATGATTGACAGTTCCAGGTGGGAGATAATTCTGGAAGGGCTGAAATGCGTTCAGGGTAAAGGAATTGTCAATTCCATTAGCTTGAAAAACGGAGAAAAAGAATTTATCCATCAGGCAAAGACCATCAAGAAATTTGGAGCCGCAGTGGTGGTAATGGCATTTGATGAAGCAGGTCAGGCAGATACCTATCAGCGAAGAATTGATATTTGTAAAAGGAGCTATGATATTTTGGTCAATGAAGTCCGGTTCAATCCACAGGATATTATTTTTGATCCTAATATTTTTCCTGTGGCAACCGGTATGGATGAACACCGAAAGAATGCCTTGGACTTTTTTCACGCTACCCAATGGATCAAACAAAACCTTCCCGGTGCCAAGGTCAGTGGGGGAGTGAGTAATGTCAGTTTTTCCTTCAGAGGAAATGATCCTGTAAGGGAAGCCATGCACGCTGCTTTTCTATACCATGCCATCCGTCATGGAATGGATATGGGTATTGTCAACCCATCTATGTTGGAAGTTTATGACGATATCCCAAAAGACCTTTTGCAAAAAGTCGAAGATGTTCTTTTTGACAAGAGTGAAGATGCAACCGAAGCATTGTTGACATTTGCCGAAACTGTCAAAGCATCAGGAAAAAAGGAAGTGGCAAGTGAAGAATGGAGAAATGATCCTATTGAAAAAAGGATTGAACATGCTTTGGTTAAAGGCATCATAGATTATGTGATCGAAGATACTGAAGAGGCAAGATTGGCATATAAAAACCCATTGAAAGTAATCGAAGGTCCTTTAATGGATGGGATGAATGTAGTGGGGGATTTGTTCGGTGAAGGCAAAATGTTTTTGCCGCAGGTAGTCAAATCGGCGAGGGTAATGAAAAAAGCAGTCGCTTACCTTGAACCCTTTATGCCAAAAATCGGGGATTTGGATTATAATGCCGAACAAAGCAGTATCAAAAAAATCCTTTTGGCCACAGTCAAAGGAGATGTACATGATATCGGTAAAAATATTGTGGGTGTTGTCCTGGCTTGCAACAGTTACCAAATCATCGATTTGGGGGTCATGGTAGATGCGCAAAAGATTATAGATGAGGCCATCAAAAATCAAGTAGATATTATTGGCTTAAGCGGATTGATCACTCCCTCCTTGGATGAAATGGTTTATGTAGCTTCTGAAATGGAACGTCAAGGATTGGATATTCCCTTGTTGATAGGAGGTGCAACTACTTCTAGAATTCATACTGCGGTAAAAATTGATCCTGTGTATAGTGGAATAGTGGTGCATGTTACCGACGCTTCGAAATCTGTGCCTATTGCAGGAGAGGCAATCAGCGAAGAAACAAAGGCTGAATACAAAGTCAAACTCAAAGAAACTTACCGACAGCTCAGAATAGAACATGAGGCAAAGCAAATGGTGAAGCAAATGGCCACTTTAGAAGAAGCCAAAGCCAACCCGGTTTTCATAGATTGGGAAAACTATGAACCATTGATTCCTAAAAAACTTGGCGAAAAGGTATGGGAAGAATTGGACTTATCCATACTCAGGGATTATATAGATTGGACACCGTTTTTCAGTACTTGGATGCTTTCAGGTAAATATCCCAAGATCCTGGAAGATCCTATTGTAGGAAATGAAGCCAAAAAATTATTTTCAGATGCCAATAGCATATTGGATGAGCTGATTGCTGAAAAATGGATTTCTGCCAAAGCTATTGTCAGCTTATTCCCAGTGAGAAGGAATGGTGATGATGTAACAGTATTGAAAAATGAAATGGAAACTCCTTTCAAATTTCATTTCCTTCGTCAGCAAGGCAAGAAGGGAAAAGGAGTACCAAACCGTTCACTTGCAGATTATATTCATCCTGATAAAATTGATTATATGGGCGGATTTGCTGTCACAGCAGGATGGGGGATTGAAGCCAAATTAGCTGAATATCAAAAGGTACATGACGATTACCATGATATCATGTTAAAATCTTTAGCAGACCGATTGGCTGAAGCAGGTGCAGAGTATTTGCATGAAGTGGTGAGAAGGGAATTATGGGGCTATGAAAAGAGCGGAAAGTTAGACAATGATTCTCTCATTAGAGAAGAATATCTGGGAATCAGGCCTGCACCAGGATATCCTGCTTGTCCTGAACATTCCGAAAAAAGGACACTTTTTGACTTACTTGAGGTAGAAAAGAAAACCGGAATAACTCTCACAGAAAGTTACGCGATGTATCCCACCTCTTCTGTCAGCGGATTTTATTTCGGACATCCTGAAAGCAGGTATTTTGGACTAGGAAAAATAGGAGAAGATCAGGTATCTGATTATGCAATAAGAAAAGGAGTCAGCAAGGCGCAAGCTGAACGTTGGTTGTCGCCCAATCTGGCATATTCACCATCCTTACAAATACAGGAAAAATAACAGATGAAAATAACAGAATATATCGATCAAGCTGAAAAAACACTTTTTTCGTTTGAAATCTTACCACCGTTAAAAGGACAGAGCCTCAAAGAATTGTTGGTTGGGATTGAACCTTTAATGGAGTTTAAGCCTCCTTTTGTGGATGTAACCTATCATCGGGAAGAATTTATCTATAAAAAGCACCCAAATGGATTACTTGAAAAGGTAAGTACAAAAAAGAGACCTGGAACAGTCGGTATCTGCGCGGCGATTATGAACAGGTTCCATGTGGAAGCAGTTCCCCACTTATTATGTGGTGGTTTTACCAAAGAAGAAACTGAAAATGCTCTTATTGATCTCAATTTTATTGGTGTCCAGAATGTACTTGCCCTCAGAGGTGATGCACCAAAAAATGAAGGGAAGTTTGTAGCTGAACCCCATGGACACGAATATACAAAAGATCTTGTCGCCCAAATTTACGGTATGAATCATGGCAGGTATCTCCATGAAGAAACTGAAACAGGGTTTCATACTGACTTTTGTGTCGGAGTAGGAGGGTATCCCGAGAAGCATTTCGAGGCTCCGAGTTTGAAGTTTGACTTGAAACACCTGAAAGAAAAAATTGATGCCGGTGCTGAATACATCGTGACCCAGATGTTTTTTGACAACCAAAAATTCTTTGAATTTGAGAAAAAAGTAAGGGACTTGGGTATTACTGTGCCGATTATTCCTGGACTAAAACCTATCACAACTTTGGGTCAAATTTCCATGTTGCCAAGGACATTCTTTCTAGATCTTCCTGACCCATTAATGGACGAACTTGAAAAATGCAAAACCAATGCCGATGTAAAGCAGGTTGGTATTGATTGGGCTATTCAACAAAGTAAGGAGCTCGTTGCAAATGGAACTAAGGTTTTACATTATTATACTATGAGTAAGGCGGATGCGACTTATAGGATTGCAAAAGAGGTTTTTTAACGAGTATAAGTAATGGATTGGAAAGCTTGGAAAATAATAGGTTTTTAGGATTATCTATAGGACATGTTAAAAACTTAAAATTGAGATTTTACATAAAGCTCAATTAAATTTACCTGCTTTCCCTTTCAAAAAGTAACTTCTCTGCCAATTCTCTGAAAAATAAGGGCGGATCTGTATTGATGAATTTTTTTATAATTTCGATTTGCTCCATTGTGGATTTGCCTCGCAGCGATATGTTTACATTTCCATAATTTCGGGCAGTTATTTTTTGTAAATTATTGGCTTCCAAAATTTGTGCTTTCAATTCAGGTTCTTTTGAAAGGTAGCCGAGGTCTTCCTTTGCATTATCAAAAAGACCTTTGAACGGAAGCAATTCGGCATTTGAGGGATTGAAGTTCTCCACGAACCAAGCAAGCATTGTGAGCCTAAAGTTAAATGCCGTAAGTTCTTTTGCATGAACGTTTTCTTCAAAAATATTCCTGGCTCCTTCGAGTCTTCCTAACTGTGTCAAATGGTTTATTGAATAAAGAGTTATGATTTCAAAATGATAGGGAGAAATGATGTTTCTTTCTTTGATCAGTTCTAAAAATATATCCAATGCGCTTTCTAAATGACCATTATTTGAATAAATCATAGCAATGTTCAAATCACATTCTTTTTGGAGTCTTTTATCATGTGTGTATATTGATTTGAGTTTGATGAATTTATCTACAAAGGACATATCGAACCTATTGTTTATTGTTTCATGAAACAGTGATTCAATTTTTTCTTTTTTGTTCATTAAAATTAAATATTATAATTGAAGGCCTCAATGTATTCATAAATTTAAAAGAATCATATAGTTTGGGTGGTTAAGGTTCGATCCTTAAATTCTGTATTCATCTTTCTAAACACTTTTTTCTAAGAATTTATAGAAAACCATTTTATTCAAAAATGGTAAGAATTGGTTATCATTTGCTCCTTCAAAACCATATCCTTAATTTCAGGCCATGATTAAATTGGTCGAATGCCCAAGAGATGCTATGCAGGGGCGGAGTGAATTCATAGATACGGCAATTAAAGCTGCATATATCAACCAACTATCACAGGTTGGGTTTGACACCATAGATTTTGGGTCTTTTGTAAGCCCAAAAGCCGTTCCTCAGATGCGGGATACTGAAGAGGTATTGTCCCTGCTTGATTTGTTCAATGCCAAATCCAAACTCTTGGCCATAGTTGTCAATAGGAGAGGCGCTGAGGATGCCTTGCATTTTGAAGAGATTGACTATTTAGGTTTTCCGCTATCGGTATCTGAGACTTTTCAGCAGAGAAATACCAATAAATCCATTAATGAAGCCTTGGATACTGTGGAGGAAATACAGAATCTGTGCGAAGTAAAGGGGAAAACTTTGGTAACCTATTTGAGTATGGGTTTTGGAAATCCATATGGAGATCCATTTTCTTCAGAATTGGTTGCCCAATTTGTCCATCACTTAGATGAATTGGGGATAAAAATCATTTCATTTGCTGATACCGTTGGTTCTGCTACACCTGAGTTGATCTCCGAACTGTACACTGTCAATTCAAAGGAATTCCCGCGAATCGAATTTGGATTACACTTACATACCCATCCTCAATTACTGAAACCAAAAATTGATGCAGCGGTAGCATCGGGTTGTATGAGATTTGACGGGGCCATCAAAGGCTATGGTGGATGTCCATTTGCTGAAGATGAATTGGTAGGAAATGTAGCTACCGAATCCTTGATTGCGATCTTGGAAGGCCATGGTTTTGATCTCAATCTGAATAAAATTG
This sequence comes from Aquiflexum balticum DSM 16537, assembly GCF_900176595.1. Lineage (GTDB taxonomy): Bacteria > Bacteroidota > Bacteroidia > Cytophagales > Cyclobacteriaceae > Aquiflexum > Aquiflexum balticum. The sequence goes on from NZ_LT838813.1 coordinate 3,391,830, forward strand.
AATTTGTAGAGGCCATGAAACTGGCCAATGTGGTTTTTCACTGATTAACCCATGATTATCACCGCTGATAGTATTGTTTTTTTTTACACTTCCAATTAGGAATATATTGCCCAACAATCTTGAGTTCATGAATAACATCTCAAAAACAGCCAGAAATACTAGGATTTATAGAAGAATACATAAAGTGATCAGTATCACTTTCGTTGTTTTTTTGTTGATCATTGGTGTTACAGCAATTCTCTTGGCTTGGAAAAAGGAAATGAAACTGATCCCTAAGACCCAATCCACGAAAGTTGATAACCCAGGAGATTGGATCCGTTTGGAGCAAATGATTGTAATAGGTCAAACCTTTATGAGAGACAGCATTGGGAAGAGTGACTTGATTGATAGGGTAGATGTGCGTCCTGATAAAGGGATAGCGAAAATTGTTTTCAAGAAGCATTTTACTGAAATTCAGATTGATGGTTTTTCAGGAGAGGTATTATCCATCAAACAACGGAATTCCGATTTGGTGGAAAAAATTCATGATGGTAGTATATTGGATTTTTTAATGGAGACGGACTCGGAAAGTTCAAAAATAATTTATAGTACATTGACTTCCTTAGGTTTGATTTTTTTGTGTATAACAGGGTTTTATCTTTGGTACAATCCCCGGAAGATGAAAAGATTAAAAAAGAAGCCTGAAATGTAATTGATTGTTTTTCTCATTAATACCACCAACTTTTTATATTTGTTATATAGGTTTTGCTGTACTTCAATGATGAATTCTTAGTTTAAATATGAAAATAAGAATTCAGGACTAATTTTCAGGTATTCCATCAAACCCATAAGGGTAAGTATTCAAAATACTTTAATGGATTTGAAAGATTAATCTTTTTGTAGTAGGCCATTACCAAAGAGTATAACTTGTATTATATCCCAATACCAATGATTCAAGATGATATTTTTGATTTTTGGAAATTTTTGGCAGGAATTGGTTTATTCCTATGGGGCATGTATCAGCTGGAAACAGCAATCAAAGAACTTGGAGGCAAATCATTTAGACATTTACTTCAAAGATTTACGGATACGGCTTGGAAGGGGATACTTGTTGGGACCCTCATTACAGCAATTTTACAGAGTAGTTCCTTAGTTACCTTGATGGTGTTGGCATTTTTGGGTGCAGGGGTTATCAATTTAAAAAATGCCATTGGAGTTATTCTGGGCGCTAATTTAGGGACTACCGTGACCGCATGGATAGTTGCAACTTTAGGTTTTAAGATGAGTGTAGCTGCTTTTTCCATGCCGTTTTTGGGACTCGGAAGTCTTTTGTTTCTATTTGCTTCAGGTAGACCCTTGCTTAGGAATATCGGAGCTTTTTCGGTAGGATTTGGATTGTTGTTTTTGGGGTTGGATTTTATGAAGACCGCAATTGAAGCAGTGGCAGACCAAATTGATCTGAGTGAATTTCATGAATACGGTCTTTGGATTTATCTTATAATCGGAATTGTAATCACTGCACTGATCCAATCAAGCTCCGCAATGGTAGTAATTATTTTAAGCACCATGAGTGCCGGAATGATAGAACTGACAGAGGGTGCTGTTTTGGTAATCGGAGCAAATATTGGAACTACTGTAACAGTAGGAATCGGATCTCTGAACGGATCCGCAGATAAAAAAAGACTGGCGTTGGCACATTTCCTTTTTAATGTGATCACGGGATTGCTGATCTTTTCTTTCATCAGACCTTTGATTGATATAACGATGTCTATTTTTTCAATTTCAGACCCACTGATGGAGTTGGTTTTACTCAATACCATTATTAACCTTGTTGGGATTGTCCTGTTTTTTCCTTTCATCCCAAAATTGGAGAAATGGCTCAAAAAACGGTTTTCTAAATTTGAGCCCAAAGGGATTTCAGTTTATACTAAAAACGTTAGTCCTAAGGTACCTGAAGCTGCGATTGCGGCTTTGGAAAAAGACATCCATTTGGCATTCGAGAAAACAATTGAATTCATGATCAATGTCTGGAATGTGGGTGAGAGTGACAATGAAAATGTATCTTTTTGGAGGAAAATCCTTCAGCAGCCCCATGACCTTTCAGGGCAGTATAAAGAAATCAAAAACCTGGAGGATGAACTTACCAAATATCATCTTTTGGTACAGGAAGAAAATCTTAGCATCATTGAAGCACAAAAGCTTACCTCTCTGATGCTGGCATTGAGAACAATGGTCTATGGCGCCAAAGACTTAAAAGATGTCATGCACAATATCCAAGATATGGAGGATGAGGAGGATATTCTTGTGAGGGAGTACTATGATGAACTGAAAGCCTTTACATTTGATTTTTTGAAGAAAATAAAGGAATACATTCTTCGAGAGGATTTTTCAGATGAGGTTCCTGATTGGATCGGTGAAAATGGAAAACATTACAAGAAATTCATTTCGGAATTGTACCAAAAAATCAAAGTTAAACCAATGGAATTCCCTGTATCTACCCTTACCAATGTGATCAAACAAGTAGTTTCCGGTTTGGATAATCTAGGTAGTGCGGTGATTCATTGGAAGCACCAGAAAAAAGATGTGATTGACATGATATAGAATGGATTATTGTTCCCTTACCAGCAGAAGATTTTATTAATCATATTTTTAAGGAAGAAAAGTGTTTAGGTCAAAAAAACATGGAACAAAGAGTCTTGTGAACAATTGATTTGGGTTAAATCAAGAGATTATTTTCACGAACTCATTTTTTTATAAGTGTAAGTATTTTTGAAAAAAGAAATCACTCTAAAAGATTGTAAAAAGAAGGCGGAGTGTTTCACCCCGCCAGGTTTATGAATTTGGAATTTGGGTTAATTTAAGCAGCCTTTGGCATTTCTGTTTTACATAACAAATTAATTTTCCAATGTTTAAATTAATTACATTAAGTGATTGTGGAAACCTTTTACAGATTTCCAAATCTCCATCCCAGATTACAAGTCCTCAATTTGTATATTGAATCAAAATGCCAACAAGCGGATTTCCCCAATACTTATTCCATTTTGACACTAAGTACAGGAATATCAGATTTGAAAAGTACGGTGTCTGTCGTACCTATCTGATAGGTTGATTTTAATTTTCTGTTATTTGATGCAATGCCAATGAAACCTATTTTATTTTTTTTGGCAAATTCAACAATTCCGTTTTCAGCCTCTTGATGACTATAAACATGTTTATGAATGACCAAATCTTCCAATCCTTTTGCATATTTGTCCATTTTACTTTCCGCCTCATTGGAATTGATGAAATCAGATGGTGTATTGACATATAGAAAATGAACAGATGTTTGGAAATCCTTCAATAGTGGTTTCATCTTCATAAATGCCGGTCTTGAATCTTCATTGAATCTCGATGCAAAGGTCATTTTTCTAAGGTCGTTACCATTCATTGCTTTTTTGACCGCTAGAACCGGACAATTCGCATTCCTCAATACTTTTTGAAGATTGGAACCGACAAATTTCTCATTGGTATGTCCAATACCATATGCGCCGATTACAATGAGGTCAGCAGCATGTTTATTGGCAGTTTCAATTATTTCCTGATGAGGTACGCCGATTTCTACAACGGCCTCTACCGGTACGGCATTCAGGTCATGGTCCATTATAAAGGCTTTAAGTTTATCCTTTGCCTCGGCTTCCATATCCAAGATTTCCGGATTTTGGCTCTTTTTTTCTTTAGAAAGGTTTTTCCATTCCAACTCAGTACTTACCACATTGACCAATGTAATGCTACTGTTTGATTTTTGGGCAATTTTTAAAGCACTTAAGAATGCATTGTTAGAATAAGATGAGAAATCGATAGGAACAATTATTCTTTTCATAGCTTTTGTGTTTTGTTAATAATGGAATAAATCTGCCCATTTTAATTGATTTAAATTATGATAAAAATCATTCAATGTACTGATTGTTTTCGGGTTATATATTTTTTGATTAAAGTAATTTTGATACAAATCAAAACTTAAAACAGCATGAATTTACTTGGGAAAACAGCAATTATTACAGGAGGAGCAGGAGGAATCGGAAAGGCTACTGCCAAAATGTTTCTAGCTGAAGGAATTCAGGGAGTGCTTTTAGTGGATTTGAGTGAAGACTCATTGAAAGAAGCTAAAACTGAACTGGAAAGTGATAAGGTTTATTACTTTGCTGCTGATGTCAGCAAAAGTGATCAGGTAAAAGCATATACGGATAAAGCAGTTGAATTATTTGGCAGCTTGGATATAGTTTTTCTCAATGCCGGATTTGAGGGAGTTGTGAAGCCTCTGACTGAATATCCTGAGGAAGGGTTTGACAAAGTTCTGGCAGTCAATGTCAAAGGTGTTTGGCTCGGCATGAAGTATGCTTTTCCGTATTTGCAAAAAAATGGGGGAGGGTCTGTGATCATTACCTCTTCTGTAGCAGGTTTCAGAGGTACCGCTTTGATGCTGGCCTATACCACAAGTAAGCACGCCGTCATAGGAACCATGAGGGTAGCAGCCCTTGAAGGCGCGCCGCATCAGATAAGAGTCAACACCATTCACCCAGGACCTGTCGACAATAGAATGATGCGTTCTTTGGAGGATGGTTTTGCACCTGGAGCAGGAGAAGAGGTGAAGAAAGGATTTGAAAGCAAAGTTCCGCTTGGCAGATATGCCGTCAATGAAGATATAGCCAATTTAGCCACATTCCTTGCTTCAGATAAAAGCAAATATATAACAGGGGCGACTTATTGCATTGACGGAGGTTTTACGATTTAATGGATTAACATAGGATTAATAAGTGGAAAAGGGGGTGATGGTTTACTTACCCCTTTTTTTATTTTTTCCATCTTAAATGGAGAAATTGATATGAAAGGTCAAAATATTTTTATTTTTGTTTATGGAAATTGAAGATTTAAAAGAAAAACTACCCAATATAACCGATCCCAAATTGTTGGCTGAATTGCTGAAATTTGGTACTGTGCATATTTTTCAGTCAGGAAAGATCATAACCGAACCAGGCCAATTTATTAAAATGGTCCCCATTGTCCTTGAAGGGGCAATCAAAATCATGCGGATGGATGAAGATGGGAAGGAGTTGTTTCTATACTATTTGGAGCCAGGTGAAACCTGTGCATTATCACTGACTTGCTGTTCCTCTTCCAGACCTAGTGAAATCAAAGCTGTGGCGGAAGAGAAAACAGTGTTATTGGGCATTCCTGTTCAAAAACACGAAGAATGGACCGATCAATTTAAGCAATGGAAAGAGTTTGTAGCGATGACCTATCAATCACGATTTCAAGAAATGTTGGTGGCATTGGATGCTGTTGCCTTCAAAAGGATGGATGAAAGATTAATGAGGTATATAGTTACCAAAATGAAGCAGCAAAAAACCAATGAACTGCATACCACTCATCAGGAAATTTCCAATGAATTGGGAACATCCAGAGAAGTGATTTCCAGATTACTCAAGCAATTGGAAAAAAAGAAGTGGATAGAACTTGGAAGAAATATCATTTATATCCGAGATGATTTTGAGGAGTTAATCAGCAATTGAGGAATTTCAGAATCCAAAAAAATCCGGTTATTCAACCGGATTTTTTTGGAGTATCGCTGGTTTAATATTGTATTTCTTTTTTATATCATGAACCAGTCCGGTAGAAAAATCAAAAACCCATGCATGAAGTCTGATATCCAGGTTTTTTTCGATTGCATCCCTATATACTGAAGTCTGCTTGATATTTTCTATTTGTTCCAGTACATTTAATTCAACCAGTTTATTTAATCTTTCATTTTCATCTTCTATGGCCGTCAATTCCGATTTGTGGTGCCGGATGACGTCTTTTATAGTAGCCAGCCAATTGTCTATCAGACCATTATTGTTGTTTTCATAGGCAGCCCTGATGCCTCCGCATCCATAATGCCCATAAACTATGATGTCTTTGACGCCCAGGTTTTCCACTGCATATTGCATGACAGAAAGAAAGTTGAGATCTGAATGGGAGACCACATTGGCAATGTTTCTATGGATAAACAGATCACCTAAACCGGTACCTAAAACGGTGGCAGGTGAAACCCGGCTATCCGAACATCCAAGCAATAATGCTTTTGGATGTTGACCTTCTTTGATTTCCTGGAAGTAAGAACTATTATCTGTCAATACAGTTTTTGCCCATTTCCGGTTATTTTCAAAATACTGTTCAAAATCTATTCTGCACATTTCTAAATATTGGTTTGAGTTGCGTATGGATGATATTTTTCAAGTGTCACCCCATCAATGGAATGTTCAAAGGCAGAAACGGCAGTATTGTCATCAAGGAATACATGATCTGAACCTATGCGTTCTAACAATGCCCATCTATTCAATACATCTCTGACCGGGCCTTTAATACTTGTTATACAAATATCAATACCGGCATTTCTCCAGGATACAATCCATTCGTTCAATTCATGTGCGCCAGTGCTATCTATGTTGGTCACACTTTCCATATTGAAAACAATCATTTTTACCCTCTCTTTTTTGCTCGAAATCCACTTATCAAGTTTTTCTTTGATAAATTCAACATTAGCAAAATAGATAGGACCATCTACCCGGATCATCAACAGGTCGTCCCTGACTTCAAGATTTTGGAAACGGTCGATATTTCTGAAAACATTTGTACCGGGAACTCTTCCTAATTGAGCCATATGAGGTCTGGAGGCCCTGTAGATTACTACTAAAAGGGAGAGCACCATTCCTGAAATGATTCCTGTTTCAATTCCAAGGGTTAATGTTATCAGGAAGGTAGCAATCAGCATAGCAAAATCTGATTTGTCTTTATGCCAAAGGTGTATAGGTTCTTTGTAATCAATCAGACCGGAAACAGCCACCAAAACCACTGCAGCTAAAATTGCACTGGGAAGGTTATAAAATAAACCGGTGAAGAATAGAAGTGTGAGGACAATCAGAATTGCACTGAAAATTGAAGACATGGTGGTTTTTGCACCGGCATCGTTGTTGACAGCAGTTCTCGAAAAACCTCCTGTCACCGGATAGCCCTTGAAAAAAGCAGCACCAAAGTTAGCTATACCAAGTGCAATCAATTCCTGGTTTGCATCCAGTCTGTAGTTTTTATGTTTTGCCTGTATGGTCTTGGCCACAGCAAAACTTTCCGCAAAACCTACCAATGAAATGGTAAGGGCAATTGGGAACAAGGTATTCCATGTTGCCAAGTCAAAAGATGGACTCGAAAATGATGGTAATCCACTTGGGACATCCCCGACGATTTTTACACCTTGACTGGTCAGATCAAAACCTGAAACCAAGGCTATTCCGATTATGACAGCAACTAATGGAGCAGGAAAACTTTTATGAATTTTTTTGCCGTATTTGATAATCACTATACCGATGGCACCTATACCGAAAGTTATCCAATGAATATCTCCAATATTTTGGTAGATAGCCACAGCCATTTCCTGAATATGCTCTGAATTGGGAAGGTTGATTCTAAAGAGATGTTTGATCTGGCTTAATCCTATAATAATTGCCGCTGCAGAGGTAAAACCGTTAATGACTGGGTGCGATAAAAAATTAACCACAAAACCCAACCTTAAAGCGCCCATTCCAAATTGTATCAGCCCAACCAAAAAAGCAAGAGTCAGGGCATAAAATAGGTATTGCTCGGGGGAAGAGGCATTCAGACTGGCAATACCTGCAGCTGTCAACAAAGAAACCATTGCTACTGGACCCACTGCCAATTGTCTGGAAGTCCCGAAAATGGCATATAGAAGCAACGGGACGGTTACTGCATACAATCCGTGGATAGGTTCGAGACCTGCCAACATGGCATAGGCCATTCCTTGGGGTATCAACATGATTCCAACCGTAAGACCTGCTGAAAGGTCTCCCTGAAGATAATCTTTTTTGTAATTGGGCAGCCATTCCAATATGGGGAGGTACCCTTTTAATTTTCCTGCTATACTATTTTTCATTGACTAATTTCTAGTTGAAGGTAACAAAATTCGAAAACATGGTAATCCATGACCCGAAATCATTCACAAAATTCAATAATTTATCCCGGCAAATCGGTGATGTTTGTTACATGAAAGAGCAGGTTATCTGAGTTCCAAATAGATTTTGTGATTTTCCGTCATATCCGATTAGCAACCACTTTAACAGAAAAATGGTTGGATGACCAAAGTCAAAAGGAATAAGCAATTCACGATGAGTAAGGTTTTTTAGATTTTGTTGTAAAATTATAGATATACAACCCAGGTTGTGAATGCCTTAAAATACAAAAAACCACCCTTTTGAGGTGGTTTTTATAAAGTAATCAGTGGTTAATTAATTCAAGAATTCATCAAATGTAATGGAAACAAAATACATGGTTCCTACAGTTGGGTTACCCCAAGCCTGACGATATCCCCCGCTGTTGAAAAGGTTGGATCCGCCTACTTTGATGATGGATTTGATGCTTTTCACCTTGTAACTGACCTGTGCATCCAAGGTACTGAATGCAGGCATAACAGATAGACTTCTGGTAGAAACAGCTGGAGCCACAAAAGAAGACTGCCATACAAACTCATCCTGCCATCTCCAAGCCAGAGCAAAACCAATATTTTTATTGTTGATGTTTCTGTTGGCAAAGGTAAGGTTGGTTCTGTATTCAGGAGTATTGAAGGCAGGTTGGAAACCATCCAATTCATCAATATTGCCCAAGTTATTGTAGGAAACATTTCCCCCAATTGTATAACCTTTTGGCAACTGATAATCCAATCCTAAAGCCCAGCCATAAGTATTAATAATTTCCTTTCTATTGACAGGCATTGAAAATATATTCCTTCCTCCAGGACCTACACCAATAAGGTTGAGGCCTGTGATTGCGTTTGGTCCTGCTTCGCCTGCTGCAGAAGCGTCTTGTACAAGTATTTGACCACCAATGAAATTCTCAAATCTATTGAAGTAGTAATAACCATCTACTAATAACTTATTGTTGAAAAGTAGACCTTTATAACCAAACTCATATGATTTGACTATTTCAGGTTGGAATTTTGAGAATTCAAAAGGCTCTAATTTGTCCAAGTTGGCTTCAGCAGCTACCACTGGAACAAGCTGAGGAACTAAGGCAGCAATTGCAGCAGGTGCCTGAGCGGGAGGGATTTGACCTGCTTGTACCTGCTGGGTTACTATAGAAGTAGCTGCTGCAATTGCACCTTGTAAAACAGCTGGATTTACGGTTGGCTGAAGAAGACCCGCAACTCCGGCACCAAAGTTAGACACGGTGGCTAGGGAGTAAGGGGGATTTCCGTTGAAATTATACCGCTCTCTAAATAAAGGTAAACCTCCGATCAATCTTGCCTGAGGAGTTAAAAGGTCTATATATTGATCCTGGGTAGTCGGAATTCTAAAGCCAGTCTGGTATGATAGTCTGAAATTATGGACTTTGTTAGCTGTATAAACTGCAGAAACCCTTGGAGACCATTGCCCATCAAAATTTTCGTTTTTATCATAACGGACTGAAGCAGTCAATTTTAATTTATCGTCAATTAACTTCTTGCTGCCTTGAGCGTAACCACCATATTCCCGGATATTGAACTCTTCGCCGTCATCAGTCAACGCAAAAAGAGTGCCTTCGGAATTCAACTGAAAATTTCTGTAATTGGCTCCAACCACAAATTCTGCAAATTTAATATCCTCGAAAGTGTATGAACCTTCCAAGTGGTAAAGGTTAGTTTTGTCCACAAATCTTGCGCCCACCCCCTGAGAATTTCCAGGAATAGGTCTTGATCTTACATCCGCTAAGGCCTGGTTAAACTGAGCGGAGCCTGGTTCAAATCGTCCTTGATCAGCAAATGCTCTTGCTTGGGCGTGTGCCGTGGCTGGATCTGCACCACTTCCGATTGCCTGGGCAAAGACACTGGTATATTGGGGGAACCAAGAACCAGCAAGGTTATTTCGATCAAAACTTGGCTTCCACGCTTCATTGATACCTTGTGCTGCAATACCTACTGCATAGGAGTCTCCAGATCTTTCTTGAGTAGTATAAGCTCTCAAAAACCAGTTTGCACCCCGTAATTCGGCTTTATATTGTCCAATATTGAAACCTGTAATGGAATATCTGTCTGCTCCTGTGTAAACAGTTGTACCCGCACCATAATTACCCTGAATGATAGCTTCCACTCTGTCGTTGATTCTCCAATGCAAAGCTGCGTTTAGTTTCAAGGATTCAGTGTTATAGTCGGCAACATCTCTTTCAAGGTATCCTGTCCTGGAAACAAATGTTCCGGTTGGTATTACTCCTGCTGGAGCGAATTGACTGATATCTACTGCTGTTTCGTCCCCATAAGAGTTCACTCCATTGAATCCAGGGTTATTTGTCCTGGTGCCGGTTTCAATAGTCGAACCGTTCAATAAAGATTGATCTCTAAAGTCGTTCGCCTGCCAATCATCTGCCCTTAAGTAATTTACATTGACTTTTAAGGCTACTTTGTTGCTGAATGAAGTTGCATATCTTGCGGCAAAATCGTAAAATCCGGTTGTAGGATTGGATCTTTGTCCTTCATCCATTATACCGGTTTTAAGTTGAGCAGAAAAGCCTTGGTATTGAAAAGGATTTTTGGAATTCATCAATAAAATCCCATTGATTGCATTAGGACCATATAAGGCGGAAGATGCTCCCGGAAGTAATTCCAGATATTCCAAATCCAATTCAGAAATACCCGCAATATTTCCTACAGAAAAATTCAACCCCGGGGCCTGATTGTCCATTCCATCTATGAGTTGGACTGTTCTGACGTTACCATTTGCGTTGAACCCTCTGGTATTGAAAGACTTGAAAGTAAGTGATTGGGTGCTCATTTCTACCCCTTTCATATTATTCAATGCATCATAAAAATTTGCTTGAGGAGCCTCTCTGATTGAAATGATATCCATCCTTTCAATAGTTACAGGAGACTGTAGTACGCTCTCCTCAACCCGAGAAGCAGAAACAACTATTTCCTGGCCCAGTATTGTGGATTCTTTTAAAGCAACCTGTAGATTGGAGACATTTGAATCAGTAATTTCTACTTCCTGACTGGTAAATCCTACCATAGAGAAAATCAGGGTAAGGGGAGGGTCCTGATTGACGCGTAGGGTGAAATTGCCATCCAAGTCAGAAATGGTACCGATTACCTTTCCTTTTACGACAATATTGACACCTACCAGAGTTTCCTTGGTGATGGCTTCAGTTACCTGCCCAGAGATAGTAGTCGTCTGAGCGAACACTTCTGAAGCACTTAGAGAAACCAATGCAATAAGCAGCAATACTGCCTGACTTAAACTTTTTGTAAATTTTTGCATAAGGTATATTGGGTTTGTTGTTTATTTCTATTTTAACAAATATTAAATATTTATTTCGGGTGAAATTTATAGTAAATTACCAATTATCAATATAATTCATGAAAATAAATTTTTCTGAGGAATTAATTATTGAAAATTAGATTTCGTAATCCACCTCATAATTAAAGGAAAATATCAGAAAAAAATAAAAAAGAATGCAAAAAATAATTATTTAAAGCCATAAGAATTTGAAAAAGGCATTTAATAATAAAAATCATTAGAGGCTGTATCACAAGTCCCTAAGCACAATTAAAGTCCAGATCAAAGTGCGATTTTAATTTTAAACCCCTCGAGCCTTGGTGTCTTTGTGGCCCAACTACTGAAATTTGCTACAAAAGCGCTAAGACACAATTTACGAAAATTGAATTTGAAATATTTTGAGGTCTTGAATGAAAATATTGAAAATTGGATACAGCCCCTTTGATTAATTCAATGATTTTTTATTTTCTTCATTGACGTGCTTGACAAGACGGTCACAGAGATCTTTCATTTCTTCAGCCATGAATTCATCCCCTGTGCTGTTGAGAATCGTCTGACCCATACCCCCCAAAATGTCAATGTAGAACCTTTTCATTTCAGCCACTGACATATCCTCAGTCCATAAATCAATCCTTAATGTACTTTGATTCAAATTGTCCCAAACGTTAAGGCTTATACTTTTGGTTGTTTCCAGACCATCTTCTTCTTTGTCCGATGCATCCCATTGAATACTTTTGGGTAGGTTCTTGTCATCAAGTTCAACTGAAAATTTTATTTCTGATTTTTTCATTTTATGGATTGATAAATTCGATTTAAAACTAGTAATGAGAATCAAACAGGAATTGATTAAGTTCCCTGGATATTGAAGTTTTTAGTACCACACTTTTTGTTTTCTCTCTGTTGTGATCAGATTGGCTTGATGTTCAATTAGGTCTAAGGAATTTTAACCGAAATCCATTTCAGGGATTTCTCCGTGAATTACCAGTCTCCCTTCTGTTTTATCCCTGATTTCCTCTACACTTACCCCGGGGGCCCTTTCTAACAGCTTGAATCCACCTTCGGGTAGAATATCCAATACTGCCAAATCAGTTACAATTTTTTTCACACACCTGATTCCTGTAATTGGGAGAGAGCATTCTTTCAGTAGTTTGGACTGACCGTCTTTGCTACAATGCTGCATGGCTACTATTATATTTTCTGCTGAAGCTACCAAGTCCATAGCACCGCCCATTCCCTTGACCATTTTTCCTGGGATTTTCCAATTTGCGATATCGCCGTTTTCAGACACTTCCATTGCCCCAAGGATAGTAAGGTGGACATGTCCGCCCCGAATCATTGCAAAAGATTCTGCAGAACTGAAAAGCGCTGAACCTTTTACCATAGTGATGGTTTGCTTTCCGGCATTGATCAAATCCGGATCTATTTTGTCTTCTGTTGGAAATGGGCCGATCCCAAGTAGTCCGTTTTCTGATTGTAATACTACTTCAAGATGGTCAGGAATATAATTGGCAACCAAAGTCGGAATACCTATTCCCAAATTGATGTACTGTCCATTTTGGACTTCTTTAGCAATTCTTTGGGCTATTTGGGTTTTATCTAACATGGGAGTTTATGTTTTTGGTTGTCAAGTTGTCTTGATTTATATTACTTGTGTCTCAGTCTCTATAGATGTCTCTCCCGTAAATCTAAGGGGATCGACATGACAAGGAAAGTTTTTTTTTATAGTCTTTACCTTCTTATGACAATCTGCTAGTGTTTATAATATTGGTTCTGATTTCAGAAGTCTTATATCTCGCATCTAAAATCTCGCCTCTTAATTCCCCGATACATGGAGCAGACTTTGTGTCTTGTTTCTTGGCTCTTGTCATAAACTCTACCTTCATCCTTCATCCTTTATCCTTCTCTCACCGTTCTCTGCTCAATTCTCTTCTCATATCCTTCACCCTGAAAAATTCTCTGTACATAAATTCCCGGTGTATGGATATGATTGGGGTCAAGTTCACCTGCCGGAACAAGTTCTTCTACTTCAGCGACAGTGATTTTTCCTGCTGCAGCCATCATAGGATTAAAATTTCGGGCAGTTCCCTTAAATATCAGATTTCCAGCAGTATCACCTTTCCATGCTTTTACAAATGAAAAATCAGCCTTGAGCCATCGTTCCAATAAGTAAAGTTTGCCGTCAAATTCCCTTAACTCCTTCCCATCAGCCACTTCTGTACCGACTCCCGCAGGAGTATAAAAAGCCGGAATACCAGCCCCTCCTGCCCGGATTCTTTCAGCCAATGTCCCCTGTGGCAAAAGTTCAACTTCCAATTCCCCGCTTAGTAACTGTCTTTCAAATTCCGCATTTTCTCCCACATAGCTGGAAATCATTTTCTTTACCATGTGTTTTTTCAACATCAGACCTATTCCAAAATCATCTACACCGGCATTATTCGAAATGCAGGTCAAGCCTTTTAGATCTTTATTCAAAAGAGCTTTGATAGCGTTTTCAGGGATTCCGCTTAGTCCGAATCCACCAAACATCAATACGGAATCCGAAACCACATCCCTGACTGCTTCTGTGGCGTTGGCAATGGTTTTGTTGATCATAGGTAAGTTTATTTAAGTTATAATCGGGCTAATATGCGCTTCGCTTCAGCTTTATCTTTTTCCAATTGGTCTTGTAGAGAATCCAAACCGGAAAACCTGATTTCAGGTCTTAAGTAAGATTTGAGGTAGACACATATTCTTTTGTCATATAAATCATCGTTGAAATCGAAAAGATGTACTTCAATCGTCTGAGTAGTGCCGTTTACGGTGGGGCGGTTACCTATGTTCAGCATCCCATCCAAAGTGCTCCCTTCGATTTTAACCTTTACGGCGTAAGCGCCGTCACGGGGGATCAGTTTATAATCATGTGTAATATGAACATTGGCTGTTGGAAAACCAATCGACCTTCCAAGTTGTTGTCCTTTGATAATGATTCCGTTCAGGTCATAATCTCTCCCAAGGTATTCATTGGCAATGGAGACATTTCCCTCTTCGAGTGCTTTTCGTATTTTGGTACTGGAAACCCCCACATTGTCCACATCTTCTCTGGATATTTCTTCCAATTCAAAACTATACTTGTCAATATTTGCCTTAAGATAGTCAAAACTCCCTTCCCTGTTTTTGCCAAACCTGTGGTCATAACCTATGACTAATTTACGGGTTTGAATTTTATCTATCAGGATATTTTGGATAAACTGTTCAGAAGTCAATTCCGAAAACTCTTTTGTAAATGGAATTGTAAGCAAATGATCTATCCCCATTCCTTTCAACAGCTTTGTCTTTTCTTCAAAAGTTGTCAGTAAGCGCAGATTATGTTCTTCAGGGTGGAGGATCAATCTTGGATGGGGCCAAAAAGTAACCAATACAGTTTCTCCATTGATTTCATCTGCAATTTGTCGGATTCTGTTCAATATTTTTTGATGGCCAAGATGTACACCGTCAAAAGTCCCACTGGTGACCACAGGATTGACTACTTTTTCAAAATGCTCTATGCCTTCATAGATTTTCATTCTGCCTTTCTTTGATTATCTTGATCAAATCCAATAATTCATAAGCGTCATCCAATTTGAATTCCCCGATCCTTGTGCGGGTCAAAGCGGACATATAAGCGCCGACATTCAGTAGTTCTCCCAAATCCCTAGCCAAGCTGCGGATATAGGTGCCTTTGGAACAGACAATCCTAAAATGTACATCAGGATTTTCAAATCCGGTAATCTCGAACGCTGTTACAGTTACAGGTCTTGCTTCCATTTTTACATCCAAGCCTTTCCTTGCCGACTCATAAACTCTTTTTCCATCGATTTTGATGGCTGAGTGCATGGGTGGAACTTGTAGAATATCTCCGGTCAACTTTGCTGCTGCTGATTTAACATCTTCAAGGGTAATATGTGATGGGTCGGCGACATCAATTACTTCCTTTTCAAGGTCAAAACTTTCGGTGGTTTTTCCCAATACAAATGTCCCGGTGTATTCTTTTTCCTGAGCCATATAGGACTCTATGGATTTGGTTTTCTTTCCTGCACAAACTATCAAAAGCCCTGTAGCCAATGGGTCCAAAGTCCCCGCATGGCCGACTTTTTTAATTTTAAGCGCATTTCTGACTTTTTTTACTACATCAAAAGAAGTCCATTCATAGGGTTTGTTGATGAGAAACACTTCTCCGTAAGGTTCTTCCTGCATGCTATGAGTATATTCCTGCAAAGATGGCTATCAATCCCACTATGGTACAGTAAATAGCAAAATAAGTCAGTTTACTTTTTCTTACCAGTTGTATCATCCAAGTGCAGGCGAAAAAACCGGAAATAAAGGCAGCTACAAATCCCGCAGAAAGGTAACCGAAACTGGCTTCATTATAGGTCAAAGCTCCATCGAGAATGTCCTTGGCGATCTTTCCAATGATCAAAGGAACCACCATAAGAAAAGAGAATCTCGCAGCTTTGTTTTTGTCTATTCCCAATAGGACAGAGGTAGAAATTGTAGCACCTGATCTGGAAATTCCAGGCAGCATGGCAATAGCCTGAGAAAGACCGATCAGAACCGAATTTCTGAATCCAACTGGTTTTCCTGTGTTTTTGGCACGATCTGCCAGAAATAATAGGATGGCAGTTACCAAAAGCATGAATCCAACGAATGTGATTTTACCTCCGAAAAACTGTTCTAATTCTTCTTCAAAGAATAACCCCACTATGACAGCCGGGATCATGGAAAGGATAATTTTTACAGTAAATTGGGTTTCCTCATTCCATTGAAATTTGATCAGTCCTTCAATAATTTCAACTATATCTTTTCTGAAGACAACAAGAGTTGCCAAAGCGGTTGCAAAATGAAGAACGATGGTAAACATCAGGCTTTCCTCGGGGATTTTGTCATCACCAAGGATAGCAGACCCTATTTCCAAATGACCACTGGAAGAAACAGGTAAAAATTCAGTAAGCCCTTGGACAATCCCCAAGATGATGGCATCAATAATTTCCATAAAAGATTATTTCTTTTCAGATCGGTAAAAAATCGCATAAAATTGAAAAAGGAATCCTGCTAAGGTAACAATAGGGCCCAAAGTCAAACCAAGAAATCCAAAACCATGAGGCTCGCTGTCCAGGCCAATAATAGTAAAGCCAAGAATGATGATGCCTATTCCGATCAGCATGAGGATATAATTCTTTTTTGTGAAAGCAAAATGTGGGTTATTCATAATCAATATAATTCGTCCAATGACATGTTTAAATATTTGTTGACGGCTTGCAAGGTACTTAAAACAGAGAGTAGAACCCCAATAAGAAGCAATGAACCAAAAAGACCGTATAATAAATTGTAATCCTGAAGTAAAGCAAAGCCATCAATATTGGCTTTGGTGTATTCGATAATACCGAATAGCAAAACTGAAGCAATCAATCCGGACAAAATGCCGAAAACAAAGGCTCTTCCTAAAAAAGGTCTTCTTATAAATCCTCTTGTGGCCCCCACTAGCTGCATACTTCGAATCAGAAATCTTTGGGAGAAAAGTGCCAATCTGATGGTGTTGTTAATCAGCATGATTACTGTAAAGACCAAAATCAAAATAAACCCACCCATCACAATAGCTACTTTAAACAGATTCTGATTGATTGACTCAACCAAGTCGGCCATATAAGTCACTTCAAAAACACCTTCCAGGGAATTGATTTCCTTTACTATCTCCTCTATCAATTCACTGGTCTGAAATTCTTCTGCAATGGATATGGTATAACTGTCCCTCAGTGGATTATCATCCAAGAACTGTGCGAAATCTTCTCCGGTACTTTCCAGAAACGATTGAGCCGCTTCTTCCTGAGAGATAAAGGAGATGGCCTTTTCATTGTCTTTTTCAAGAATATAGGGTTTGGACTCCAAAAATGCTCCGATTTTAGTCTTTTCTGATTCAGAAAGGTTTTTGTTTAAAAATACCTGGATTTCTATATTTTCTCTGATAATACTAGTCAAAGTTTTGGCTTGGATCACGATCACTCCAAAAAGTCCCAAAATAAATAAAGATAAAGTGGTGCTGAAAAGAACTGAGATGAATTTGAATCTTCCCAGTTTGGTTTTTTTTCTTGGACTTATCCTCATGTTTCTGATTTGAATTGGGTCAAAATTAAACAGCTTGGCTTATTAAACCAATCTTAATCATGGAAATTGACAGGAATAACTTTTTTTTCTGCAATTACATACGCATTATCATTTTTACCACATTTCATCGTATACAATCCTGTGAATCTTCCGAATGCCGGCAGAATGATCTGATTGGAGGATACAAAGAAGCAGGGCAGGGTGAGTTTTTGCCTTGCGGTACCATATAACGAGATGCCGGGGTGAATGTGACCGCAAAGGTTGATCTTTTCCGGTGGAATATTTGCCAATGGTTCATGTGATAAAATCATCTGCCCTAAGTTTAATCTTTCTGTGTGGACCTGCCAAATGTCAGAACGGTAAACCTCCTCAGGTAGTATGTCATGATTACCTTTGATAAGATGAAAGTTGGTTTCAGGATGATAATCAGCAAAAGTCTCAAGATCATTCCACGCTATGTTCCAATCACTGTGGAACAAATCGCCCAAAAAGTACAGATGCTCTGGATTGTATTTTTGAATCAGTCTTTGAATGGTCATTAAATCCCCAATATGTAATTTCTCAGAAACCGGAATTCCGGCTTTTCTAAAATGTGCTGCTTTTCCAAAATGAGGGTCTGCAATCAAGATTGATCTGAATTCATTTATATAGATGGCCTTTTCAGGAAGAAGCTGCAAGCTGAGTTCCCTCCATTGCAATTGATATCCAGCCATGTTTTTCAAAGTATCCACCTGTATTTAAATGAAATTCGCCTCAAAACCATTGCATTAAATATTTCATCAAACATTTGAGGCAAATTTCGTTTATTAAATAAATAATTTCACTTTAATTAATAGGCAAATTAAAACCAAAATAACTATGAACAGGTATTATTTGATTTTCACTTTCCTGTTTTTTTCAGGAATAACCTTGAAAGCCTTTTCTCAAGAGGCAGATGCTATTGTAGGAAAGTGGTACAATACGGAGAAGGATGCTCAGGTAGAGATATACAAAGAAGGGGATAAGTTCTCTGGAAAAATCATTTGGCTTCAGGATCCAAAAGATATTGCTGGTAAACCGAAGGTGGATTTGAATAATTCAGATGTTTCAAAACGCCAAAGACCCATTATAGGTATGAAACTCCTTGAGAATTTCAAATATAATGGCGGTACATGGGAAGAAGGTACTATTTATGATCCTAAAAACGGGAAAACCTATTCCTGTATTATTAAGAAAAAAGGCAGTAAAACCCTTGAAGTCAGAGGATACGTGGGGATTTCCTTAATTGGAAGGACAGTGGAGTGGACGAAGGCAGAGTAAATTGATTTAAGACTTAAGATTTAAGATTTTTGATTTATCATTTATCACAAATCAGGCAATTAAATAATCAATCCCAAATCCCTACGGGCACAATTTCCAGTACATGCCCAAAAGGATCTTCAAAATAAAAGCTTGTCTGTTGATTACGCCACTCTTGTTCGTGGGTAATGATGATGCCTTTTTCCAACAAAACGGATTTAGTTTTGAGGTAGTCCTTTTTGCTCACCTCAAAGGCTATATGTTGCTTGCCAATGGCATAATGAGGTGGGAGATTTTCTTCTTCTTTGGTAACCTCAGGAATAAAACATAACAAAACTGATGTGCCACATCTGAAAAAAATATGACGATTCTCAACTTTAGAGATAATAGGCATCTCCAAAATATCGCCGTAAAAGTTTTCCGCTAAATCAAGATCAGAGATATACAGGCAGGTTTCTTTGATTTGGGTATATTTCATAGTAAAAATTACAAAAAACCAATCTTTCCTTCAATCTGAATGTGGGGTATTGCTTTATGCTTTTTTAATGTTTTGATTTTATGACTTGAACGGTAAGAACTTAAAAACGAGATAATTAATTTTTAGCTTATCTACCCATTCCCCTCTAAATAAAACCCTTGCAAAATATATTGCAGTTGTCCGTATTCAATCAGGAAGGCATCATGGCCGTATGATGAGTGGATTTCATGATAGGAACCTCTTTGAACATGTTTGGCAATAAACTGGGATTCTTCCTTTAAAAATAAGAGGTCCCTATCCACACCAATAGCCAATACTTTTGAAGGTATTTGTGAAAGGGCCTTTTCCATTCCGCCTCTTCCTCTCCCAATATCATGGCTGTCCATGGCCTTGCTCAGCACCCAATAAGAAAATGCATTGAAGCGATTGGCCAATTTTTGTCCCTGATATCTGAGATAGGATGAAATGCGGAAATTGTCCAGTTTCTCTTCTTGGTCAGACTGTTTCAAGGCAAAATCCTCGGGATGTCGGTAGGACAGCATGGCAATGGCCCGAGCTGCTTCCAATCCCTTTTTTCCGGCATCAGGATGGTTTTGGCCCCAAGTACTGTCTGCTTCGATGGACATTCTCTGTGTTTCATTGAATCCAATGGTCCAAGGGGAAGTTTTGGGATTTGAAGCAAGGATAATGGTGTTTTTGACTTTATTTTGAAGCAGGTGTGCCCATTCCAATGCCACTTGACCACCAAGTGAACCACCAATTACCGTGTTGATCTGAGAAATTCCCAAATGTTCCCGAAGCTTGTCCAAAGAGGCTGCAAGGTCTCTCGTACTGAGGTTGGGGAAATTGTAGTAGAAAGGTTTACCTGTATTAGGATTTATAGATAGCGGATTTGTAGAACCATAACAGGAACCCAATAGATTGGCACAAACAATAAAGTATTTGGTAGGATCATAAAACTTGTCTTCACCCACGATTCCATTCCACCATTCCTGCACATTGGCATCTCCGGTAAGTGCATGGATCACCCAAACCACATTGTCTTTTGAGGTTGTTAAATGTCCTTGGGTGGTAAAGGCAATATCAAATCCCGGGAGTGACTCTCCGGATTCAAGTTCAAATACGCTTTCATGCCTGTAGGTTTCCTGCACCATATCTATAATCAGGTAATTACTTTCTAAATTCATTGTACTAAACTATGTGATAAAACCTGTCAGGTCTTATGGAACTGACAGGTTTGGTTTTTGTAATTATAGTTTTCAGGCGATACTTTCAAAAGCTTGCTGCAAATCTGCTTTGATATCTTCTATGTGTTCGATTCCCAAAGAAATCCTTAATAGAGTAGGGGTGACACCCGCTGCAATCTGTTCGGCTTCACTCAGTTGTTGGTGGGTGGTAGCGGAAGGTTGAATGATCAAAGTTTTGGCATCGCCAACATTCGCCAAGTGTGAAATCAATTTCAGATTATTGATAAAATGGGAGGTGCTTTCCTTACTGCCCTTTAATTCAAAACTCAAAACTCCCCCAAAACCTTTGGGAAGGTATTTTAAGGCCAATGCATGGTACGGGGAAGATTTTAATCCCGGGTAATTCACTTTTTGTACCTGTGGGTGTTTTTCCAACCATTCGGCGATTGCCAAAGCATTGTCTACAGTTCTCTGTACACGTAGTGAGAGTGTTTCCAATCCTTGTAGTAAAAGGAAGGAATTGAATGGACTCAAGGCTGGACCAAAATCTCTCAATCCTTCAACTCTCGCCCTTATCGCAAATGCAATATTGGGCAGACCCAAAGGATTATTGTCCCCAAAAATCTCCCAGAATTTCAAGCCATGATATCCTTCAGATGGTTCGGTGAACTGCGGAAACTTTCCGTTTCCCCAATTATAATTTCCGCCATCCACAATGATTCCGCCGATTGAAGTACCATGTCCACCGATCCATTTGGTGGCTGAAGCAGTTACGATATTGGCACCATGTTTCAGTGGTTGGAAAAGATAACCGCCTGCACCAAAGGTATTGTCCACAATCAAAGGCAGGTCATGCTTTTTTGCCAAAGCAGCAATGGATTCAAAATCAGGAATATTGAATTCTGGATTTCCGATAGTTTCCAGGTAAATGGCCTTGGTCTTGTCATCGATAAGTCCTTCAAAATCGCTCGCTTGATTTCCTTTTGCAAATCTTGCATCAATGCCGATTCTTTTAAATGCGACTTTGAATTGATTATAGGTTCCGCCATACAAAAAGGAAGTGGAAACAAAGTTTTCTCCTGACTGAAGAATATTGTTCAGGGCCAAAAACTGGGCTGCTTGTCCTGATGCAGTAGCCAATGCGGCAACGCCACCTTCCAAAGCGGCCATTCTCTGCTCGAACACATCCGTGGTCGGGTTCATAATACGGGTGTAGATGTTTCCGAATTCCTTTAGTGCAAATAAGTTTGCTCCGTGGTCTGCTGAATTGAATACATAGGAAGTGGTCTGATAAATTGGAACAGCCCTTGAGTTGGTTGTAGGGTCAGGCGCCTGTCCGGCATGCAGCTGTAAGGTTTCAAATCGATAAGTTGACATAATTGTTGTTGTTTATAGGTTATGGGTTATTTGAACGTTTAATTTAATGAATCCGATAGGTTAAATAGGGGAAAAGTAAAGCTATATTTCAGAACATAGAGCAGCAAGGACACCAACACCTATATGGTGTTCTGTTACTTTTGCTTAGGACTTTGAAATTTGGATTTTTTTTGATCTCTTTCATCATGTCTGGAATTTATAGTTCCAAATGGTAATATTCCCATTTGGCAGGAATTGGCACCTTTTCAACGAATCGAATGGTTGCCAGAGGGTCATCGAGCCTGTCTCTTACCTCTTCTGTATAAATCCCAACACTTCTTAAAAAGTGAAAGGATAACGCAAATTAAAATCCGAATGCTTGGATATGCAAGGGAATAGAGGTTTTATTTTCAAAACAGTAGCGGGAATATGTATTTAGATTGTGTGTTTGAAAAAATTATAGAAAGAAACCTTAGAGTTATATGTATTTGAGGGAGAAAAAATCATCTGGCGGAGCAGGTATTCTGGGTTTAAAGGTCTAAATGAAGTTAGTTATAGGTAAACCAAGGATATTTTTCCGATTGCCTTTTGGAAATAATAGAAGGGACTTTTTCAATCAGGGATAAACTGCAGGAGTTCTTCCAGTTCTTTATCAGTAAGGTTTTCTTTGTCGGACTTGTCGTAAATGGAGAGCAAGTAAACGGTATCATTGGCCACCACGAAGTTGGTGATCACCCTTGCCCCTCCCGATTTGCCCTTACCTTTAGACTTGATGGCCAATCGTATTTTGTAGCAATTTCTGCCTACGGCAGTACCCTGATCCGGGTTCTCCTTCAGCACTTGAACCAGTGTTAACAGCTCGAATTTTAGGGAAGGATATTTTTTGACAAGCTTTTTGGCTTGACGCTCAAAAACCTCAATAGACTTTACACTATAGCTCATTTAGAAAATCCTCTGCGTCACGGGCATGCTTTTTACCTGCCCGGATTTGCTTCATCTCTTCCACAGCTTCCCTGATCTCGCTCATAAGCTGGGCTTTGGCATCGGTAAGCTGTTTGGTTTTTACATACGGAAGTCCTTTGAGCACTTCCAGTAAGTGTAGGGCTTTGTTGTCTTTTATGTCGAGTAGTACCTTCATAATCAAAATGAATTACAAATATACTGGAATTTGTTACCTTAAAAAACTTAAATGTTCTTTACCATTTTGGGAATAAAATCTACTTCTGCGTCATATCGTTATTTACAAATTTTTTACCAAAGGGATCATTTGCTTAAAACAAGGAACAAATAGTTCACATAGATTAATCAATATTAAGAATTTACTTAATATTGACTTAGTCATAATAAATCCAAACACAAATACAATTCAAAGTGGTTGTCAGAATAACCGATGGTATTCTTAACCATACAGCTGATCTAGAATCCCTACAAATGAATCTTTTCAATCTTCACGGCTGTCCCTGCTGCTGTCACCATCAGCATTCCATCCCGGATAGTTTCGTAGTCGAGGTCAATTCCCACAATGGCATTTGCTCCAAATGCTCTAGCCTGCATTTCCATTTCAGACATGGCAGTAGCTTTGGCTTCACGGAGTACGCGTTCGTATGCCCCGGACCGACCGCCTACTATATCCGTGATACTGGCAAAAAAATCTTTGAATACATTTGCTCCGATAATGGTTTCACCTGAAACTATTCCCAGATAGGCAGTAATTTTATAGCCTTCTAAATTTGGTGTTGTGCTTACTATCATTTTTTCATGGATTTATAATTGGAAAATTCATCATGCTTTCTACCTCATTGATGTTGGGATTATTTTTCCCGATTACTCTTTTGGTTCTGAGATATCTGTTCAGTTCATATTCATCATAGTTGAGGCTTTTCGGGTCAAAGCTACTGATCCTTACCCTTCCCCGGGAGTGGATAAAGGAATTTTCGCCGATCCACATCCCTACATGCACAACCTTTTCTTTATTGGTTTCTGAAGCTTTTTCGCCAAAAAACAACAAATCTCCTACTTCAAGATTTTCCCATTTTTTCTCTTGATCTACTTCTTCACCTTCCCAAATCTGTTGTGAGGCATCTCTTGGGATCACCTGACCATTTAGGAAAAAAATGGTTTTTGTAAACCCACTGCAATCAACTCCCTTGATAGATGTACCGCCCCAAAGATAGGGAACACCCATCATGGCTTTGGCGGTTTGAATCAGATTTTCAGGACTGAGCTGCCTGCTTTCGCTCCAAACTTCAAATGGCATCAATTGGTCATTTTTCACAAAACCGAATCTACCATCGGGAAACAGGATTTCTTGATATTCATTTTCAGTCCATTCCAAGGCAACAATATTGCCCGCGACCAAATCACTTACGATTTCCTTTTCATCTGTACCTGCAAACACAAAACCACTATAAGCTGTAAAGACTGCTTTTGAAAGCTGGTTCCATTCAGAAAATTCTTGTCTGTCCATTAACTGTATTCCGCCCGAATCTACCCAGGAGATATATTGATCCGGTGTTTGGACAAGATACCAGGATCCTTCTTTTTTCAAAACTTTGAGTGGAGTGCCCAATAATGCCTGGGTGGCCAGTTCTGCAGAATGTTTGGGAGCACTTCTGATATTTGCCACTGAAATAGTTACCACCGCAAATTCTTTTCCTTCCAAAGATTTTTCAGGCAAAGACGTAATTTGATCTTGGAAGGTAATATCTAATTCATCCAATTTTCCTTTGAAGATGTCCAAAGCTTCCACCTGATCAGTTTCACCCGAAAGGATTCCATTTGACCATTCGATTTCCCAAATAGCAACCCGCTTGTCAGGTGCATATTCAGATTTGAAATCTGAAATCAATTGTTCAACTAACCCACTTTTTTCATCTTGGCAGGAGAGTAAGGCAATCCAGAAAGCTAGTGTAAGAAACTTTGAAATATACTTGTTCAAGGAATTTTGGTTTTGAGTCGGGAATAAAAAAACCGTGGTAGCTTTTACCACGGTTTAAACTTAAATCAGTTTCCGTTTTTTTCCAAACCGGGAGACCTTTCCAAGAACTCCTGATAGAGTTTGATATGCCTGTTACTCATGGGGACACGATAACCATCGATAAATACATGACTGATCTGTGTTTTGGTTTCAAAAGGATCTCCGGTCGACACAAACAAGGTAGCATCCTTTCCAGTCTCAATAGAACCCAATCTATTGGACACTCCAAATACTTCTGCTGCATTGATTGTAACCGCTTTTAGGGCTTCTTCTTTGCCCATTCCGTATGCCGCTGCGAATCCTGCATTGAAGGGAAGATTTCTGGTATTTTCGGCATTATTGCTTCTGATCACTACTTTTACACCAGCTTTGGCCATTTTTCCAGGATTGGTATAAGCTGCGTCATATCTGTCAGAAGGTCGGGTCGGGATAGAAAGCATAGGACCTACTATTACGGGTAGTTTGGCTGCTGCGATTTTATCTGCAACTCTCCATCCTTCAGCCACACCTGTCAGTACAGCCTTTACATTTTTGGATTCAATCCATTCTATTGCCACGACAATATCTGTGGCGGCATTCACTTCCACCAACAGTGGCAGTTCACCTGCTATCACTTTGGCCAGTTGTTCCATTTCAGGATAATAAGGCAGTTCTGCTTTTGCTAACTTTAGGTTATGATAAGTGGTGGCCCTATCCCAAATATCATTCAAAGTTTTTTGTGCCTTTTCTGCCTCTTTTTTGATATCCTCATCGCTCCTTCTGTCCCAAGTACTTCTTCTGGCAGAGGAGGGGAAATTAAGTAGGACTCCCTTGAACCCTGCGTACATTTGATCGGAGGTATAACCATTGAGGTTGATCAAAGCTGCAGTTCCCGGAAAAAGCCCACCTGAAGGTATTGCAAGAGTTGTAGTGACGCCGCTGACTCTTGTGACCGGAATGGCGATCGAGTTAGGATTGACAGCTACCAGAGCTTGCATGTTTGGTGTAACTTGACCGATCTCAGCATAATCCTGAGTTTCGGGCAAAGAGTTGACTTCAACAAGTCCCAACCTGCTTCCACCGTCAATCAAACCCGGATAAATATATTGGCCTGTACAATCAATTACTTCTGCATCCCCGGCCAAAAGGTTTTTGCCGACTGCTTGTATTTTACCATTGACAATCAGGACACTGCCATTTTCAATGATTCCATTGGTAATGGTATGGATTGTCCCGTTTTGCAGCAAGAATTTTCCGTTTCTTGGCTTGATAAATTCTCCGTCAAATTGAGCTTTTGCCAAAAAAGGAAGCACGATTAGGGAGAATGTGAATAAAATATTTTTTAGATTCTTCATTTTCTTTTTGATTAGATCCTAGGGAAATTAATGGCCATGTTCGAATAAATTTCTCCCAAAATTGGTAAAGAAAAAGTCCACACCGTGCATACACCTATGTTCATGTTCCTTGAGGAAGATTGGCTCAATGATATCAGTCGCGCTTACTTTAAGCCTCATGTCATTGTTGTCTTCATTGATGTCAAAATACTTCACTCCATCCACGAAGGTCATCTGAGGAATAGCGTATACTGAAAGTGGATGTCCTTCAAAAATTACAAGATCGGCTTGTTTGCCTTCTTCAATTGATCCGACTTTATCAGCGATACCCAACTGCTTGGCAGGATTGATAGTGATCAAAGCCAATGTTTGATCATCATCCAATTGACCGTATCGTTGTGCTTTACCTGCCTCATGATATAAGTGTCTGATCAATTCTCCTGAATCCGAATTGATTGATGTGATAACACCATTTTCAGTAAGTATAGCGGCATTATAGGCTGTTGAATAATACACCTCAAACTTATAAGCCCACCAATCAGCGAAGACCGAAGCTCCCATGGTATATGCTGCCAATTCGGGAGCAACCTTAAAGCCTTCATTGACATGAGAAAATACGATGTTTGTAATTCCAAAATCCCTGCAGGTATTGATCAGTGCATAAATCTCATCAGCACGGTAGGAATGGCAATGGATAATGATTTTGCCATCCAATATATCAGCAAGGGTTTGTAACCTTGTGTCGAATTTAGGTGGTATTGGAGTTGCTCCTTTTTGTTTTAAAGCTGCATTATAAGTCTCCCAGGTTTTTTTGTATTGAATAGCTTCGTTAAATCCATTTCTGATTACCGCTTCAACACCCATTCTTGACCTGGGTTGATTTCCATTTCCCCTGCCATGAACTCTAGTCGGGTTTTCGCCCAATGCAAACTTGATCGTTCTTGGAGCTTCTTTCATGAAAAGATCTTCAGGATTTCCTGATCCGTATCGGTGTTTCAAAGTAATGTTTTGACCTCCAATCGCATTTGCAGAACCGTGCATGGCGTGGGAGACAGTTACCCCTCCGGCCAAAGCCCGGTAAAGTCCTATATCATAGGGATCAACCACATCCGCCATTCTTACCTCAGAGGTGATTGGGGCAGTGGCTTCATTGACCGCATCCAAGGCAACATGGGAGTGAGCGTCAATAATACCTGGCATAAGGAATTTCCCATTCGCTTCTATGGTTTGCACATTGGCAGCAGTGAGGTTTTTTCCGATTCTTTTGATGACACCATTTTCCACCAAAACATCTGTATCTTCCAAAGTTCCGTTGGTTATGGTAAGAACTGTCGCATTTTTAATCAAAACGGAACCTTTTGGAGTCTGGGCCTTTACAAAAAAGGAACCCGACACGAGTAAGGCTGTTAATATATAATTTAGTTTTTTCATTTTAGTTGGGATTAACGGGTGCTTTGATTTGGTTTTTTTGATGCGTTCAAGGGGAAGCTTCCAAAGTCAGCCAAAGACATATTGCCTGAAAATTTATTCTCATCAACATCCCCTGAAACTGACACTACCAAAGCCATTCCGCCAGCAGCCACATCAAAGGAAAAAGTCATGTAATTGCCGGATATACTGATATTCTTCATTTCTGAACTTGCTTTACCATTTCCCGAAGGGTTGTCATATGTAATGGTGCCCTTGAGTGTTTCTCCTTCCTTGGTTATGATCATCGTGCCTCCCGAACTTCCTGCGGGTGTATCTGAAGTGTATTCCCATTCTCCGGCAATATCAGCTGTACCGTTTTTGCCGTTACCGTTTGATGCCTTTTTTTCTTTTATTTCATAATCAAATATGTATCCATCTGCGATTACATGTTTGATCTTTGAATCTTCATTGAACATAGGTCCGTTAAAAATGACCATGTTCGCCAGTTTACCTTTTTCTATTGTACCTGCAAATTTTGAAATTCCAAGGATGTTTGCCGGATTGGTGGTCAAAGCGGCCAATGCAGCATTTTCGCTTAGACCGTTTTCTATCATTAGCTTCAGGTTTTTGGGGAGGTCTGATGTTTTGCCATCTATCGAAGTAAATCCGAAAGGAATTCCGGCTTTTTCCAAAAGTCCAGCTTGTTTAAGGGAATTTTTGTAAGCTTCTTGGGCCCTAATTGTTCTTGCCTTCATTTCTTCAGAGAGGTCTTCTATTTTTGCCTTGGTTATTTTATCTTCCGGCAATTTCATACTGAGCAATACCTGCGTATTTGTAGCTTTAATTTCATTGATGACCATATCCGCTTCAGTGACACCTACCAAAACAAGTCTGAATCCGTTTTCCTTTTGGAGCGAAAGTGCTCTTCTTATTTCGAGATCATTTGATACTTCAAACATGATAGGGATGCTTTTATCGATTGCAGGATAAAAGGCCTCCAAGGTTTTGTTTACTTCAGGTCTTGTCAATCCGCTGTTTGCAGCAAAAAGTCTTTTATGCTGGGCCGAATATTCTGCATTTTTATACAGATCTCTGAATTTGGCCATGATTCCCAACTGGGTGCCTGGATACATCCCTCTACCTCCTCTGGAGATGGAAAGTTTCGCAGTTAAGGCAGCATTTTGTCCAATGATATTGGTAGATGCATTTCCACCTAAGACAACTATTGCAGACTTCCCTGGTAGCATACCGCCATCAGGTATAATCTGGGCAACGGTAAATCCACTCTTTCTCAGATCAGAAACCTGACCGTTTTTGAAATCAAAATTATCGAGCACGTTTCTCCATGGTGTGATTCCTGCAATCTCATCGGGGGGATTGGAAGGGTCAAAATTCGAAGGCCTTTCGGGATCGGTTGGTTTGGCCACGCCCGCATTACTGGCTCCGTCTATAAAACCAGCATAGATAAACAAAGAATCTGCTTCAATGACCTGGGCTTCTACAGGGATTTTCACATTGGTCCCCACCTCTTCAATCAAGCCATTTTTTATAATGATTGTTGCACCTGAAACTGTTTTGCCTGGTGATGTGGTTATGGTGGCACCTTTAATTGCATATGTTCCCGTCACTCTTCTTTCTCCGGATGGGTCACTCTGTGACCAGGCAAAAATGGATGAAAGAAAAAATCCAAAGAACATTAAGCTACTGAATACTTTTAACTTGATGTTCATAAATTATATTAATAGTATAAAATGATGTGTTTTTAAGTTTGGTAAGCTAACAAAAGAATTTTTTTCAAAAAAAGTTATTTTTTTTTAAGAGGGTATAACGGGTAAGAACGGCAAAAACTTTTCTTTATACTGCATTTTAAATAATTTGTATTTTTTGCGAAAAATTTTAAAATATTTCCAGTCAATTTGGGTTTGTTTTTTTGGTTTTTTTCCGATTATCTTTAATCTCTTAGTCACCCAAAATTGTTTAAAATGAAAAATGTTTTGATTATCGAAGACGATAAACTGATATCGAGTTTGGTACAGTTTAAGTTAAAAAAAGAAGGCTATAATGTCACAATGGCCGAAGATGGAATCTCAGGAATTGACGCCATCAACCTTTTGGAAGCTGATCTCATTATTACTGATGTCATGATTCCATTCAAAAATGGGATCGAAATCATCAACCATGCCAGAAAGGTGAGTCCCAAAGTCCCGATTATTGTCCTCAGTTCTCTAGGAGAAGAAGAAGGAACTGTAATGGAGGCGTTTAATCTTGGTGTTTCTGATTTTGTACCTAAACCATTTAATCCTAATGAACTTGCTGTTAGGGTAAGAAGATTAATCAATAATTAATAAATGTTATTTGAAGCTGGACTCAAAAGAATTAAAAAACTGATATTCTCTCTTGTTTTTTTATCCTTTTTTTTGTCCGGAAAACTTGTCGCTCAAGACAGCAGTATCACTGTAACTGGTTTACAGCCTTTTCTGGAAAATGCAGATGAAATTCCCGGTTTGGAGTTTATCGTTTATTTCAAGGCACTCAATGATACCACTGATCTAACTCTTCTGAATTTAAGTCAGCATGCTGACTCAATTAATTTTTGGTTTTCTGATACTATTCTTCTTTACACTGAAGCTAAAGAATTGAATGCTGATTTGTCCCTTTTGAATCAAGGTTTAGGGTCGATCAATTATTTATTGTTCAAAAGAGAAGTCGGTGAATCCACTGTTGTGGAATATTTGGATAATCTGATAAGGAATGAATTATTTGTTCCAATAAGCATTGTCAATAATTCTTTTGGCAATGAAGGCGAACTGGTGTTGCTGGGTACAAATACCCCTTTCCGGCCATTTTATAAATTGAAGGTAAAGATACTGAGTGATGTCAAGATGCTATTGCTATTGGCTTGTTTGAGTATGTTTCTCATAGCCTCTTTGATAATGGTGTTGGTGATGTTTGTTATCAAATCAAAGAAAAGGAGGAAAGAAATCCTAACGCTGAGGTTTAAGAATTTGTGCTATGGTCCGATCTCAGACCTACTTTTTGATGATGAAACGCAGAAGTTGAATCAATTAAAAAAAGATGATTTGGTGGCATTGTTTCCAAAAGATCACCTCGAGATTGACCTGTTCAAAGATGTGATGATTCAGGAGATTATCAGTCTCAACAAAAACATGAAAGGAGATTTTAAAGCCCGCTTAAAACTTATTTATAGAAAACTGGATCTGGATAAGCATTCCATAAAAAAACTTTCCTTAAAAAGATGGGACAAAGTAGCATCCGGTATAGTAGAGATCAATGAAATGGACATCATTGAGGCGGCGCCTTTGGTGGAAAAATTCACTTCCCACGAGAATTTCTATATCAGGTCCAATGCAGTTGCCACGATGTTGAACATCTCAAATGATATGTCCTTGAAAGTCCTGGCTGAACAGCGCTATCCTTTATCAAGATGGCAGCAAATGAACTATTACAGAATCATCAAATACCTCAATTATAAGGGAAATGTTGAGGTAAATTTACTTTTTGAATCCCAAAATGAATCTGTCCGGATTTTTGGGATAAAGTTAGTAAGATACCTTGGTTTTGTGGATCGACTTTCAATACTTCAGGAAATGTATGGATCAGCGTCGATCAATGAGAAAATAGAGATATTGAAATGCTATGACAATTTTAATCATGTAGATGGTTTGGAAGATATCCATCAAGATTTGGGGACATCTGACAAGACACTTTTTTTGAATATTGTCAAAGTATTGAAAAATTTGGGTTCTGAGATATCCCAGATACTTTTGATGGAATACTTTAAGAAAACCAAGGATTTTGAATGCCGCTTAAAAATATTGGAGGCAGTAAATTCACTTAATCCTGATTTGGTCACCTTGAGGGATTTTCCAAATAAGGATGAAGAAGTCGATCTTATTTTAGCACACCTCAAAGATCCCATTCTCAGTCATGTATAGTATTTTATTCAATATTTTGGTTGAAATCATGGGCATACTCTTTTTGGTGTATAGCTTCTCCATCATTACGATTTACCTGGTGATGGCAGCTTTGTCGGCACTGGAGATGAGAGACCACCTCAGAAAGAACAAATTTGCTGATTATCATGATGTCATTACAAGTCCGGTTTCTCCGGGAATTTCCATAATTGCTCCGGCTTTTAATGAAGGCAGAAATATTGTTCAGAACGCTAAAAGTCTTTTGACACTTCATTACAGCAGGTATGAGGTAATCATAGTAAATGATGGCTCTAAAGATGACAGCTTGGAAAGAATGGTGGAAAGTTTTGATTTGGTAAAAACGGATTATGCTTACAATTATCAGATAGCATGTAAAAATGTCAGAGGGGTATATAAATCTACCAACAGGTCTTTTTCGAAGCTTACTATTGTCGATAAGGAAAATGGCGGAAAAGCTGATGCTTTGAATGCAGGAATCAATATTGCACAAAATGAGATTCTGGCCTGTATTGATGTGGATTGTATTCTTTCAAGTGATTCTTTGACCAGAATGGTGCGTCCTTTTATGGAGGAAACCCATAGAAAAGTAATTGCTGTCGGTGGAGTTATTGGTGTGGCCAACAATTGTGATGTGAAAGACGGAACAGTTACCAAGTACAGGGTCCCGGATACTTTATTGGGAAGATTTCAGGTAATTGAATATTTCAGGGCATTCCTTATGGGAAGAATGGCATGGACAAGGATCAATGGTCTGATGTTGATATCGGGCGCATTTGGATTTTTTAAAAGAGATTTGGTATTGAAGGTGGGAGGATATTTTCCGAAGACAGTGGGAGAGGATATGGAGCTTGTGGTCAGGATGAGGCGGTATATGAATGAGGAAGGTATAGCACACAAAGTTGGCTTTGTTCCTGACCCCTTGTGCTGGACCGAAGTTCCGGAAACTAAGGGAGTGCTTTCCAGACAAAGAAACCGCTGGATGCGGGGAACCATTGAGACTTTGCAGCTTCACCAAAACATCAGTATGAATCCCAAACACGGTGTCCTGGGTATGGTATCTTATCCTTTTTGGGCAATTTTTGAAAAGTGGGCTCCTATCCTGGAATTTATAGGGATTATCTACACCATGATAATGGTCTTCACCGGTGATATCAGTGCTTTGTATTTCATTGCTCTTTTTGTCCTTATATACTGTTTTTCCATTCTGATATCCTCATTCAGTATTTTGTACGAAGAGGTTGCCTACAATAATTATAAGGACAAAACGGATCTGAAGAAACTGATCAAAACCATTATTTTGGAACCGTTTCTGATTCATCCGCTATTGGTATGGTGGGGATTGAAAGGACATTGGCACTTCATCAAAGGAAAAGGAGGCTGGGGAGAAATGATCAGGACGGGTTTCAAAAAAGCCACTGACAAACAAAAGGTAAGCGCTGTAACCCCATAAAGAAGTTTGAAGATGAAACCGCAAATAATTTTCTTTTCTCTTTTTTTGCTCCTAATG
Source organism: Aquiflexum balticum DSM 16537 (assembly GCF_900176595.1). Lineage (GTDB taxonomy): Bacteria > Bacteroidota > Bacteroidia > Cytophagales > Cyclobacteriaceae > Aquiflexum > Aquiflexum balticum. Next base: position 3,424,718 of record NZ_LT838813.1, read on the forward strand.
CAGGTATTTAATCCGATTTCTGCAATAGCCCAGGAAAGTTTTGATCCGGATGAATTATATTTTGAAGCCAGGAAATTGATTTTGGATGGAAGAAGGGAGGAGGGAAGAGAAATCCTCAGAAAAGTACTTTCCAAATATCCCGAATATGCCGATGTGTTGGTTTTGATGGGACGATCATTCAGTTGGGATGGACAATATGATTCTGCCGGTAGGTATTATGAACGTGCGTTACTGGCAAGCCCTGAGTATGAGGATGTTTATGTTGCATTTATAGATAATTTGTTTTGGAGTGGTAATTACGATAAGGCGTCTGAGATACTTGAGATCGGTATCGAAAAAATCGGACCTTCTTCCATGGCGCTGACATACCGAAAGTCAAGATTGCTTTATTATCGGGAATCCTATAAAGAAGCGCTAAATATTGCCAATGAGGTTTTTGCCAAAGCTCCAAAAACAGAAGGCATTTTAGGGTATATCCAAACATTGAGAAGACTTACCCGGATCAATGCTGTTGGCGCTACCTATGACTATGATTCCTTTGCGGGTTCTATCAGTCCATGGAATACCTATTCAGTTTATGGCAGGACCAGGACTGATTTCACAGGTTCTTTGATAGCAAGGGTTACCCATTCCCAAAGGTTTGATGACAGCGGAACTCAATTTGAGCTTGATGCATTTCCCTCCTTGGGCAAAAATTCTTATGGTTATTTGAATGTTGGTTTTTCGGAGGCTTTCTTCTTTCCACAATTCAGGTTTGGGACAAGTGTTTTCTGGAATTTACCAAAAGCTTATGAAATCGAGGCCGGATATAGATACCTTCAATTTTCGGAGGTTACACATATCATCACCTCTTCATTTGGGAAATATATCAGCAATTGGTGGCTGAATCTAAGGCTGAACTATATCCCCGGAACAGAAGGTTCCTCGAGCAGTGGCAACTTACAAGTTAGGTATTACTTCAGTGGCCCGGAGGATTTTTTCAGTTTGCAAGCATCTACGGGGGTTTCTCCTGACGAGGAAAACAGGGATTTCCAATCCCAACTGTTAAATTCCTACAGGTTGAGAGTGGGATACCAGCATCTGTGGACATCAAGATGGATGGGATTTGGTTTTGTAGGTTATTCCAGAGATGAGATTTCCAAAGACAATTTCAGAAACAACCTCAATATTTCACTTGGTACTGAATTCCGATTCTGATGAAAAGATTTCTTGACAAATATTTTCCGGCTGAATTAAGGTTATTATCCTTTTGGTTTTTTTTAGCCTTATTGTTTTTTGTGGTTACGCCTTTATTGAGTTTTGGGATTTGGTATCTGACTCCTTCCAGTCCATTAGGGGTATTGGTTGTCAATAAAACTGTTCCCAATCAGGAATATCAAGAGCATCAATCTATTCATTGGCTGCTCAATCACTTTAAATTCACCAAGCAGAATGGCAGCGTTTATGATCAATCAAAAGACTATTTCGGGTTTTTCCCAGGGAATACTTTAGAAGAATCAAAAATCAATGATTTTTCATCCCTTTCCTCTAATGAGATGGACAAGCTGATAAAGGAAAACCATTTGATCTACTTTGCAGATACTTATGGCGTGTATGAAAATGATTTTAAGGAAGCTGTACTGGAAAGCCCTTCCAAAAAGGTGTATGGGGGTATGGACCAAAATGATATAAGTTTTTTGAAAGAGGCTTTCCATCAAGAAGTTGATATCATTGCTGAATTCAATACCATAGCAAGTCCAACCAGAAAAGATGTAAGATTGGAATTTGAAAATAGTGCTGATATCAAGTGGACAGGTTGGATTACCAGATATTTCGATGAATTGGATACTTTGCTTAACAATGATTTACCCAATTGGCTGATTAAAACATATGTCAGCCAACATGATGGGGTTTGGGGCTTGGCTGGTCCGGGAATGGTATTTGTTCATGAAAATGGAACCTTGGAAATTTTACAGTTTGAAAAGGATTTCAAGAGCAACGTCCCAAATATTGTTTCTACAGCCAAAAGCCAAAAAAAGTATGAGATTCCGGAAATTGTCAAATACCCTTATTGGATTGACGTGATCTTGGTAAGCAGTGATTTTGAAGTCATTTCCTATTATGACCTGCTTCCAACCGAAGCTGGAATTGATAAACTCAGAGAAATGGGGGTGCCGCGGTATTTTCCGGCTGCTGTAGTCAAGGAAAATGGCAAAGGCAAATTTTACTATTTCTGTGGTGATTTTGCTGATAATCCTGTCAGTGGGAGCTCATTTCGATTTTTTGGGATATCCAAGTTATGGAGAATGTTTTTACAGGCTGAGGATTATTCCCAGCGAAACAGCTTTTTCTGGAACTATTACTATCCACTGATGAAAAACATCCTGAAGGATTCCAATGTCAGGCAAGATCAAAATTGACAGATTATTTCAAAGGCAAATAGACCTTGAGTGAATCGGGAATGATCCGGTTGTTTTCGGTTGCATATCTGTTGGAGTTCCTATAGTTTTCGAACTCGCGGGACAGTTTTTCTTTCAGTTTGATATCAGTGATCGGTTCCATACCCATGTTGTCATAAAGCCTGTAAAGTTGGTTGTCGGACAACACATATTCATTGCTGAGATAATCAATAAGTTGGTTTTTATTTCTCATCAATGGATTTGAAATGTTGGATTGGAAAACCGATGAAGTGTCCATGACATATCCTTTCCAGGCAGTCATTGATGGTAAATCCAGTTCATAATGGGATTTAAGAAATCCTAAAAGAGTAGGAGTGATCTCAAAATGGGTAGTGATTCCATGAATTCTTTTTGGTCTTTGGAGTTTTTCAGAGAAGATCATTATGGGCACATGGAATCTGTCTATGGTAGTGGCTAAAGGAATTTCGGGTAGCCTGTGGTCACCTGTAATGATGAATATGGTATTTTCGTATTTGGGCATTTTTTTATACTCCTCAAAAAATTCCTTGATGGCTTCATCCACATATAGAATACTGGCATACATGCTTTGGTATTTTCTGTAATTGGCCACCTCCATCGGATTGGCTCTCAGGGTTTTGGAAATATATGTTTCAAATAGATCGAAATACCTTTGTTCATCCGGAATCAAAAAAGGGTCGTGGGAAGTTTGTGTTTGAAAAACGGACAGCTGTGCTTGTCTCATTTCCCTTGGGATTTTTCTCATGCCATTTTCAAACATGGCCTTGTCAGGATAACCCCAGGAAAACCCTGATTTCGAAGGGGTTTCTTCAAAATCCGCATCGAAGGATGACATATCCAGAATTCTATCCACTTTTTGGTATTCCAAAAAAGAGCCGACGTTATCAAAATTCTTATCTGCTCCAATATGGTAATTGGTGAAATAGCCGTTGTGCTTCAAAATAGAGAATAAGGATAAATGCAGGGGGTATTCCGGTGCCTGTTCCATAAATCCATTTTGGGCAAAAGGAAGAGAACCAAAGATTCCTGTGAGTACCCCAAAAGTTCTGCCGGTAGTAGATAGCCCGTTTTTCCAATACAGAGAATGATTGCTGAGTGAATCCAAGAATGGTGTAAAACTCCCCAAATATGCATCTTCACCGGAATAAGCTTTTCCTAAACCTTCTACAATCACAAAAACCAAATCAGGGATACTATCGAAATTACTGAAATACGGACTGAGAACATCCGGATAGTTGTTTTCGTGCAAGAACGGGTAATTTGGCTCTACAAAGTTTTTTTGGACAAGAAGGTTGGTTTTACTGGGTGGGGAAAGGAAAAAATCAAAATAGATATAATCTTTGTTAGTGAAATAATTATAGGATTGATTGTAAAAATAAAAAGATTTATTTGCTATCAGATTTTTTTCCAGTTCAGGTCTTTCTTTAAGCTCTTTTTCAGGTAAAAAGTTGTAGGTGATTATAAAAGCATAACAAATCATAGTCAAACCTGCGGAAAAATTAAAAGTCAAAGGGATGTGTTTTCCCAAACTCAAAATATAGTAAACAGCAGCAAATAAGAATAGTGAGGCTCCGATATTGACAATATTTAATTCTCCTGAAGCTTTGACTGTAGCCAAAACATCATCAACGGAATAAGCATATAAATCTTCTCCTAAGGGTAAAAGCATTTTTGTAAAATAAAAGAAAAGGCCACCTTGAAGAAGTGTAAGTATTGTGGTAGAGAATATCAGTAAGATTTGGCTGAATTTTTGAAATTTCAGACCTAATGGGAGGTAAATAATCAGAAGAAAACCCAAAATATAGAAAACCCACAAAAGGTCATACACTGTTCCCATCAGCATAATTTCACTTTTATTAAAAGATAAATCATGCATTGAAAACACAGTGCGAATCTCTAAGAAGCGCAACAGCAAAAGACACAAAATAAAAGGGACTCCGATTTGCCAGAATTTGACAAATGATTTTTTTAAATTCAGTATTAAATCTGAACTGATTGATTCTTGGGTAGACATGGGTAATTAAGTCTGAAAATAAAACTCAAGGGGCAATACAATCATTTTTTTTCTAAAATTCCTATCTTGCCGGATTAAAGGATAAATATGAAAAATAAAGGGGTCTTAATTAAAGAACTTTGCAAAAATATTTCCACAACGGGAGCAATTACTTTCAGTTCTACTTCATTGGTTAACAAAATGTTATCCTATGCGAATTTTGAGGGATTGAAATTTATAGTTGAGTTGGGTGGGGGTGATGGCAGTATTACCAAGGGAATAGTTGAAAGAATGGATCCTGACGCTTTGTTGCTTGTTTTTGAAATCAATAAACCTTTTTGTGAGGCTCTTGAAAAACAATTTCCCCAGGATAATGTAAAAATCATCTGTGATTCGGCTGAAAATCTTGACAAATATCTCAATGGACAAAAAGTTGACATCATCCTTTCCTCTTTGCCTTTGACTTTGATCAAGAAAGATGCAAGAGAAGAAATCTATAAAAAGAGTAAAAATGCGATAAATGGTCAAGGAAAATTTATCCAAATCTGTTACTCGTATTTATTGAAATATCAGTTTGCAGGCTACTTCGGAAACATCAAAAGTTATTTATCTGTCAAAAATTTTCCCCCGACTTTTATTCTGGTCTGTAATTGATTGATAAACTTTCAATTTAGTAGTTTGATTTCCTATGTAAATGACCTCAAGAAATTACATAGAACCCAATATTCTTGCACTGGCCATTTTGGAAATGTGCAGAATGAGAAAAGGGCAAAGTTTTTGTCCTTCTGATGTTGTAAAATGGCTTTACCCGCAGGATTGGGAGTTTTTTCTGACAGATATCAGGATTGAAATGATGCGTCTTTACAAAGAGGGAAAGGTGTTGGTAACCCAAAATGGAATACCGGTAAATCCTGATGTCACACCAATAGGTCTTGTCAGGATTAGTTCTGTTCCCAAAACTTCTTGAGCCTTCTTGTTGTTTAAGCTATAAATTAAAGAGAAATGAAATCAATGCTTTTTATTTTCAGCCTGGCAATGACTACCATATTTGCTTGTGCGCAGACCTCATCAAACAAAGAAAAAAACATGCGAGATTTACCAAAAACAACAGTTGATGTACCGGAAGGATATGAAATCGCCACCTTGGGCGGGGGCTGCTTTTGGTGTACAGAAGCTATCTATCAGGAACTAAAAGGAGTAAAAAGTGTCAAATCCGGGTATAGCGGTGGTTATGTAGACAATCCAACTTATAGACAGGTTACCTCCGGTACAACAGGTCACGCCGAAGTTATTCAGGTTTTATTTGATCCTTCTGAGATTTCTTTTTCGGAAATATTGGAGATTTTTTGGTCTACCCATGATCCTACTACACTCAATAGGCAAGGGGCAGATGTTGGTCCTCAATACAGGTCCGCCGTTTTCTTTCATTCTGAAAGCCAAAAAGAAGAAGCTGATTTTTTCAGAAAAAAACTTGATGAGTCAGGTGCTTTTTCCAGGCCAATAGTGACCGAAATGACTCCATTCAGCAATTTCTACGTCGCTGAGGATTATCATCAGAACTATTTCAATGATAATGGGATGCAACCGTATTGTCAGTTTGTGATAAAACCCAAATTGGAAAAATTCAAAAAGGCATTTGCTGACAAGTTAAAGTGAACCGGTAATTTAGAATTGTTGGATTAATTGTTTCTAGTAGTTAGTTTTGAAAAAAACAAAGCGATATGAAAAAAATAATGCTCCCATTCCTGCTTTTATCCATTGTTATATGGTCCTGCCAGCCTCAATCCAACAAACAAGCAGAGGAAAAAGCTGTTGATGCTGATACTCCCACCGGTAATTTTGGTGAAGCGATCAATGATGATGGCGTGGTTTCATTGACCCAATTGGTTTCGGAACTTCAGGATAATGAAGCATTTGAAGGCAAAGTTGTAGGAGAAATCAAGGAGGTGTGTTCCATGAAGGGATGTTGGATGACTATTGATCTTCCCAACGGACAGACTATGAGAGTCACTTTCAAGGATTACGGTTTTTTTGTGCCCAAAAACTCTCAAGGATATCCTGTCATCATAGAAGGTGTTGCAACAAAGAAAATTACTGATGTGGCTACTTTGCGGCACTATGCTGAAGATGCAGGTAAATCCAAGGAAGAAATTGAATCCATTACTGAACCAAAGCAGGAATATGCTTTTGAGGCAATTGGGGTAATTATCCGGGATGATGCCTAGAATTTCAAGTTTGGTGTTGACTCTTTTTTTGATATGTATTTTCTCCTGTCAGAAAAAAGAAGAAACTAATGCTACAAAAGCTGTATTGTATCCCAATCAGGATGCTCCTTTGGCCTTATTGATGCGGGAGATGTTTTTGGATATGGAAGAAATAAAGCTTTCGGTTGAAAATAAAGAAGCTTTAAAGTCTTATTTGGAAAAACACAAAGACATACTGAGTGCAATCCCAACCAATCCTAAAGTAAAAACGGAACAGTTTCAACTCATGGGAAATGCCTATTTGGAAAGTCTGACAACACTGGAAAACAGTAGTGAAGATTTACTTATCGATAATTACCAAGCGGTGGTAAATACCTGTTTGGGCTGCCACCAACAATATTGTCCCGGACCAATCCAAAAAATCAATAAACTAATCAAAGAGTAAAAAGATGGCTATAGCCTTGGACAATTTAAGAGTAGGAAGAATTTATGAATTCACCAATATGGGTGAAAAGCGTAAGCTTGAAATTTTGGCCAGGTTATCAGGGGAGAATTTTAGAGTAAAAGATTTAGAAACCACCGAAATCTACACCATTGAAGAACTGCTTCGGTGGGGAAAAGGAAAAGACTATGAACTGGATGAAGTAATTGGAGAAAACTCCCAAGGCCTCGTCCCAAAAAGGTTTTAAAAAAAGCCCTGGAAATTGTTTCCCGGGCTTTTTTTAATTAAAACTCATTTTTTTATGATATTCTTCTACTCGAATCTCCATTCCACAAAAAAATCTAAAATCTAAAATCTTAAATCTGCCTTTCCCATATCTACCCCCTTCTAATGAAAGGTCTTAAATCCAGGCTCATAAATAATCCGAATAAAGGAACTAAGCCCTTGCTGTTCGCGGTTGATGGGAATTCCTGTAACAATGCCCACCATTAAGTTTTCTGCAAGTCCGAGCCTCATCTGAGGTCTAAGGACTGTTTCAAGTTTGCCTTGGTTAATTCCCTGATTTACTTCCACACCGATAAAATTTCTTGTCCCTGCAATCATGTAATGAAAGTTACTGTTGATTTCGTAGGTGATATCCGGTTTGTTATGTTCAAACAGTTTTTCAATCCTTGGTCCGGTATAAATAAGGGTATGGTAATTTCTACCCCATCTTTTGGCTGCAATAAAAAACGGGTTGTAAATATTTCCTTTGAATAAATCGCCCTGACCCATTTTATTCAAGTCTACAAATTCGAATTCATGGATATAGCCCAAAGCCAGAGAAGTTTTTGCTTTTTCTGAAACCAAAAAAGACCATTGTGTTGCCAATTTGATGGACTCGACTCGATTGGACGGCCGGGTGATGTCCAAAGGTAAGTCACCTCTACTGGAGAATACGGTAACCGGAATTTCAATTTCCAGCCCAAGCCGGTCAATAACTGCCCATTCATATTCTATCAATGCTTCATATTCATCATATCCACGCTTATCGGTCATCCCCAAGCCCACGTTCCATTCTTTTTCGCCTTTCCGGGCGCCCAAGTCACGGATAAGATCAATATATAAGGGTTCTGCGTGCAATACTTTTGGTTTTTGGTTTTTGACCGATTCCTCGACTTCAGATAGGAAAATACTGTCCAACAAGATTCTTTCCATCTTTGAGCTGTCGGATTTTGCATCCTACGCAAGGATTTGTTGGCTGCCAAAAAGTATGGCAGCCATCAATGCAAATATTTTTTTCATTTTGATTATTGATTTGAAAAAAACTTTTCTGAATTGTTTTTTCACCTCAAATGAATGAAGTGAAGTAAAAATTATAATCAGATAAAGTATTTGGGTGGCGGGGAGGATTGCTCCAAATGGATATTTTCAAAAATATCTTCCGATGTAAAAACCGGATCTTTTCTAAAAGTAATTTTTGGAGAGACAATATTTATTGAAGTCTTTTCTATTAAAACTTTGAAGTCAACTATTTTCCTTTTTTCATGGGGTACTTCAGTATCCGGTATTGTTTCATCATCCATTTCCAAAACATATTCCAAGACCAGTTCAGTAATGGAATCAATCGGGTCGTGATTTTCTAATAAGATTGAATCTATGACAGATGCCTGATAAAAATTGGCTGACAAGTTGATAAAATTTACCAGAAGAAAGTAGATAATCCATTTAATTGGTTGATATCGCCTTAATGGTGTCAGCATGTCTTAAATATAACCATAATTAGAGAATAAGCTTTGATCTTGATATTTTCAAAATTTTGAAACGTGATAGAAATCACTTTTGTTTAACCCATATTGGCTATATTTGCATTTTGTATAGGAGTATTATGAAAGAAAGATCTTTAGGGGCAGCAATGCTTCAGGCAAAGTGTCCAAAATGCAGGGAAGGGAATATTTTCCCCAATTCAATTTTTAGTTATCGTAAGCTTACTGTAGTAAACCAAAGATGTCCGAATTGTAATGCTGTCTTGATACCTGAGCCTGATTTTTTTTATGGTGCCATGTATATCAGCTATGCTTTTTCAGTAGCCTTGGTTATCAATGTGATGATTATTCTCAATTTTTTCTTCGAGGATCCCGCAGTATCGGTTTATATACTTACCGTTGTTGTGGCGAATATTGTTTTACTTCCTCTTATGTTGAGGTACTCTAAAGTCCTGTATCTCTATTGGTTGGGAAAATTGAAATATACTCCTGCAGATCAAAGAAGCTGATAATTCACCTTCCTTAAAATGAAATCCTTTACCAATTTAGCAATTATCTTTTTCAATTAGGTTTCAAATACAAAACTCTAAGTCCACAGATTCTTTTGGACACCGCAAGCCTCAAGCATAAAGTTGTGCAGTTCAAAGTTTTTGACAAATCCCGTTAATTTTTCAGATCCCGGTCCATACATAGCCAATTCCACATAGTCACCGGAATGATTGTTTCCTGCCCATTGAACCGAATTATGAGAAGACTGCATGGATGCCAAAGGCAATAAAGGAAGGTTGTTGGTATTATAAAGCCCATTATCTCCAGGCCTATAATTTTTCAACAATAATTCCGCATCGGCTGTTTTAAGCGCGATATTTTGGTGTGCCATGATCAAATCAACAACTTGGGAAGCATTATAATCAGAATTGATCTGATTCAAAACCCACTCGTTGGAGGCAGTGGTCGTGTAAAGCTTTTCAAAGTTTTTGCTTGCCTGATTGCCGCCAAACAAACCCGGGTTACTATTGCCATGATCGGTAGTGATAATCACCAAGGTTTCTTTGTCCTTTACCGCAAAATCCATAGCCACCGCAACTGCTTCATCAAAATCCAATTGGTCATACATTAGGGCAGGGGCGTCATTTCCATGGGCAGCCCAGTCTACTTTTCCACCTTCCACCTGCATGACGAATCCTTTCTTGTTTTTATTTAAAACTTCAATGGCTTTTTTGGTCATTTCTGCAAGACTCGGAACTTGGGATTTGAGTTCTTCATTGTTGACCCTGTCAACAGCATAAGGAAGTCCATCATCAGCAAATACGCCCATGATTGGCTTATTCCCGTTTGCATTGACCATATCAGCTTTATTTCTGACCAGATCAAATCCATTTTGTCTGTAGGCCTCGTATAAATCCACTTTATCAGTTCTCTTTTCAGCACTGAAAAAATTTCCACCTCCACCCATCATCACATCAAATTTCAATTTCAGATAATCCTCGGCAATTTCAGCCATTGCATTTCTGCTATTATTGTTGACACAAAAAGATGCGGGAGTTGCATGGGTAATCTGAACTGAAGTTACACATCCAACAGCTTTCCCCATAGTTTTGAACTTTTGAAGAATTGGGACAGGTCTTTCCCCGTCAGGGCCAATATTGAGAGCACCGTTTTTGACTCTCATTCCGCCTCCCCATGCAGAGCCGGCAGCTGCTGAATCTGTTATAAAAGAATTTGCAGAGGCCGTATCCATCAATGCCCTTTTGACAAGGTTTTCTTCATAAAGGCTTATCCACTTTGTAGCCCGGCCTTCTTTATTTCTTAAAAGAATATCTGCCATGTTCAGTGTGCCTGCACTCATACCATCACTTACCAGAAAGATGATGTTTTTTGCCTGCTCTTTCGCCAGATTAGGGCTGTTGGCAAACACAGGGTAAGAACCTATTGTCCCCAATCCCAAGGTGGTTAAAAATCCATTTTTGAAGAAATCCCGTCTTTTCATAAGTCTATATTTTTGGTCTATGGTCTCTTGAGCTATATAAATTGTAAATGTGGTTATTCTTAATTAACAACAGGAAAATTAGGGATTAGGAATTTGTTATTAAATCGTAAAGTCATCCAATGGTTAAATATTAGTTTTAAGGATTTTTATCCACCTCCAAAACCTTTTATTCCATTTATTCGTCAATTTGAAAACGGAAAATTTAAGGAATATTTGAAACAATAGTTGAAAAATTAAATATAGATTTAGTTTTGTAGTTTGATAATTATAATTTCATAAAAATTATGCGTTTGATTAAATTAATTTCTGTCTTAGTTGTAACAGTCTTATTTTTTCCACTTGAAGTATTGGCGCAATATTCACCGCCCAGCCGATCTGTGTTTGTTGAATTAGGCGGTCCTGGCTTGGTTTATTCCTTTAATTATGATTTCAGGTTTGATAAGGATAGGATGGATTCCTGGGGGATGCGTGTGGGTGCCGGTGGATATGCCAGAACAAGAACAGATACATGGGGAGGAGGAAGTAAGGACAGTAATGCTCTTTTGACAGTTCCGGTGCAGGTAACCAAGTTGTTTGGACGTTCTGTTCACTTTTTTGAAGTTGGAGGAGGCGCTACTTTCATCTATTATAGAAATCAATATTATGATTGGAGTAGCAACAGCACCCAAGTCAGAAAGGATTTTGATTTCATTTTGAATTCGGGAGATACTCCGGCTTTGATGGGAACACTTAATTTTGGCTATAGAAAAATTCCTGTTAATGGGGGATTTACTTTCAGAGCCAATCTAACACCTGTTTTCAACCAAAATGGATTTTGGCCTATATGGGCAGGAGTGGGATTTGGATATGCATTTCATTGATTATTTTAAAAGAGAAAAATATATGAGAAATACACTTTTGATTTTATTGATAGTGGTTTTGCCTTTGATCGTAAACGCGCAGGAAAAACCTGTTACACAATCTATCTACCTTGAATTGGGTGGTGCAGGATTGCCTTATTCCCTGAATTATGATTTCAGATTTGACAAAGACAGGATAGATTCTTGGGGAATGCGGGTAGGTGCCGGGGGATATTCAATTTCAGGTGGGGATTCTTTTTTTTCAGCCCCTATTCAGGTTAATAAATTATTCGGAAAAAATGGTCACTATTTTGAATTTGGAGCTGGTGCCACATTTTTGGCTTTTAGTAGGGAAACATACTCCTACTGTCAATCAGGCTATAATGATCCTGATACGGGCGAGTTTATATGTACTGATTTATTTACTTCCCGTAGCGATTTTACCGAGTTTATTCTGGAAATTGACGGCTCCCCAAATGTCATGGGAACCCTGAATTTTGGATATCGGAAAATTCCTGTCGATGGAGGTTTTATGTGGAAAGTAAATCTTAATCCGATATTCAATAACAGTGGTTTTTGGCCATTGTGGGTTGGAGTTGGATTTGGTTATGCTTTTTAATAAGGGAAGCTGGAATACCGAAGTTGATCTGAATCGGTTCTTTTAACCTGCTTTCAAAATAGTTTTGGGTTCTATCGATAGGAAAGCTGAAATAAATGTAAGCGAACACGGTGGGTAATTATTATCTAATCTGTCCGTTTCCTTTTATGATCCATTTATAGCTTGTAAGCTCATTTAAGGCCATAGGACCTCTTGCATGAAGTTTCTGTGTGCTGATTCCGATCTCCGCTCCCATGCCAAATTGGTTGCCATCAGTAAAAGCAGTGGAGGCATTTGCATATACTGCTGCCGCGTCGACCATCTTCAGAAATTTGTCGATGTTGGCCTGATTCTCGGAAATGATGGCTTCACTGTGCCTGGAACTGTATTTAGAAATATGGTTTAATGCCTCATCTAAGTCCGATACAGTCTTGATGGACATTTGAAGTGATAAAAATTCCATCCCAAAATGTTCGTTTTTTGCTTTTTCAACTGCATGTTTTCCTTCAAGCGTTGCATATGACTTTTCATCGGCAAATATCCTCACTCCTGAATCCAAGACCGGTTTTAAGAGTTCTGGAAGTTCATTGATTCTGCTCTCATGAATGATCAAACAATCCAGACTATTGCATACACTTGGCCGTCTTGTTTTGGCATTATGTATAATGGCTTTTCCTTTGGTTAGGTCACCTGTTTCATCAAAAAAAGTATGCACAATTCCGGCCCCGGTTTCAATTACAGGTACTTTGGCATTTTGCCTCACGAAATCAATCAGCCCTTGACTTCCACGGGGAATGATAATATCCACCAAACCCACGGCTTCCAAAAGTGCTTTTGTAGCTTCCCTTTCCACAGGTAAAAGTTGATAGGCATCTTTTGGAATATTATTCAATTCGAGCGCTTGATGTATCAGAGAAATGATCGCCATGTTTGAATGCTCAGCATCAGCACTGCCTTTCAGTACGAGGCCGTTGCCCGATTTAAGTGCCAGGCTAAATACATCAAAGGTAACATTTGGCCTTGCCTCATAAATAATTCCCAATACGCTTATGGGAACGGAGATTTTTTGAAGTTCAAGACCATTTTCTAAAATTTTGCTTTCCAAAATCCTGTTCAAAGGAGAGGGCAATGATTCAACCTGTGCAATTTCATTACAGATATTTTTTATTCTTTCTTCAGAAAGTAAAAGACGGTCATATTTCGGATCATTGTGATCCATCTTGGCCAAATCCTGAAGGTTTGCCTGCAAAATAAAATCTATGCTATTGAGTGAAATTTCCCTAAGTGATTGGAGCGTTTGGATAATTTCCCTTTCTGTTAGTAAAGGTAAATTTCTTGTCGCGGATTTGACGGATTGGAAAATATACTTGTAATCAGTCATGTTGGAATAAGTAGAGGTAGTCATAATGGATAAAAGGCTTTTGGTTCTTTTTCCCCAATACCTGTAAAGCTGTTGCGGAATTATATTCTGATTTTCCCAAGCCGATTTTCTCGCCATTTTCACCAATGATCCGGATGATATCTCCTTTTGAAAATTCTCCTGAGATTGAGCCGATTCCTATGGGAAGGAGACTGATGATTTTTTCGGAAGCCAAAGCTGATTTTGCACCGTCATTGATCACCACTTCACCTTTATAATATTGTTCGCCATGAGCCAGCCATTTTTTTTGACTTTGTTTGGAGGGCTTTGGTTCAAAATAGGTAAATGGAACGTTTTCCTCTAAAATCCCTTGAAGAATATAATCTTTTTTGCCGTTGCCTATGATTACCTGAATTCCTAGATCAGCAGACTTTCTGGCCATGGTAAGCTTGGTCAACATTCCACCTCTTCCAAATGAGGATTTGGTAGGGCTTATCATAGAACCAAGTTCCGGCATTTTATGTCCGATAACAGGAATCAATTTAGAATCAGGGTCGGAGGGAGGCCCGTCATAAACCCCATCTACATTGGTCATCAGGATTAAAGTATCTGCGTTGACCATGGCTGCCGTTAGAGACGCCAATTCATCGTTGTCAGTAAACATCAATTCTGTAATAGCCACAGTATCATTCTCGTTGAGGATGGGTATAATTCCTTGGGACAATAAGCCCAGGATACAGTTGCGCATATTCAGATAATGTTTTCTATCCCTGAAATCTTCTTTGGTAACCAGGATTTGAGCTACTTGGTATCCATTCGTTGCAAAAAGGTTTTTGTATTTTTGGATGAGGGCAATCTGACCTGCAGAGGCCCAGATCTGTTTTTTGAGAACAGGATTCATTTTTTCCTGAAGAGCTATTTCCTGTCTTCCAAAGGCCACAGCCCCTGAGGTTACCAACAATACTTGAATTCCTTTTCTTAACAGAATTGCAACTTGTCCTACCAAATGCTTCATGCGGGCCTCATCAGGTTGACCTGAATCAGAAGTAACCACATTTGAACCTATCTTGATGACTGCACAGTGAATCGGAAGCATTGCGTATTATAAAATTGACACAATATTAGGTCAATAATTAAAAAAATACTAAAAATGATCTAATTTGATCATGTTATGATTTTTTGTTCAACAGGATCAAAGTACTTATCCAGAACTGATAACCTAGAAAGTTCGGATATTTTAGGTTGTTATTGACACACCCTTTCTTTAATTTAAGGGATTATATTTTCGCATAAATTGGTGTATGGCAAGTAACGTATTCGGAGAAGAACTGATAGTTTGCAGTTCTGAACCTTTGACAGGATATTACAGAAATGGATGTTGTGAGACAGGAGTTGATGATTTGGGAACTCATACGGTTTGTGCTGTAATGACGGATGAGTTTCTACAATTCAGTTTCAAAATGGGTAATGACCTTATCACTCCGAGACCTGAGTGGTCTTTCCAAGGCTTGAAGGCAGGGGATAAATGGTGCCTTTGTGCCGGTAGATGGATGGAAGCATATCGGGCAGGTTGTGCTCCAAAAGTAATATTGGAGGCATGTAATGAAAAAACACTACAATATATTTCCTTGGAAGAGTTGGTGGTTTTTTCTTTTCATTGACAAGTTATCAATGGAGGATTATTTTTTTGGTTTCAACTTGATAATTGCTGTAAATTTTCATCAAATAAATTCCTTTTTCCAATCCACTAAGGTCAATTTCAAATATTCTTCCTGATTGGTTTGGTAAGCTGATGATTAAACTACCCTGAGCATTATAAATGGAAATGCTGGCATTTTCAAGATTTTGGTTTTCTGATAAGATGTTCACTTTTCCTTGAGTTGGGTTGGGATAAACTTTGACCGCCAATTTTTCCTGGATCTCATTAAGAGTCACCCCCACCGCTTTGAAAGTCTCTGAAGTACCATCAAAATCTGTTTGGGTCAATCTGTAAAACTGTCTTCCAAAAACCGCATTTTCGTCGATGAATTCGTAATTCAGGATAAGGTCTGAATTTCCTGCTCCCGCCACTATACCTATTGGAAACCAATCTTGCCCATCAAAGGACTTCATGATAGTGAAAAAAGCATTATCTTTTTCGGATACAGTTGACCATGAAACCTTGATTTGCCTGTCGCTGATTGGAGTTGCAGAAAAGGAGAGTAGTTCGATTGGTAAAATTCTGAAGGACTGTCCTAATGTAAAAATATCATTGGACCAATTGGAAACTGCCGTTTGATTCCGGACTGTACCCGAAGTTTCATCACCGGCTAACCCTGCCTGACCCAAATCAATCCATTCAGATCCATTCCATTGTACCACAATAAATTCAGCAAAATCCACAATTGGACAGGTTCTGTCATCGGACCAGGATAAAGTTACAGAAGGATTTGCAGAGCCATTTGTTCTTTCGAATTCCCAATATTCGCATTCATTGACCACCCCAATACTGCTTTCTTTACTTTCCCTGTCATAAGGAACCAAATCAGGGTTGATATGGAAAAATCTTCCAGTAAAATGGAAAGCGGTTGAACCCCCACCTCCAAAACTGGAAGTGGTCAATGGCGCATAAAATCCCCCATTTCCAAAAGGATAGGTAAATGCAGTATTTCCGATTTTTCTTATTCTTCCATCTACATGGCTGGCATTGGACCCTCCTGTGACGGATGAATTATGGAGAAACGTAATCATGTTTTCCTCATTCTGAACAATTCCATTATTCAGGGTCATATTTACACCTAGCGTAAATGGTACCAAAACATCTAGAGTGCCGGTGGTATTAACTGTAAGTCTATTTATCCTAGGTTCATTAAAACTATCTCCCAGAAGTTGCTGTACAGCATTCCCGACTATTTCCACTACGCCATTTCCGGCTCCAAAGATAATAGGACTGGCTGAACCAACCGTAGAAATATTTCCCAAGAAAGTGCTGGTATTGTTCCTTGCCGGTTCCAATAATCCGGAACCATTTTGGTTGAAGATTACATTTCCCCTGAATTCATCTCCTCCTACGGAATTAGCTAGGCGGATTCTACCATTTCCATTATTTGTCAAATTGAAATTCCCAAAAATATTTCCACCTTGCCAATCATTGTCTGTACCACCATTTTTAATCATTGTGGTGGTTGTTCCTGCTGCAGTACTGAACCTATTACCACCTGTCATCACTATTGCACCTGCAGATATAAATGAATTGGTTCGGGCAAATCGACTGTTATTTTGGAATGTCAAACTGTTTCCTCCGGTACTTGAAGTGCTGACTGAGAAATTTCCCTGAAATGAAACATTATTGGACAAAAATGTTTCCGGTTGAAAGTTACCATTTGGAGTTGCTGTGCTTTGGAAAAAGTTTCTGATCTCAAGAAAACCACTATTGAAATCAGTGGTTTGAAGGCTTCCTACAGATAAAAGGCTTGTACCGCCATTCCTGCCAAAATAGAAACCTCCTGTCGACGAATTATTGATAGTAACTGTAGATGCAAAGGTATTTGAGCCATTTCTGGCTATGTCAAATTCACCTGAATTATTGTTTGAAAAAACTGAAGTTGATGTAAAGGTATCTCCGATGCCATTATTGGTCATCCTAATATAGTTTGCGGCATTTTTGACAAACTCTACTGTTCCAAAAGTATTTCCCCCATTCCAATTGACGTTTCCCCCGCCATTTTTTTCAAAATAGCTATTTGTACCCCCATTGGAACTGAACTCCGAATTGCCCCCCAAAGTGAGTTGTCCATTGGATATGAAGTTATTGTTGGATGCAAATCTGACATCTGCCTGTAAATTCATGTCGCCGGATGTGGTCACTGAAAAATCTCCTTCAAAGGAACTGTTTCCTACTGTAAAGGTGATAGGTAAAAATGGTCCATTAGGTATATCCTGATTCTGAGTGAAATTTTGAACGGTAAGAATTCCGGTATTAAATCCTGAGGTAATCAGACTACCATTGGTTTGAGTACTGTTGCCACCTCCTGCACCAAATCGAATACTTCCGCTGGGATTTGTGTTATTTATTTCAATCTGATCACCAAAAGTATTTGTTCCGTTCCTGGCGATATCAAATTCACCGGAATTGTTATTTGAAAAAACTGAAGTTGAAGTAAAGGTATCTCCCATGCCATTGTTGGTCATCCGGATATAGTTTGCAGCATTTTTGACAAACTCTACGGTTCCAAAAGTATTTCCTCCATTCCAATTGACGTTTCCCCCGCCATTTTTTTCAAAATAGCTATTTGTACCCCCATTGGTGCTGAACTCCGAATTACCACCCAAGGTGAGTTGTCCATTGGATGTGAAATTGTTGTTGGATGCAAATCTGACATCTGCCTGTAAATTCATATCTCCTGATGTGGTCACAGTGAAATCTCCTTCAAAGGAACTGTTTCCTACTGTAAAGGTATTTGGTTCGAACGGACCGTTGGCAAAGTTTGTAAGCTGATCGAAGTTCCGAATATTCAAATTTCCCGTAGTAAAGTTTGTAGTCGTCAATGCACCATTCTGTAGTTCATTGGTTCCCCCATTCAACCCAAAACCTATGGTTCCTCCCGCATTTATATTGTTTATCGTGATTTGGTCCATATAAATGTTGGTGCCACTTCGACCTATATCCAAAGTATTGGTACCATTATTAATAAAAACACTGGTACCAAGGTATTCATCTCCGTTTGTATTAGCGAGCCTCAATAAGTTATTGCTGTTGTTGGTGATAATGACATCTCCATTGAAAGTATTGCCACCTTGCCACACAAGGTTTCCAGGAGTATTGTTTTCCAATATAAAATTACCAGTGCTGTTGCCACCACCCCAAGTGACATTCCCTCCTCCGTTTCGTATCATTGTAGTGGTATTACCAGGATTACTAAAAGTATTTCCACCAATGACCATTACAATATTTCCAGTTGCAGTAAATGAATTATTCCCTCCAAAACTGCTGCCACCCGTGAAGGTTGTCTGCCCAATAGTAGTGATAGAAAAATCTCCATTAAATGAACTGTTTTCAACCTCGAAATTCAAGGGGTTGAAAGGTCCATTTGCAATATTGTCCAACTGGGTAAATCTCCTGATGGTAAGAGTCCCATTGGTAAGGTCATTGGTGTTGATTCCACCACTGCTTTGTACGCTAGTTCCGGTTTGTGCGGCTGTTCCGCCAAACCTTATATTCCCAGCACCATTGTTATCAATAGTAATTTGATCAGCAAAAGTTGTGTTTCCGTTGAAAGCAATATCCATGGTGCTGGTACCATTGTTTATAAAATGTACCGTTCCACCAAAAACATCTCCCAGTGTGTTTGCAATTCTGAATATGTTATTGGAATTATTGGTTATCAGAACATTACCGTTAAAGGTGTTATTTCCTTCCCAAGTCATGTTGCTGGGAGCATTATCTGTAAATGTCAAAGCCCCAAATGAATTTCCTGGCCCCCATATTACCGCTCCACCACCGTTTCTTGTTATAGTTGTAGTCCCGGAAATACTATTGAAGGTATTTCCGCCATTAGGTATGGCAAACTGATTTCCAGAAATAAACTGGTTGTTTGAAGCAAAGGTATTTGATCCCGCTAAAGTCAGGACACCTGTTGTAGTGGCAGAAAAATCTCCTAAAAATGTTGAATTTGAAATGGTTAACGTAGTAGGATTAAATACACCATTTGGTAATGTATTGAGTTGGGTCAAATTATTGATGATTAAAACACCAATGTTGAAGTCTGAGGTATTTAAACCCCCATTTGATAGCGTAGAAGTCCCTCCCCCTTGTCCTATGTTCAATTGATTGTTTGCAACAGTATTATTGATGGTTACTTCTTCCTCAAATGTATTGGTTCCATTATAAGCGATTTCCAGACTTCCTACACCATTTTTATTGAATACCACAGTCGAATTGAAAGTATCCCCATTAGTGGCAGCCAGTCTTAACCGGCTGTTATTTAAATTTGTGATGATTGTTGGTCCATTAAATACATTTCCTCCGGTCAAATCATTATTTCCTCCGCCATTTTTAATTATGGTCATGTTTCCATCAAATACCATATTCTGCATTTCCAGAATATTTCGGGAAGTCTCTATAGTACCATTACTGATAGAACCCCCTGTGAGGTTCAAGTCTCTGACATTCAATTCAAATCCATTGAGGTTAAGTACCCCTGCTGATACGGATAAGTCTCTTACCGTAATATCTGAAGGCAAAAAAGGTTGATTGGGGGCTGTGGCATTATCGATGATAACATCACTCCCCGGTCCTGGAACCGTAGCTGGCGTCCAATTACCTGGGGTGTTCCAGTTATTGCTTAAGTTTCCAGTCCAGGTCTGGGAAAAACTTAAATGAGAAATAGCTAAAAACAGATATAGAAATAATGAATTCTTTTTCATCGTGGGTGATCGGTGAAGAAGTAATTTAATTGAATAGAAAATCGCTTAAATGGGTAATTAAGTTTTAAATACAGATTTTATCATTTTGAAAAATACTAATTATATTTAATGAAATATTTACAATCTGATATTGAAAGTTACCAATAAATATTTAAATAATGATATAAATTGGTAAAAAAACTAAGGTGTATTTATTATTTAATTCATCAAATAAAAAAATAGTAAATTCTTTTTGATTGAAAAGGGACTTCAATAAATTTCCCTGGTCAAGTGTATCAAATTTTAACAGCCTTTATAAAAACCCAATTCTTTATTGTATTAATCAAATTAAAACCAATGTTTTTTCTTGAAGTACCGAATCATTGCCAATGTTGAGATCAAGAATAATGACCAAATCAAAATGTACCCATACTTCCATTGAAGTTCGGGCATAAATTCAAAGTTCATACCATATACTCCCGCAATAAAAGTAAGTGGGATAAAAATAGTAGCAATGATGGTTAAAGTTTTCATCACTTCATTTTGTTTGAGGCTTATATTTGACATAAAAATCTCTACCAACGTTGTTATTGACTCTCTTTGCATTTCCAAATTTTCCATGATTTCAACGGTGTGTTCATACACATCATTGATGAAAGGAGCAGTTCTCTTCTTAATAAAGGGACTTTCTGATTTTCTCCAAGCAGCGATCATTTCCCTTGTGGGCCAGATAATTTTTTTGATTTCCTGAAGGGCTTTTCTTTTAAGATAGATATCACTCAATTTTATTTTTTGAGAATCATTGGTGATTTCATCCTCTATTTCTTCAATTGTGTTGTCCATCATTTCAAGAATCACATAATATTGATCTATGATGGCATCCAACAAAGTATAAGTAAAATAATCCGTCCCCATTTTCCTCATTCTTCCATGGGGATTTTCCAACCTCAACCTGATCGGATCAAAGATGTCATAGGTGTTTTCCTGAAATGAGATGATAAAGTTTTTGCCAAATACAAAGCTGACCTGTTCTATTTCCAAAGCTGTAATGTCTTTTTTGGTATAGATCATCTTTGAAACCAAAAAAATGAAATGGTCAAATTCCTCCAATTTAGGTCTTTGTTGGTTGTTTTTTATGTCCTCTATTGCAAGGATATGGATGTCAAAAATATCAGCAATTTCATTTAATAGTTTAGCATTTTTCAAATCACAGACATTCAGCCAGAATTTTTTTTCAGAATCCATAAAGGGCTTTATTTCCTCAGTGGAGCTTAGATGATGCTTCTCAAAAAAATTCTCACCAAAAGAATATAGCTCTAAACTTACAGGCTGCGCCGAAGACTTGTTCGTATCCATTTACAAAATGCTTTTTATTTTTTCAGGTGTAAGCGGCTTTTCAATGAAACCAAATACACATTTGTATTCAGAGGCTCTTTGTCGGTCTTGAAAATCAATAGAACTGGACAAAACTACGATCTTGTCGTTTCTTTCACTGAACTCCAAAATATAATGATTCAAAAAATCCCAACCATTCATAACCGGCATATTGATATCCAAGAATATTAATGTGTTTAAACTTTTATCCAGCCGCCTTAATTTTTCAATTGCTTTTTCAGCTTCTAAAAATTCCTCTACTATGGGAGAAATATTCAATCTCGTAATTAACCTTCTGTTGATTAGATTATTGATTGGGTCATCATCTACCAAAATAATGGAATGGAAAGAATTCATCAAGTACGAGATAGTATTATTAATTTAAATTATATAATTCAGATTCAAATATACTTACTCTATTTTAAAACTTTTAATAACTTTTAAAATAGCTACTTTTCAAATTGCCCACATAAAATAAAAAGAGGGGCTTTTTTGGAGCCCCTCTTTTAAAATGGAATATTTGATGATTACATCATGCCACCCATTCCACCGCCACCCATTGGAGGCATTGCCGATGATTCTTCTTTCACATCAGCTACCACACACTCTGTGGTAAGCAACAACGCGGCAATAGAAGCAGCATTTTCAAGTGCCAATCTGGTAACTTTTGTTGGATCTATAACACCTGCTTCAAACAGATCTTCGAAAACATCTGTCCTCGCATTGTATCCAAAATTACCTTTATTTTCTTTGATTTTGTTGATAATAACAGATCCTTCTCCGCCTGCATTTTCAACAATTGTTCTCAAAGGAGATTCAAGAGCGATTCTAATGATATTGACACCAGTGATCTCATCTTCATTTTCACCTTTCACCTTTTCCAACGCAGAAGAGGCTCTTACCAAGGCAACACCACCTCCGACGACAACACCTTCCTGAACAGCTGCTCTGGTCGCATGCAATGCATCATCGACTCTATCTTTTTTCTCTTTCATCTCAACTTCAGTAGCTGCACCAATATAAAGGATGGCAACACCACCAGATAATTTTGCAAGTCTTTCCTGAAGTTTTTCCCTATCATAATCAGAGGTTGTTTTTTCAACCTGAGCTTTGATTTCTCCGATTCTTGCCTGAATTGCAGCAGAATCTCCGGCACCGTTTACAATAGTAGTATTGTCCTTGTCAATGTTGATTTTTTCAGCAGTACCAAGGTAATCTAAAGTTGCATTTTCAAGTTTGTAACCTCTTTCTTCAGAGATCACAGTACCACCTGTCAGGATAGCGATATCCTCCAACATGGCTTTTCTACGGTCACCGAATCCAGGCGCTTTTACAGCAGCTACTTTCAATGCTCCTCTGATTTTGTTTACAACCAAGGTAGCCAATGCTTCACCGTCAACATCTTCTGAGATGATCAACAATGGTCTTCCCGACTGCGCAACAGGCTCCAATACAGGAAGCAATTCTTTCATGGAAGAAATTTTCTTGTCATAGATCAAGATATATGGTCTTTCCAATTCAACTTCCATTTTTTCCGTATTGGTGACAAAGTATGGAGACAAATAACCTCTGTCAAACTGCATACCTTCTACAGTTCTCACTTCAGTTTCTGTTCCTTTTGCTTCCTCAACAGTAATTACACCGTCTTTACCTACTTTCTCCATAGCATCGGCAATCATTTTACCGATTTCCTCGTCATTGTTGGCAGAAACAGTTGCTACTTGCTGGATTTCTTTGCTGGTAGAAATAGCTTTGGAATTTTCTCTCAATTGGGCTACAACTGCTTTTACAGCCTTATCAATACCTCTTTTGAGGTCCATTGGATTTGCACCGGCTGCTACGTTTTTGATTCCGGCATTGAATATTGCCTGAGTCAAAACAGTTGCAGTAGTCGTTCCGTCACCGGCATTATCTGCGGTTTTAGAAGCGACTTCTTTTACCAACTGAGCTCCCATATTCTCAATAGGCTCAGCCAATTCAATTTCTTTTGCTACGGTAACCCCATCTTTTGTGATGGTAGGTGCGCCGAATTTTTTGTCAATAATAACATTTCGACCCTTAGGTCCAAGAGTCACTTTCACTGCGTCAGCAAGAGCGTCAACGCCTCTTTTCAGTCTGTCTCTTGCATTGGTGTCGAAAAACAGTTCTTTAGCCATTTTTTTGTTTTTTTAGGTTTTTGATAGTTTGAAATAGATGATTAAAGGATAGCGAAGATGTCAGATTCTCTCATAATGAGGAAATCCTGTCCTTCTACTGAGAGTTCAGTTCCGGCATATTTGCCGTAAAGCACTGTGTCACCTACTTTTACAGTCAAGGGCTCATCCTTTTTTCCGCCTCCTACTGCGATTACTGTGCCTTTCTGGGGCTTTTCTTTGGCAGTATCAGGAATAAAAAGGCCTGATGCGGTTTTCTCTTCAGCTGCAGCAGGTTCTACCAGAACTCTGTCTGCAAGAGGTTTGATGTTTACTTTTGACATAATTATTGAATTTTTAAAGTTTATTTACAAAATCTAATAACCCCTCATTATCATTTCTTATGCCAAATCATCTTATCTCGATTATGCTGACATATAGTCGGTCTGTTCGTTCACTTATGACAGTTTGAAATCAAAAATCGCATTAAATCCCTGTCAATTTTTCTCTGAGACTTTTTTTTGATGACAGTTTTTCTTACATTTTGTCAAAGTATGCACATATGAAAAATTTATCAGAAAACTGGATTACGGAAGGTTGGATAGACTTTGAATATAAAAAATACCTTCTGTTGGCTTATTTGAATCATGTAGATTCGCAGTTTAAAGAGGTGAAACTTTATCCTCCTTTGGCAGACCTGATCCATCATTATTCCAAACTGAAAAGTTTTGAGGAAAACAAAGAAGGGATTAAAGCTTCATTTCCCAAATTGTTGCAGGGACCAAATTGGAGTGAAATGAAAATGAATTACAAGCCCTTGTTTATTGATGATGAAATGATGAAGCAACTTGAGGATATCATTTCTTTTTCTCTTCCTCAACTTAAAAGCTATATAGAAGACGGGAAAAATATTTATGATTTTCTCGAAAAAGAAATGTTGATAGAACCTATAGGGATTTCTCCATTATACCAGAAAGAAGGATATGCACTGCTTTCTTTTGACAATTCCAAGGATATTTTTATCTACCGCTATAAGGTCAACTTGTTCCAAAACAGTATAGATACTTTCAAAGGCATCATGATGCAATTGATCAAAAGTGTCAGAAGGTCAATCGTCAACTCTTTTGAACAAATCAAGATGGATTTAATCAGAACTTATAAAGAACTTCCCAATCCCGCCACATACAGCATTCAATGCCAACATAAAATTCCTTTGGAGGAAAGTTTTTTACCGATAAGCAAAAGACTGCTGCTCAAAAAAGTGGAATAAATCGAAGGAATGAAAAAAAATTAACCCGTACTGAAATAAAAAGAATCAAAAAAAGCCCGGTTTTGCCGGGCTTAAATATTTTTATTGATTTTCATCATCGGGGTTTTCATTAACACTACCTGTTGTATCTATAGGTAGTAGGCTTTCACTATCACCGAATGAAGGAGTCAAAACCTGCTTCTTTGCACTTTCAATATTGGGAGAATTGATCTGATCAACTTCAGAAGTAGAATAAAATGCCGAAGAGGAAAGAGATAAAACCAATATGGCAATTGAAAGCACCCATGTTGCTTTTTCAAGGATATTTCCTGTTTTGGTTACTCCCATGATTTGGGAAGCACTTCCTCCAAAAGCGGCACCTACACCACCTTTAGAGTCCTGGGCAAGGATAACCAAAATCAACAACACGGCTAATATGACAATAACGCTGATAAGAAAGGTGAACATTTTGATGAATTTATAAATTCAGATTTTTGATTAAGTCCGCAAAGTAAGTGTTTTTATCCGGAAATTTCACCATTAATTTTTGATAAATTTCTTTGGCTTTTTGTTTTTTACCCTGCTTGACCAATAATTTGGCATAAGATTCCGACAATAGGGTAGGATGGAGATGGGTGCTTTTTTCTGATAAGTCATCCTGTTTCTGAAAATCCTCAATTTCCCTAAGGGTAGCTAGTTTTATTTCTTTTTTACTGAAGGCTTTGATTATATCAATCTGCTTTTTCTTTTTTTCATCAAGGATTTCTTTTTTCTCCTTCAATTTGATTGTCTCAAGCAAATCATCCTTTGACTTTCGTCTTTTGGGTTTTTTTGGTACATCAGGCTTTTTCTTGGGAGTTTCAGCAAATCTTACTTTCTTTTTGTGCAGGTCTTCGCCAAGCTTCTTTAATATTTCCGCTCTTTCTTGGGGATTGGTATCTTTGGTAGGTTCAGGAATCAGTGATTTTTCAAAATCATCCAACGCTATGGATTTTAAATTCGATGTTCTGGATGACAATAAACTCTCCAAATTGTCATCGAGTTTACTTTGCAGAAATCTGAAAGGGGTATCTGACTGAATCATCATTTTGAGCCAAGACCTGTCAGGGCTTGTTACTGCTGACCAATGTAGGAGTTCTTTAGATTCCCCATTGGTCTTTTCAAATTCAAATTTTGCCAATAATACCTTAGGGATTTGAAAATAGGGGAAAGTCTCATGCCATTTGATAAGATGGGTAATATCATCCTTCTGGAGCTGACTTCCTTTTCTGATTATTCCTATGAGCTGTTGCGTATTCACTTCTCTTTCCTTGAATCTGTCCCAATTTAATCAAATTTACCAATTTGCCACAGTGGCAGAAAAGATGTCCTGAAGTATCTGGTCAAAAATCTCCTCTATCAATTGACTTTCCACCTGTAATATGGAAGTAGTCCTGGGGTCGTAATCCTTAAAAAAAGAAAAATTCCTTTTTAAGCTTTCCTCTTCGACTACGGTATTGACATAATCCACTTCAACTGAAATAGTCAATCTCATCTGTCCGGCCCGATCCGGTAGGTTTGGGTCCTGACTTGAAACTGTGGCCTGTGGGGTAATTGCATAACGGTTGATTGACCCCGAAAACTGTAAGTCTCCGTTATTTCTGACCAACTCCAGCTGGGTATTCCGCTGATAGAATTCTTTAAGTGATTCAGTGAAGAGCTGCTCCATATTTGCAGGACCCCCGCCGGAATCATTGAAGAAATTTTCGACCGAAAATGATTTGGTCAACTCGTAATTGAGATTGGTGCCTGTAAAACTATAGCTGACGGCACAGGCTTGTAGCAATATTAAAAATAAACCCCAACTGATCAAGTTTGTTATTTTACGCTTACTCAATGTCATATTGTTTGATTTTCCTATATAACGTTCTTTCGGAGATTCCAAGGTCGCTTGCCGCATATTTTCTTTTATTATTATGCTTTCTAAGTGCCCTGATGATCATTTCCTTTTCCTTTTTCTCAAGTGAAAGCGAGCTGTCATCCTCCTCATGAATGATATCCTCTATGGACTCGTCATCATAGTCTTCTATTTGTTCCTTTTGATGCTGTTTTTCCAAAACAAGAGGTAAATTGGAAGATTGGCTGACAGGTTTTGAATCTTCATAAGACTTGGAAGAATCTATATCCTCAAACAAATCCTGATGTTTGTTCATAATATTTGAACTCAGGCCACCTGATTGATAGGTTTCCAATACCAGCTTTTTCAGGTCATTCATATCTTTTTTCATGTCAAAAAGAACTTTATATAGAATTTCCCTTTCCGAAAAATCAGTGAAATCCTGACTTCCGCCCGAATTGGCCATTAATGCCGGTAACCGGACCTGTTCTGCAGGAAGGTAGCGGGCCAGTGTAGCAGCGTCTATTTCTCTTTCATGCTCCAAAAGTGAGATTTGTTCAGCGATATTCTTAAGTTGTCGGATATTACCCGGGAACGGGAATTTCATCAACAATTTCTTCGCATCACTATCCAAACTGATGGGTTTGATTTTATATTTTTCTGAAAAATCAGTAGTAAATTTTCTGAAGAGCAATACCACATCCTCTCCTCTTTCTCTCAAAGGAGGAACATAAATCGGCACAGTATTCAACCTGTAATAAAGGTCTTCTCTGAATTCACCTTTTTCTACTGCTTTGATCAGATTGACATTTGTAGCTGCAATGACCCTGACATTGGTTTTAAGTACTTTTGAAGAGCCTACTTTGATAAATTCCCCGTTTTCCAATACCCTTAATAACCTCGCTTGGGTTCCCAAGGGCATTTCTCCAATTTCATCTAAAAAGATAGACCCGCCATCCGTCACCTCGAAATAACCTTTTCTGGCTTCATGGGCACCGGTAAAGGATCCTTTTTCATGTCCAAATAATTCTGAGTCGATAGTTCCTTCCGGTATAGCCCCACAGTTGATAGCGATAAATTTTCCATGCTTCCTTAAGCTCAGGGAATGAATGATTTTGGAAAAAGATTCCTTGCCGCTTCCACTTTCTCCTGTGATCAATACCGTCATTTCGGTAGGGGCAGCCTGCATCGCGACCTGAATGGCGTGATTTAATAAAGGACTATTTCCAATAATGGCAAACCTTTGTTTAACGCTTTGAATTTCCTGGGGTGTAATCATCAGTGTCTGGGGGTTTTCAAGAAATTACTTCTCCGAATAAAGTTGCAGGGGAACATTCGGTAATTTTTACCTTTACATAGTCGCCTTTTTGATATTGATTGTTAGGAATGATGACCACTTTATTGGCGGAATTTCTACCTCTGAGCTGTAATTCAGATCTTTTTGAAGTGCCCTCTATAAGAATTTCCTGGATTTTTCCCAGATCAAGTTTATTCCTTTCCAAGGAAATGGCATTTTGTTTATCGATGATTTCTGCCAATCTTCTTTTTTTGGTTTCAAGTGGAATATCATCCTCGAATTTCTTGGCAGCTAGAGTTCCCGGCCGCTCAGAATAGAAAAACATATAAGAAAAATCGTACTTGACAATGTCCATCAAAGTTAGAGTATCTTGATGTTCTGCTTCAGTTTCTGTACAGAAACCAGCTATCATGTCTGAAGATATTCCGCATTCATCACCCAATATCTCCCTGATTTTGGAAACCCTCTCCAAATACCATTCCCTATCGTAGGTACGATTCATCAACTCCAATACCCTTGAATTACCGCTTTGTACCGGAAGATGTATGTATTTGCAAATGTTGTCATATCTCTTCATGGTATGCAAAACTTCGTCCGTGATGTCTTTTGGATGAGAAGTGGAGAACCTCACCCGTAGCTTTGGGCTGACTTTTGCTACCATTTCAAGCAGATGAGCAAAATTGATGACAGCAGATACCTCTTCCTCTTTTTTGTTCAGTCTTGCTTTGTTGTTTTCTTCGGGTGACCATTTGTAACTGTCCACATTCTGACCCAAAAGCGTGACTTCTTTATATCCTTTTTCAAAAAGGTCTTGGGCTTCCTGTACTATGGAATAAGGATCTCTACTTCTTTCTCTTCCTCTTGTGAAAGGGACAACACAGAAAGAACACATGTTGTCACACCCTCTCATGATGGAAATAAAGGCACTTACCCCATTTGAATTGAGTCTTACAGGGGCAATGTCAGCGTAGGTTTCTTCACGGGAAAGAAAGGTATTGACGCCCTTATGCCCATCTTCAGCGGATGAAACCAAATTTGGAAGATCTCTGTAAGCATCCGGTCCTACCACAACATCTACTATTTTCTCTTCCTCCAATAATTTTTCTTTCAATCGTTCAGCCATACATCCCAATACCCCAATGGTTAATTCAGGTTTGGACTTTTTAAGTGAATTAAATTGGCTGAGTCTCTTTCGGACAGTCTGTTCGGCTTTTTCTCTGATGGAACAGGTATTCAGAAAAATCACATCCGCCTGTTCAAAATCTGATGTAGTGTCAAAACCATTATCCTTCATAATGGATGCTACGATTTCAGAATCTGAAAAATTCATCTGACATCCATAGGATTCTATATAAAGTTTTTTTGCTTTCCCGGTATTTTCATCCTCAGTGGTTTTGAAATCACAGGCCTGAGCTACCTTGGGAGATATAATATCTATGTCTTTAATCAAGTTTTCCATTTTAAAATAAACTATCGCGCTGCGAATTTAAGAAAATACGGACAAAATGACAGGTATTGTTCAAGCATTTATTTGGATGTGGAATATCCTGTGATTTTACCAAGCTAAATTCTTGTTTAAGCTTTAAAAAATTAACCCTGATACTTTTTCAATATCAGGGTTAAAATTAGACGTTTAAGGGCTTCATACTATTTTTCCCTATAATTTTTGAAATTTGAATTATCCTCTAGCATCACTCCACTTCTTATTTTTGAATCAAGTGAAGATCCAATCATAATCCTATCTTCAAGTTTTAACCTGGCACCTGGGGTCGATGTACCGGTGATTTTATCCAGTGCAGATTTTAATAAAGGATCTCTAACGTCTCCGAAATCTCTCCATGGAAAGAATTGAAATTCGCTGATCTCCTCGTCAGGAATAAATCCATCACCATAATCAGACTGATCTAAGCTGTTGAAACTCTTAGTGACTATTGGAAGAAGGCCATAATTATTGTCTGGATTATCTTCATCTTCCAATGCTACCGAACCTACATTTTTTCCTGTAGTTTTTGCACCAATTATCACTACATTCAAATAAGGCTTTAAACCATTGATAATTAATTCACTTGCTGAGGCTGTTCTTGAACTTGTCAAGATATAAATCTTACCATCTGCAAGTTGGTTTCCTATATTTTCAGATTTCTCTTTAAACTTTGTTTGGATATTTTGAAAAGTGGGGAACCTTGAGAGAAAACTATTATATTTTGTCTTGGAGAAAATTTTATCTGAATTAAAATTAGGAACAATTAAACTCGCCAGATTTACAGCACTTGAAACATAACCACCGCCATTATATCTAAAATCAATAATCAATTGATTGATATTTTCAGCTTTAAACTTTGCGAAAATTTCATCCATTTCAGCGTCGTACCGGGTATCCATTTGGTTTGTTGTAGGATTGTTTACCCCAGGCGCGAAAAAATGGTAAACTACATAGCCGATTTTCTGGTTGTCAATGACATATATGGAGTCAAGGAAGTTGGGATTTTCCTCTATTTGAATGGCGGCTAAAGTTACCGTTTGAGGTGCCCCAAATTGACCTGCTTCATCTGGCCTTCTAAAGGTAACTGAATGCTGATTTGACCTTTCACGGAGTAAACTTTGATAATTGTTCAATGTCATTGTGCTGCCATTAATCTGGCTTATAAGATCCCCTCTTCTCAGGTCGTTGCTGGCTGCGGGACTTCCCTTTTTCACATAGGTGATAAGGGCGATTACGTTTTCATTACTTTCACTTTCTCTCAATAATGAGATTTCATAACCCGATTCTGTAGATACTCCGGATAAACTACTGATTAACTCTTGGTAATTTGGATATATTGCTGAAAATCGATCAGTAGGTTTAAATAAGAATGACTCAAAGTAGCTTTCTGGTCTTGCTGTATTGGCAATTGGGGTTTTCATATCCTCTAACCAAAAATAAGCTTCTTCCATTACGGCTTTGATCCAATTGTTTATGGCAATATTTTTTGCCAATTCAGGATCTGGTTTATTATTTGCCGGTGGGGTAGTTTCCTCTTCGTCTTTACAAGAAGAAAAAACCGATAATATTACAATCAAGCTTAATATTATCCTTGATCTGATTTTTAATCTTTCCATAAATTGCAACATATTGAATGTAAACCAAATTTAGTATTATAATGTTTTAGCACAAGAAATTGTTCTAAAAATTCTAAATTCTTAGTGAAAAAAATCAAATCAGAAAGAAGTGTTGATTGTTATATCTGATGTTTTACTATCGAGAAGTTGGCCTCTTTCACATTTGAGTACCCGGTAAGGATATTTTCTCAAAAGATCGTGATTATGTGTAGCCATCAGAATTGCGGTTCCTTCATTATTGATTTCCTGAAAAAGTTTGAAAATACCATCTGCTACATCAGGATCCAGGTTTCCGGTGGGTTCGTCAGCAAGTAATATAGAAGGTTGATTGATCAATGCCCTTGCGATAACCACTCTTTGCTGTTCACCTCCCGAAAGTTGATGGGGCATTTTCGTTGCAGCGTCTCCCAATCCCACCTTAAGCAGTACTTCCATCATTCTGTTTTTCATTTTTGCTTTGTCTTTCCAACCTGTTGCTTTCATCACGAAAAACAGATTTTCCGCAACAGTCCTGTCAGGGAAAAGCTGAAAATCCTGAAAAACAATACCGAGTTTCCTTCTCAGGTAGGGAACATCTTTCTTTTTAAGTTTTTCTAGCTGATAACCCACTATTTCACCCTGACCCATTTTAAAGGGAAGATCTGCATACATTGTTTTCAAAAGTGAGCTTTTTCCACTACCCGTTCTACCTATCAAAAACACAAACTCATCCTTATCAATCGTGAAAGTCACATCCTGTAATACGGCAGTCAACCCCTGAAAAATGCAGGCGTCGGTAATTTTAATTATTGCTTCTCCTCCAATCATTATCTATAATTCGAGTTTTTGAAGTTTTCCAAAAGGCAGATCATTAATCAAGGCCGCCAAGGCTTCTTCCTTACCTTCCAAACCAAATTTCTCAATATTCTTCATAGGCCTATCTGCCCTAAAATATGCTACAAGGACAAAATTTTCATCTCTAATTTGAATGTAATCCGGTATTTTGGCTTTTCCTTTTACTTTGATTATATACATTGGAAAAAGGGTTTAATAAATTAGAAGATTAGGTACTTAAACAAATGAAGAACCGAGAAGTTTGTTTTTATTTCCCTGCTGCTTTGGCATGGTCAGCGAGGAATTGTGCCAACCCTGAGTCTGTCAATGGATGTTTGAGCAATCCTGTAATCACTTTCAAGGGACAGGTAACGACATCAGCACCCATTTCAGCACATTTGATTAAATGCATGGAATGTCTTACAGAGGCAGCCAATACTTGGGTAGCAAAGCCATAGGTCTGATATATACCGACTATTTGATCAATAAGTTCTAGCCCATCAAAAGAAATGTCATCCAATCTTCCGATAAACGGAGAAACATAACTTGCACCGGCTTTGGCAGCAAGGATGGCTTGACCTGCAGAAAATACCAAAGTACAATTAGTCCTGATTCCCTCGTTGCTGAAATATTTAATGGCTTTGACGCCATCTTTGGTCATAGGAACCTTTACTACAATTTTATTATCGATTTTGGCCAATTCTTTTCCTTCCCGGATCATGCCTTCAAAATCTGTAGCAATAACTTCAGCACTCACATTGTCATCGACAATATCACAGATAGCTTTGTAATGTGCTCTAACATTTTCGTCACCACTGATGCCTTCTTTGGCCATCAAAGAGGGATTGGTAGTCACTCCGTCCAATACGCCTAATTCATAGGCTTCTTTTATTTCACTGAGATTGGCGGTATCGATGAAGAATTTCATTTTTTAGGATTTAGAATTTAAGATGCTGGCAAAGTTAAATGAATAAAGGGGAATTGGAAGACTTTAAAATTGGAAAATTATCAATACTTCTTCTTCGCCAGAGATTAAAATAATTAGAAAATTAATAGGACGGCAATACAAACGTTAAAATTGATTGTTAAAAATCAGATGGAATTTAAAAAAAAGAAGCGGCATCGCACCGCTACGACCGCCTACCCTTGCTTCCTTCCGGACCTGGGGGATTTAGCAGGAGCTGGTCGTGCCGCTAGGTCACAAAGGTATATCAAAAATCATCCATTGCAAATCCTAAATGTGATATTAGAGTAAATAAATGTTAAAATGCTTTAAAACAGAATATAAAGGTTGGCAGTGTTTTTGCATATTTCTATATATAAATTGAAATATTATTATGAAAAAACTACTAATTTTAGTCTCAACAGTGTTTTTATTGGGTTCTTGTTCCGTATTTGGTCCCAACCCGGAATTTTCCCAAGGAATGTCTGAAAAAAAGTTTTTAAGACAAAACAAAGAGGCTGTACTCAGTGGGATTGATGGAAATTTAAAGACATACAGAGTCAATAGGGGAGAGCGATTTTATGTATTGGCAACCTTTGAAGATGACAAACTTATCAAACTGGAAGAGATTGAGGCATATCCGCAAATGATGGAAAACATTCCAATTGACGGAAAATCAGATAACTGGAAAAATTGAATGAGTTTGGTTTGATTTCTTCAAGTGGCAGACCACATTTTTCTTGTTTGATAAAAAAATCCCGGTCGTACCACCGGGATTTTTTTTGAAGATTATTTACTAAACTTCTTTTACCTCTGCCGCCAACTTCTGCAAGGACTCCTTGGCATCACCAAAAAGCATTCTTGTTTTGGGGTAGAAGAATAGTTCGTTCTCAATGCCGGCGTAACCTGCTGCCATACCTCTTTTAAGAATAATGACATTTTTGGCCAAATCCACGTCCAATATGGGCATTCCATAAATAGGAGAGGAGGGATCATTTTTGGCTGCGGGATTGACCACATCATTGGCGCCTATCACAACCACTACATCCGTATTGGCCAATCTAGGGTTGATTTCTTCCATTTCCTGCAATCTTTCGTAAGGAACATCAGCTTCAGCTAATAAAACGTTCATATGACCAGGCATCCTACCCGCGACTGGGTGAATGGCATAACTTACTTCCACGCCCTTTTCTTCCAGAAGTTTTTCCAGTTCATGGCAGACATGCTGAGCTTGTGCTACGGCCAAACCATAACCCGGTACTATCACTACACTTTGAGAATAAGAAAGCAAAACCGCTGTGTCCGAAATACTGATTTCCCTGACGGTTTGATCTCCGCTTCCGGTTTTGGCTGCTCCCGCAGAACCTGCACCAAAAGCACCTAAAAGCACGTTGGTCAAGGATCGGTTCATGGCATTGCACATCAAAATGGTCAGGATAGTGCCCGCTGAACCTACCAGAATACCTCCGGTCAGCATGGCTTTGTTGCCATAAAGGAATCCACCAAAAGCGGCAGCCATACCGGTAAATGAGTTTAGCAAGGAGATTACTACTGGCATATCCGCACCACCAATGGGCATCACAAACAAGATTCCATAAATAAGGGCAATTGCAAGAAGACCGTAAAAAAACAATGGATCAGAGCCATTGAACATTTGGATTCCAATCAGCACAATGATCACCGCCAATAAAAACATATTGATCGCCTGATTCATCGGAAGGACTTTGTCTTTGATTTTTCCCTCTAATTTACCGTAGGCAATCATGGAACCTGAGAAGGAAACTGAACCGATAAGAAGTCCCAAAAGCATAACCAACAGTTCACCGTCAAATCCTGATACAGTTGCATGCTGATGGTGTTGGAACTCTATGATGGCTATCAATGCGGCGCAGGCACCACCCATTCCATTGAAGAAGGATACCATTTGAGGCATAGAAGTCATCTGAACCTTTTTGGCCATCACGGTACCGATACCGGTTCCCACAGCGAGACCCAAAAATATCAAACCGTAATTCAGACCTTTTCCGGAATCAAATTCCTGGTATAAAGTAAGTGTGGCCACAATGGCTATCAACATACCTGCAGCAGCGATTAGATTTCCTTTTCGTGCAGTATCAGGGTGACTGAGCATTTTCAATCCCAGTATAAATGTGATAGACGCAATCAGATAGGTGATTTCAAGGATATTCAGACTTATCATGATTTCTTGGGTTTTTTCTTGAACATTTCCAACATCCGGTCTGTGACTACAAAACCGCCTATAACATTGAGCATACCTACAACAACCGCCAAAAACCCAACAGAGAGGGCCAAATAATTGTCAGGAGAAGCCTGAAGCATGACGATAATTGCTCCGACTACCACCACACCATGAATGGCATTGGCACCTGACATCAATGGGGTATGCAAAATGGCAGGGACATTGGAAATCACTTCCACCCCTAATAAAATGGCCAAAACAAGGAAATAAATCATTTCCATGTTATTACCTATGTATTCCAATATTGATTCCATGATTAATTGTTTAACATTTGAACGATTCTGGAATTGACGGGCTTTCCATCATGACACACGCAAGTGCCCGCCACAATGTCGTCTTCGAAATTCAGATTTAAGTTTCCGTCTTTTATGATCAGTTTTAAAAAATTCAGATAATTTTTTCCATACATTTTACTGGCATCCTGAGGCATATTGGCTGCTAAGTTGCCTACACCTACAATCCTGACCCCATTGACCTCTACGGTCTGATCGGGTTGGGACAATGCACAATTTCCACCCGAAGATGCTGCTAAGTCAATAATGACCGAACCAGGTTTCATGGCCCTTACAGTCCTTTCTTCCACCAATTGTGGTGCTTTCCTTCCGGGTATTTGTGCAGTAGTGATGATTACATCCGCCTTCATGGCATGTTCATGGATGGTGTCCTTTTGTTTTTGAAGGTATTCAGCTGACTGTTCGACTGCATATCCTCCTGCACCTTTGTCTTCTGTAGCGCCTTCTACATCCACGAATTTGGCTCCAAGAGAGAGTACCTCTTCTTTGGCCGCTTGTCGCACATCGAATGCAAATACAGAAGCCCCCAATCTTCTGGCAGTGGCAATGGCCTGAAGGCCTGCAACTCCTGCCCCAAGGATCAAAACACGGGATGGGGTAATACTGCCCGCCGCTGTCATAAACATCGGAAAAAATCTGGGAAGCAGGTCCGCCGCCATCAAGACAGCCTTGTATCCCGACACAGTTGCCATGGAAGAAAGCACATCCATCGCTTGGGCACGGGTTGTTCTGGGGACAAGTTCCATACTGAATGCAGTTCTTTTTTCCTTGACCAGATAGTTGGTCAGTTCCGGATTGAAAAGTGCATTGAGTTGTCCCATTAGGACACCCGATGGTTTCATTTTAGCTATTTCGTCCTCAGCTATTGCCTGAATTCCTAGAAGGAGATCTGATTGTTGAAGAATTTCGGCACGTTGATGGATTTCTGCACCAGCCTCTTTGTAAAGTTCATCTGATGCATAGGCACTAGACCCTGCATTGTTTTCCACCCAAACTGAAACTTTCCAGCTGATCAAAGTTTTCACTGCTTCGGGTAAAAGGGCCACCCGAGCCTCGTCAATGGGTTCTTTTAAAATCCCTATAATCATTGCTTTTTTTGGATAAAGCCAGAAATATTTTGAAAATAAATTTGAAGTCCTGAAACTATTAAAAAGATTCGAAAATGAAAGTTTTTTTATATGCTTAGCTCAATATTTGGGTTAATTATTTTAATTATATTTTATATTTCATCAAATAATTGTTTTATGCACACATTACTATTGAATTTCAATCATTCGCAAGTTATATCTATGGTTTTTGTTCAGATGTTGTTTTCCATTAATCTTTTTGGTCAGGTCAGTTTTCAATATGGAGGTATAGTGAGGGGAGATTCACGGGAAAAGTCAATAAGTCTGGTTTTTACTGGTCACGAATTTGCGGAAGGTGGAGAGGATATTTTGAATACACTGAATCAGTTTGATGTCAAAGCCTCATTTTTTCTGACAGGTGATTTCTACAGAAACCCTGATTTTGAAACATTGATTTACAGAATGAAAAATGAAGGACATTACTTGGGAGCCCATTCAGACAAGCATCTTTTGTATTGCACCTGGGAAGATAGAAATGAGCTTTTGGTAGATAAAGAAATATTTATAAATGATCTAAAAGAAAACTATAATGAAATGAAAGGCTTTGGGATAAGTATTGAGGATGCACCATACTTTTTACCTCCTTACGAGTGGTATAACGACAGCATTAGCCAATGGTCAGAGAGCTTTGGTTTGAAATTGGTCAATTTCACAAGTGGAACACGAAGCCATGCGGATTATACTGATCCAACGATGAGCAATTACATTTCTTCCAAGGAGATCTTGGATAGCATAAAATCTTATGAGGCAAATTCACCTAGCGGACTCAATGGCTTTTTATTGTTGATGCATATTGGAGCAGGGGACAAGAGGAAGGATAAATTTTATGCATTGTTACCTGATTTGTTGGAATGGCTGGGAGAAAAAGGATATTCTATTGAGCCTTTGAAAGAATTATTGGGTGAATGAAAGACAATTTAATGGGTGATTTAATCGGTAAAAAGGTTCGTTTAATTTAATGGTTTTCTCAAAATCCATTAGGTAAATAAGTATATTTGAAATTCATAAAAATACCCTTGAAAAAACAAGATTTGTCAATATTTGATCAATGATGACAAAAAGGAAAAGCTCCGATTCTGTTCCTAGATAAGGATATGCTTTTTTTGCTGATTGATAAGTTTACCAACATAACCAATTAATTATGAGAAGATTTAATTTGCTTTTTTTATTGTTTTCAGGAATGATCTTAGTAGGTCAGGCCCAAACCCAAAAAAAGCCCAATATCCTGGTGATATGGGGGGATGATATCGGAACCTGGAACATCAGCCACAACAACCGGGGAATGATGGGGTACAAAACACCCAATATTGACCGCATTGCAAAAGATGGTATTGGGTTTACAGATTATTATGCCCAACAAAGCTGTACCGCTGGTAGAGCAGCATTCATTGGTGGAACTGTGCCAGTAAGAACTGGAATGACCAAAGTCGGAATGCCAGGTGCCAAAGAAGGCTGGCAAAAGACTGACATCACTATTGCCACAGTGATGAAAAACCTTGGCTATGCAACAGGTCAATTTGGAAAAAACCACCAAGGGGACCGGGACGAACACCTACCCACAATGCATGGATTTAATGAG
Source organism: Aquiflexum balticum DSM 16537 (assembly GCF_900176595.1). Taxonomy (GTDB): domain Bacteria; phylum Bacteroidota; class Bacteroidia; order Cytophagales; family Cyclobacteriaceae; genus Aquiflexum; species Aquiflexum balticum. Next base: position 3,462,732 of record NZ_LT838813.1, read on the forward strand.
TTTTTTGGAAACCTCTACCACCTCAATGCAGAAGAGGAGCCTGAAAATGAAGATTATCCCTCTGATATGGTTTTAGCGAATGGAAAAACTTTTAAAGAAACTTATGGCCCTAGAGGCGTTATCCATTCATGGGCAGATGGAAAAGGTGGTCAAAGACTTGAAGATACAGGGCCTCTTACCAAGAAAAGGATGGAGACCATTGATGACGAGTCAATTGCAGCTACCAAAGCATTTATCAAAAAGCAGGTTGCAGCAGGAAAACCCTTTTTCACCTGGTGGAATGGAACTAGAATGCATTTCAGGACCCATGTTAAAGAAGAGCATAAGGGAATCAGCGGACAGGATGAATATGGGGATGGAATGGTTGAACATGACCTTCATGTAGGTGAATTGTTAGATCTCTTGGATGAGTTGGGAATAGCTGATAATACCGTGGTCTTGTATTCTACAGACAATGGACCGCATTACAACACCTGGCCTGATGCTGGAACAACACCATTTCATGGTGAAAAAAACAGTAGCTGGGAAGGTGCTTTCAGAGTGCCTGCATTTATTAAATGGCCGGGCAAATTCGTGGGCGGTACTACTCTGAACGGTATTGTTTCCCATGAAGATTGGTTACCTACTTTTGCAGCCATAGGTGGAGATCCTAATGTGGTTGATAAAATTAAAAAAGGAGTCACAATGAATGGCAAAACTTTCAAAAATCACATAGATGGCGTCAATCAACTGGACTATCTGACAGGAAAGGTCAAGGAATCTCCCAGAGCTGGATTTATTTATGTAAATGATGCCGGTGAAATTGCAGCTTTGAGATATGGGGACTGGAAAGCTATGTTTTTGGAAAATAGAGCAGATAAATTACAAATATGGTTGGAGCCTTTTGTGGAACTTAGAGCTCCTTATTTAATCAATCTTCGAAGAGATCCTTTTGAAAAGGCAATTGAAGGCTCCAATACTTATTATGATTGGTATATAGACCGTGCATATATTCTTATTGCCATTCAGGGCTACGCATTTAATTTCCTTTCAACCTTTAAAGATTATCCTCCAAGTCAAACTGCAGGAGACTGGAGTTTGGGAAAAGTCCAGAAACAGATTGAAGAAATGACAAATAAAAGTAATTAATACGGAATGAAAAGCCGGTCTTTATTTGACCGGCTTTTCATTTTTTTCCAAAGAAATTATGAAATTCAGATCAATATTGATACTAAAGGTTTTAGTAGGACTATTGCTCTTTGAAGTAGGTTGTACCAGTCCACAATCAAATTCTATAGCTGAGGTTGTTGTAGCATCTGATCCTCTTCCCTCTTGGAATGAAAGCAGTACGAAGCAGCAAATAATTGATTTTGTAACGTCAACGACCACAACAGGAAGTCCGGATTTTGTTCCTGAAGCGGACCGAATTGCTGTTTTTGACAATGACGGAACTTTGTGGGCTGAACAACCCATGTATTTTCAATTGATTTATGCCGTTGACTTTATTAAAAAAGAAGCTTCAAAACACCCTGATTGGCAGACCCAAGAACCATTCAAAAGTGTACTTTCCGGCGATTTGAGTGCGGTAATGAAAGGTGGAGAAAAAGCTTTGTTGGAGATGCTGATGGTTTCGCATGCAGGGATGACTACAGAAGAGTTTGGGAAATCAGTTAACTCTTGGCTGCAAACAGCAACTCACCCCAAAACAGGAAAGGCTTATTCCCAAATGATATACCAACCCATGTTGGAGTTGTTGGAATATCTGCGGGCCAATGGTTACAAGACTTTTATTGTTTCCGGTGGAGGGATAGATTTTTTAAGAGTATTTGCGGAAAAAGTTTATGGAATCCCACCTTACCAGGTTATCGGTAGTTCTATCAAGGCCAAATATGATGTAGTGGAAGGACAGCCCATCATTACCAAACTTCCTGAAATCAATTTCATCGACGACAAAGAAGGCAAACCTATTGCTATCCATCTCCATATAGGCAAGAGACCTGTATTTGCAGCAGGCAATTCTGATGGAGATTACGCCATGCTTGAATACACCTCCAAAGGTGATGGCCCAAGATTTGGAATGATTATCCATCATACTGATTCCTTGCGGGAATATGCTTATGATAGAGATTCACCGATCGGTAGATTAGAGAAAGGACTTGACAATGCGCCTATGTTTAATTGGTCAATTGTTGATATGAAAACAGACTGGAAGGTAATTTTCCCATTTGATTGAAAAACAATACTCAAAATGAAATGGTCCAAAGTGATTGGAAATAGGATATCAAAGGGAATCATTCTTTTTATAGTTCCGCTTGTTGTTTTGGTTTTTATCCTTGAAAAAGCGGTAATGCTGATCCGGGGTCTTCTTTCACCCATTAAGGACCTTTTACCTGAGGAGCCTTTTTTAGGAATTGGGATGCTGACTTTGGTTAGTATTGTTGTACTCTTATTGGCCTGTTACGGATTCGGGTACATTTCCGAAAGGGAAAGAGTCAAAACCATCTTTAGGAAAATTGATAACGGAATATCATTGATCATTCCGGGATATGCCATGCTGAAAACTCAAGCAGGCGATGTCATAGGAACCAATAACGGGGAATGGAAACCGGTGCTTTTGGGAGAAGATGGTGATTGGAAAATAGGTATCGAAGTAGAAAGAAGAGTTGATGGGCTGAGTATGGTATTTTTTCCTGAGCCGCCTGACGGCAAATCGGGTGAAATCAAACTGATTCAACAATCAAAGTTAAAGCCACTTGACATGCCGGTCAGCAAAATCCTTGGAATTATCAAGAAATACGGAAAAGATGCTTCCATTATCCAAAGCGAATAATTTTGAATTCTACCTCCGGAAAAATATTTGAATTCAGATAATTTGAAATAATCAGATGAATCAAAATTCTACCTTAATTATCAACTTGCAAAAAAGAATAGCCTTCTTAATCATTTTCTTAGGTTTAATTATAGCTCCTTCTTTTGGTCAGGAGTCAGAATTTAAAGCAGAATCAGAGGAAATCTTGCGGCATAGGATTTCTATCACCCTAGGCCATACCCACATTCCCGCTGGTGAAATCGACGGAGAAAAAACATTCCTCTCCGTCCCTTCTTGGGGAATGGATTATAATTTCCATATCAACAGGAAATGGGCCGCCGGACTTCATACTGATTTCATTACAGAAACATTTAAGGTGATTGATTTTGAAGGAAACAGGGAATTTGAACGGGAGAGGCCCTTTACTTTGACACTCGTAGGTATTTACAAACCACATGAACGCTGGTCCTTTCTTGCAGGTGCAGGATATGAATTGGCAGTTGAAGAAAATTTATCCCTTTTAAGGTTGGGGATTGAAAGAGGGTGGGAACTGGAAAAAGGTTGGGAGGTATTTGCAACCCTCCAATATGACCTGAAGTTTGGTGTATATGATTCTTGGATGATTGGGGTTGGGTTCAGTAAGGGTTTTTGATTTCCGGAGTTTTTTGTTCGTTATACTTATCTTCTACCTGACTTATTTTTTACTTCTTTGAATTGATGTTTTTTTAACCCAATTTTCCACAATGTTTTTAGGAAAATGGAAATAATCATTCACTTCAAGGATTTGATTTATTTGAGTTCCCATCTCATAGGAGTAATAATTTCTGCTTTGTTGATTTATATTGGAATCAGGAATTATCCTCCAAATATTCTATTGGGTTTGTCTTTTGCCAGCTTGACTTATGGTGCATTTATTGCCTGGTTGATATTTTCCGGTCAATATGTCCATTTCCCGGCCTTGTACAGGACCGGAAATATTGGAGGATTGCTTTTTCCGCCGTTTTTCTATTTGTATATCAGGGCAGTATTATACCCTCAATCCCAATCCATCAGGGATTTACTTTTCTTCCTTCCGGTTTTCTTGTTTATTTTCGATTACTTTCCGGTGTTATTTCTGCTGTCCCTTTCTGAGAAGAAAAATATGATTTTGCAAGAAATTCATGATCCAATGCTTTTTGTTTCCTTTAATCAAGCATGGTTTCTACCAAAGAATTTTCATACCCTTTTCAGAACCTTGGTCATTCTGTTTTTTTGGATTTTATCTTTCAGGTTGTTATATCTCAAAAAGAAAGAAAATGGATTTCAGAAATTTGAAAAACCATGGTTGAATTGGATGATAATCTACTTGGTTTTCAATTCATTATTGATCTTTCCATTTTTGGTTTCCAATGTATTTACATCCAATTCTTTTCAATATGACCTTTCCCATTTGACCGGGGCAGTATTGCTTTTGGTTTCGGCATCAACTATTTTATTTTTTCCACAGGTATTATATGGAACCAATCAATTTGAATATATCCGAAAGGTACAGGATGAAATTACAGAGGAGGAGAAAAGCTTTGAAGAGAAAATTTCACCTGACAAATACCATCATATTGAAAAACGGCTAAAAGAAGTTTTAGAGGAGGATAAGGTTTTTCTCCAAAAAGGATACAGTCTGGCGGATTTGGCAAAAGACACCAAGATTCCTGCTTATCAATTGACCCATTACATCAATAAAGTAATGGATTCTACTTTCTATGAACTGATCAATAAGTATCGCATTGAAGAAACATGTCTGATCATTAAATCCGGAAAATTCAATCATCTTACCTTGGAAGCATTGGCGGAAAAATCCGGGTTCAACAACCGTAATTCTTTCTCTGTTGCCTTTAGGAAATTCAAAGACATGAAGCCCTCTGAATTTTTGAGAAAACAGACGGTAGAATAATCATCAAGCTGAAAGAAACAGGAAAATCAAAGTCTTAATGATTAGAATGAGTCAACAGGATTTTTCGGGGATCATTCCTTTTCCATCAATCCTATGGTTCCCCCAACCCAATTGCGGTCTTTATTGAACTTGACGCCAATCATTTCACCCCGACTTAGTCTGACCAGATTACCGATGAGGGTCGGATTTTCATCTTTTTCGGGCCAAACGGCCAAAATTCGAACTTCTACTTTTACCTCTCCTTCTATCGCTTTTAGGACCGGTAGATAATGGACTTTTTTCTGCAAAATATAAAGATCCTTTTCTGTAACTGCTTCTATATCTGATTTTTGTACATGGTAAATTACCCCGGTGCCAGAAAATGAAAACAGGGGTTTCAGCACATAGTTTTCCAAGTCCTCAGGAATATCTTTCAGGTCACTCAGTAAAGTGGTTTCAATGAAATATGGCCCTTCCAAATAAGGAAGTATAAATTTGCTGATTCTGTAAAACCAATTCGGATGACCTGCCCATTCTACATCCAGTTCTTCCAAAAAAGAAAATTCCATTTTCAGATCTTTTCTGGCATCAAGTTCATCAAAAATCACCCTGTTATAAATTCTTTTGATCTGGATTTCAATTCCCTCCTCATTTCTGTAAAAAAGCTGTTTTCCTTTTCTGATGATTTCAGTCACACAGATAAATGGTATCCCCAAATCTTTCCTACAATAATAAAAATCAACTTTTGTATTTTGTTTTTCTGGTTCTATCTCCAATAGTACGACATGCTCAGGTTGATGACCGTTCAATACGGTTTCCCGGAATTTTTCCAGATACCCTGCCTCATCCAAGCCTCCAAAATACGGTGTCAGCTCAGATAAATAAGGATAAGTGTTTTTGACCTTTTTGAATAAATTGTATTGAAAATTAAAAACTGATGGAAAGCCTTGCACTTCAATCAGTTTTGGGATTATTCTTCCGTTTTCTTCGCAGATTCCAAAATCAATGGCCAAAAACTGTGTATGGGAATCCTGATTGGGAACATTGAAATTGATGTTCAGGGATTTCTGGGTCAGCTGATTGAAATCTTCCCTTTTGATAAAGTCAATGATTTGTTGGGATCCCTCCAATAATTGGGCTTTCAGTTCATTGGGAATGAAAAACGGTGATTCAGCTACGCGGAAAGTTGGAAGACCACCAAAATCCGATGCCAGGTCAATCAGAAAGGATTGGTATTTTTCTTCGGAAAAGTTTTCATTGAAGAGGTTTCTGTAATTCTGAATCATATAATGACTGATTAATGTATGATTGTTTCCTGTTCCCTGATTTTCTGTATGGATTGTTCCAGAAAATTGGGGATAAGTGTCGCATTTGTTTTATAAATGGTATGTTCTTCCACAATATGTTCCAGCATGGCAAGGTATCTAGTCTTCCCTCTCAAATCAATGATTTGGTCTCTGACCTCTGTTTTTTTGAGATGTTGTAAAAAACCGACAGGGTCAGCCTCGGGGTGGAATTGTGTTCCGACCATTTCCGGGCTAAAACGGATTCCCATAATGGCCCTTTCGTATTCCACATAGTTTCGGATTTTTTCCAGAGCAATGATTTTCGCTCCCATTTCCCTGAATTTTTTTTGATGCGGCTGTGTCACTTGATAATCCCGGGAATCAATGGCCCAAAAAGGATTATCAAGATTTTCAAATAAGGGGTCATCCATTCCTGCCTCTGTTTTATGAATGGTCATCACCCCAAAGGAGGTTGATTTTCTTTTGGAAACTTCAGCCAGGCCAAAATGCTGTACGGCCATTTGATAGGAGTGGCAGATAAACAAAATATACTTTTTACGCTCATTGTTGAGATTCCATTTATATATCCCATCAATGACTTCATAGTAGCTTTTGTCCCAAATCCCGTCTCCTTCGACCGGATTTCCTGGTCCTCCTGAAGAGATATAGAGATTGAAATCCTCTAAATTCGGAACCTCGTTTTTTTGTCTGACATCAAATACTTCAATGGAAAGTTCTTCACCGAATCTTCCCACAATATCATGGATACAGCGCATACCCTGATTGGAAATGCCATTGTACATATCCAAAACAGCTACCTTTATTTTCTCCTGCATGATTATTAGATTAAGCGGTTGCAATTTAGAATTTCCGATCTAACATGTTGAAAAAGCAATAAAGAAAATGCAATTTTTATTTTTAGAAATCCTATGGACTAAAGGCAATTTTCAAAAAGAATCTTTTCTATTTGAAAATTGCCCTTACTATGATTCAGCTTGCATTAAAGTCCCCTGGAAAATTCCTCTGTGATAAAATCAACCACTTTCACCAGGTCATGGTCAGATTCTTCAAAGACTTTCAGTTGCCGGTCGGCCCCGGTACCATCCGCTAGAATCTTGTGTATATAATTGATTTCTTCTCTACTGCCCAATTCGTCAACCACATCATCAATAAATTCCAACAACTCGAGCATCAGAGATTTGTATTCCACCTCTTTCTTTTGTCCAAAATCAATCATCAGGCCTTCTGTACCGTATCGGGCTGCCCGAAATTTATTTTCCCTGATGAGTGCTATCCGGTACACATTGAAACTGGTGTTCATTATGCTCATTTTGTAGAGTTTGGCTACCACAGCCTGAATAAGGGCTGTAATACAAATGGTTTCGTCCACAGTTAGGCACATGTCACAGATCCTGAATTCTATGGTACTGAAGAAAGGATGCATCCTGAGATCCCACCAGATTTTTTTGGGATTATCGATACAATTGGTCTTGACCAGAGTTTCCAGAAAATTGTCATAAGACTGAACAGAGTCAAAATACTCGGGAAGTCCAGTCCTTGGGAATTTGGCAAAAATATGAGCTCTATAAGCTTTAAATCCTGTTTCCCTTCCTTCCCAAAAAGGGGAATTGGTGGAAAGGGCATAAATATGGGGAAGAAAGTAACAGGCCTGATTCATGATATGCAGGGCTGTTTCGCGGTTTTCAATTCCCACATGCACATGAAGACCAAAAATCAAATTCGACCTTGCCGTATCCTGCAGTTCTTTGACAATCATGTCGTACCGGGGATCATCGGTTATGGGCTGATCCTGCCATTTTGAAAATGGATGGGTACCTGAAGCCCCTACTATCAGATTTTGTTCTGCTGCAAGGTCAACGATTTTTTTCCTCAGAAAAGAAACTTCTTTGCGGGCATCCGAAACATTCTGGCAAATATTGGTACCCACTTCTACCACAGATTGGTGCATCTCTGCCTTTACCTGTTCTTTTAATATAATTTTGGCCCCATCCACTATTTTGGACATATGGGAGCGGAGTTCTCTGGTGTTGGGGTCAATGATCTGATATTCCTCTTCAACTCCTAAAGTAAAAACAGGTAACTTTTTCATAGCTTAAAATCTTTTTGCCGTACTGACTGCATCTTTCATAAATGTACCCCAAGTAAGGTTGACCTGACCCGGTTTCTGGGCTTTGGCATAGGCTATGGCCATTTTGGCTGCTTCTTCTACCACCCAATCGAAATTGGCCTGACCCACCGAATTGATATCCGCGTCGGGTGCCGGATTACCGAAGTCAATGGCATATGGAATTCCGTCCCTCACAGCAAACTCTACGGTATTGAAATCATAACCCAAACCATGGCATAGCTTCAAAGTATAATCCTTGACAGTCGCGAGCAGTTTTTTGGAAGCAGGAGGTCCGTCAATGACATATCTCAGGTGATGGGGATTCCTAGGTTCATACTGCATGATCCTTACGGCCTTGCCACCCAGACAATACACCCTAAAATAATCGGTGAATTTGATCTCTTCCTGAAGCAACATGACCAATTGCCCCGTTTCTTTATGCTTGGCATAAAACTCCTCCTTGTTCTCAAGCCGATAAACATTTTTCCACCCACCTCCCGCATAGGGTTTCATATAAGCAGGGAACCCTATATAATCAAATATTGCCTGCCAGTCCAATGGCATTTTCAGGTTTCTGAACGATTTGCCAGTGGTATCAGTTGGATGTTCTGCAGAAGGTAGAATCACCGTATTGGGAAGTGGAACGCCCAATTTATCCGCTAGGCAGTTATTGAAGAACTTATCATCTGCACTCCACCAAAAAGGGTTGTTGATCACAGCAGTACCTGTTAATGCTGCATTTTTTAAATAGGCCCGATAAAAGGGGACATCCTGGGAAATTCTATCAATTATGACAGCATAATCCGTCAAACGGTTTTGCACAACTTTGTCAATCAGCACCGGCTCGGCGATGATGCCTTTCTCTTTTTTCTCATTGACCCTCTCGACAAATGCATGGGGAAAAGTGTCTTCCATGCCAAATAGAATTCCTATCTTTTTCATAAATGGTTGGTATTTAAAATTATGTAAATTTTATTCTTGATAAATAGTGGGGAAACATTTCTTTCCAAAGAGGCCAATCATGATGACGGTCTTTTCTCACATCCAGCCAATGATTTGTTCTTTTTCCCTCTAAGGTATCACTCAGCTTGATGTTGGCGTCAAAACAGATATCCCAATTGGAAGTTCCCAAGACAATATCCATTTTCCAAAGCTCCCCATCGTTGAGGCCAGGCAGAAACTCAAGCGGGGAATTATAAAATATATCCACATGGTTATAGCCATCCATAAAATTCCGGATTTCAAATGCTCCCGAAAGAGACATCATGTGACTGACATATCCGGGATGTCTAAATGCAAAATTGGCAGCGTGATAGCCACCAAAACTACATCCTGCCACCACCACTTTTCCGACCCCGGTATTGAAACGGACTTTTTCCACTATGTCATGACAGATCATTTTATCATAAGCAATATGGTTTTGGATCTTTTGATGGGGATGAACATGCTTATTGTAAAAGCTGTTTTTGTCATTGCTTTCAGGACAGAATATCTGAACCAAGCCTTGATTGATAAACCAGCTGGCAGAACCTATCAGTCCCATATCCCTGTTTTCATGGAAGGAACCCATTGAAGTAGGGTATAAAATCACCGGGTAACCAGCATGACCAAAAACCAACATTTCCACATCCCGATGAAGATGGGGAGAGTACCATTTGAAATATTCTTCTTTCATGAAATTTAATGTTCTAATCTTACTAAAAATAGTGGGCTTTTACTGATTCGCAAAAAATATCAACAAAGAATTTCAATTATTTTTTGAACCATTGCGCATACATAGGATAATTTTTGGCCGTTCTTTCAATGACTTCCAGCATTTCAGGTCCTGTGTCTTTGATTTTTTTTGCGGGCATTCCAGCATAAATGCTATTTGCTTCAACAATAGTACCTGCTAATACTACAGCCCCTGCTGCGATCACTGCACCGGAATGTATGACTGCATTGTCCATAACAATGGCGCTCATGCCTATCAATACATTGTCATGTATAGTACACCCATGGACCACGGCATTGTGAGCGATGGATACCCTACTACCGATATAGGTTCCTGATTTCTGGTAAGTTCCATGGATTATAGCACCATCCTGAATATTGCTGTCATCTCCTATCCTTATCTGATGGACGTCACCCCTTACGACAGCATTGTACCAAACTGTGCAGTTTTTACCCATGACCACGTCACCGATTACTGTAGCATTTTCTGCCAACCAACAATTTTCTCCAAATTCAGGAGTAAATCCACGTACACTTTTTATCAATGCCATTTAAAATCAATTTGTTATAATTAGTAAAAAATAATTTTCAGTTCAAAAGTATTTTTTTTTGAGCAATTATGAACTTTTTATGACCTAAATAGTTTACATGTATATACACACAATTTGTGAAACTAAACAAACAACACAACATTATGAATTTAATTAAAAGTACAGGTTTATTATTTGCAGCAGCTTTGATTATGGCTTCCTGCAATAAGCCGGGAGACACAGTAGCAACAACCGATGCCCAAGAAGTAGCTGAAGCTTCAGGTTCGACTTTGTCGATTGATCCATCCACCAGCAAAATTGATTGGAGAGGTTACAAGCCTACAGGGCAGCATTTTGGTTACATTCCTTTAACCGATGGGGAAATCGTCGTCGAAGGCAACGAGCTGAAAGGCGCCAGATTTGTGTTCGATATCACAGGATTGAAAATCCAGGATATGGAAGAAACAAGCGAAAGCTACCCTAAGTTATGGGGTCACTTGCAGTCACCTGATTTCTTTGATGCTGCCAATCATCCTCAAGCAGTTTTTGAATTAACCAGCGTTGAGCCTTTTGTAGCAGGAACAATTCAAGATAAAGAAGAATTTAAAACTGATAATACTCCAAAGAGTGATTCAGAAGTGGCTCCCGAAAACCCTACCCATTGGGTGTCAGGTAATCTGACCATGAGAGGTACTACCAAAAACATCAAATTTCCTGCCCAAGTATCCATTTCAAACGGAACTGTTGCTGCAAAAGCAGGTTTCAATATTAATAGAACTGACTGGGGCTTGGCTTATAATGACGAAAGTAACGCTGTGGACAAAGCAAAAGATCAGTTCATCTACAATACTGTAAGTATTGGATTTGATATCAAAACCAACTAATCAAAGATTAATGTTTGTTTCTGAAGGGGAAGTCGAAAGATTTCCCTTTTTTTTGTGTCTAAAAGTTAATTTTGGTGTATGTCTACCATAAAGGAATTCCAATTTTCATCGAACCATCAATTTCTAAGGTCCTTGCTTTGCTGGGCTGATCATCATTATACCTATACGGGTTTTTTCGACCACAATGATATAGAGTACCCCTATGGTGGTTTTCAAAGGGTTTTAATGGCCGCCCACCAAGGCTTTGATCTCGAAATTGCCAATCAATGGTTTGGAAAAAAAGAGATGGCAGCCATACTTTCTTATGATTACAAAAACAATATCGAAAAGCTCAAAAGCAATAATCGATCGCTTGTGGATTGTCCTGAATCAATTTTCTTTATTCCAGAGATCAAAATAGAAATTCTAGTCGATCATGTGAGAATTTATCATGCTGATCCTCAAAGTATTTTTGATGAAATATGTGCACTCAACCAAAATCACCTCAAAAATCCTTCAATTGAAATCTCGGCTCTTACAAGCCGAAACAACTATTTTGAAAATGTAAAAGACATACAAAACAACATTGTCGAAGGGGACATGTATGAACTGAATTATTGCTTGGGTTTTGAATTTGAAAGTAAAAATTGGAATCCGATAGAAGGATTTTTTGATCTGATGGGAAAATCTCCCATGCCCTTTTCAGCATTTTTCAAAGCTGAATCCAAATACCTGATTTGCGCTTCACCCGAGCGTTTTCTCAAAAAAACAGGAGATAAACTGATTGCACAACCCATAAAAGGCACAATCAAGCGGGGAAAAAATGAGTTGGAAGACAGCCTGCTTAAAGAAAAACTATTGAACTCCGAAAAAGAGCGGGCAGAAAACCTGATGATTGTAGACCTGATGCGCAACGATCTCAGTAGGATTTCACAAACAGGTTCAGTAAAAGTTGAAGAACTTTTTGGAGTGTATCCCTTTTCCAGGGTGCATCAGATGATATCAACGGTGGTTTCTACCATCTCTGAAAAGAAAAGCTTAATGGAAATCTTACATGCCACTTTTCCCATGGGAAGCATGACAGGTGCTCCAAAAATCAAATGTATGGAGTTGATCGATCAATATGAGGATTTTAAAAGAGGTTGGTTTTCCGGAGCCTTGGGATATATTGATGAGACAGGCAACTTTGATTTATGTGTGGTTATAAGAAGCATTATTTTAGATAAAGAATCTGGGAAAGGTTATTTTGCAGTGGGTTCAGCCATCACTTATGACGCAGATGCCGCTTATGAATATGAAGAATGCTTGTTGAAAGCTTCTGCTATTGTGGAGGTATTGCAAGGGAATTGAAAGATTGAGAAGGAAATGGAGGAAAAAACCAGGAAAATCATTCATGTGGATATGGACGCATTTTATGCTTCCGTAGAGCAAATGGATAATCCTGAACTCCGCGGTAAACCCTTGGCAGTTGGTGGTAATCAGGAAAGGGGAGTGGTGGCAGCGGCTTCCTATGAGGCCAGAAAGTTTGGAGTCCGATCTGCGATGTCGGGTAAGATGGCTGCCTTGAAATGTCCCCAACTGATTTTTGTGAGGCCAAGATTTGAGCGCTACAAAGAAATATCCAATCAGATCAGGGAGATTTTTTACGATTATACCGAAATGGTGGAACCCCTGTCCCTCGATGAAGCATTTTTGGATGTGACCGAAAACAAAGTCAATAATCCTTCTGCCACCTTGATTGCCCTGGAAATCAGAAAGCGGATCAAAGAGGAAGTCGGACTGAATGCATCGGCCGGCATTTCCTATAATAAGTTTCTGGCTAAGACGGCTTCCGATATCAACAAGCCCAATGGTCAAGCGGTCATCTTGCCCAAAGATGCTGGGGCATTCCTGGAAAAGTTACCCATCGAAAAGTTTTTTGGTATCGGCAAAGTAACTGCCGAAAAAATGAAAGAATTGGGTATCCACAATGGTTTTGACCTTAAACAATATTCCTTACAGTTTCTGACCAAACGATTTGGGAAGTCCGGTCTGCACTTTTTCAATATTGTCCGAGGCATTCATTTGAGCGAGGTACAACCCAACAGACTGAGAAAATCCCTCAGCGCGGAAAACACTTTCGAAACCGATCTTTCCAAAGAAGAGCAATGGATTCATGCCTTGGAAGAGATATTTGAGGAACTGAAACGGCGAATCAGCCGCAGTGGTGTAAAAGGAAGGACAGTCACCCTCAAGATCAAATACCATGACTTCACCGTCCAGACCCGAAGCAAAACCTTCGAACAATACCCTGAAGAACAAAAGATTTGGGAGACAGTAGTGGAGCTATTAGCCCAAGAAGAAATGAAATCTCCCGTCCGCCTTTTTGGCATCGGGATCTCTAATCTCAATGTGGAGGAAGAAAGGATACATTTTGGGAAGCAATTGTGGATTGAGTTTGGAGGGAAGGATGAAGGATGAAGGAAAAAGGATGAGGGGTAAAGGTAGAATTTAGAAGGTAGATTGGGTGTCGTCATTTTGAAAGAGCTTTGTGTAATCATTTTGTTTTTTTTGGTAAAAAAAGGCATCTTAAATGAAGTTTTTAAAAATTGAAATTTCCGTGATGAACAACCTAAATTTGAAACCCATACAGGTAGTATATCGATTGGCAAGAAAGCTTTGAGAAGAAAGTGTTTTTTAAATTACAACATGGAAAATATGATATAGAACTAATCCATTTCCACCAAAAATGAAACTGAAAGCACTAAACAAGTTGACAGATCCTTTGGGAACCACAGTAAAAATGCCCGTATTGTTCTTGGGGCATGGTAGTCCGATGAATGCCATTGAAGAAAATGAGTTTGTAAGTGGCTTTAGAAATATAGCCAAAGAAATCCCAAAGCCAAATGCGATATTGTGTGTTTCCGCCCATTGGGAAACAAAGGGTACTTTTGTGACGGCCATGGAAAATCCTAAAACCATTCACGACTTTGGGGGATTTCCACAGGAGTTGTTTGCAGTGCAATATCCTGCACTAGGAAGTCCCGAATTGGCCAAAGAAACAAAATCTCTGATCACAAAAACAGATGTAGGTTTGGATGATAAATGGGGGCTTGACCACGGTGCCTGGAGTGTCATCAAACATTTGTATCCTGAGGCAGATATTCCTGTTATTCAAATGAGCTTGGATTACAGCCAAACACCGCATTACCATTATGAATTGGCACAACAAATCAAGTCCTTACGTGAAAAAGGAGTATTGGTAATTGGAAGCGGAAATATGGTACACAACCTCCGCATGGTGGCATGGCAAAAGCTCAATGAAAATTTTGGCTTTGATTGGGCAATTGAAGCCAGTGAAAAAATGAAAAAATATATTCTCAGTGGAGACCACCAAGAACTTATCAACTTTCGGTCGCACGGAAAGGTATTTGATTTAGCCATCCCGACACCGGAACATTATTTGCCTTTACTTTATTCAATGGCCTTGAAAGATGAAAATGACCAGATGTGTTTGTTCAACGATAAAGCATTGGCGGGTTCACTGACCATGACCTCTGTAAAAATCGGATGACAGTGGAATAACCTTTCCAACAACCTTTGAAAAGAGATTTTTTTAAACTGGCAGATACATTATTGATTATTTCTTTTTAATATTCATACATGTTAGCCTTAATTTCAATTGGCATCAAGTCTTCTTAGATCCCTTTTACTATAATTAACTTTGGCTATTTGTAACCACCGAATTACAGATAATCCATTATCCATAAAAAAATCATGAAAATATATGTCTTGTTTTGTATGTTACTTTTGATGCTAAGTGCCTGCAGCCAAAATGAACAATGGTACTCGCTTGAGGACTTTTCGAAGGTCAAAAAAATAGATGCCCATGTACATCTTGATACAGAAAGGTCAGCCTTTGTTGAAAAGGCAACGGCAGATAATTTTCGTCTTATCAATGTGAGTCTGGAGGTTGATGACGGTTGGAATGATGTTCATAGAAAGTATAAGGATGGGTTACATCAGCATCAATCCTTTCCCAAAACGGTGGATATGATCACTTCTTTTGCGGTTTCGGATTGGGATGATGCATATTGGGAAGGCAAGGTGATTTCCTGGTTGGACAGTTGCTTTAATCAGGGAGCCTTGGGAGTAAAGGTTTGGAAAAATATAGGCATGGTTTCCAGAGACTCTTCAGGCAATTTAATCTCGATTGATGATGATAGGTTTGATCCGGTTTTCCGGTTTATTCAAGAGCGTGGAAAAACCCTGATGGGTCATCTAGGAGAACCCAAAAACTGCTGGTTGCCATTGGATTCCATGACAACGGAAAATGATCGCAACTATTTCAAAAACCATCCCCAATACCACATGTACTTTCAACCGGAGATGCCTTCCCATGAGGACTTGATGGCTGCCCGGGATCGAATGTTGGAAAAGCATCCTGAGTTAAGATTTGTAGGGGCTCATTTGGGAAGTCTGGAATATAGCGTTGACGTGCTTGCAGAACGCCTTGACCGTTTCCCAAACATGGCCGTTGATTTGGCCGCACGAATGGGGCAATTGTTTTATCAAACGGCTAATGATCGGGAAAAAGTCCGGAATTTTTTCATCCAATATCAGGACAGGATTTTGTACGGGACTGACTTGGGAGATAATGGGGAGCGATCACAGGAAAACCTGTACAGGAATATGGATGAAAATTGGAGACGGGATTGGGAGTTTTTCGTGACGGATCATGCCATGCAAAGCAATCTGATCACACAACCATTTATGGGTTTACAATTGCCCAAAGAAGTGGTGGATAAGGTATATTATAAAAATGCGGTGAAATGGTTTGGAATGGAAGATTAGAGATTAATAAACTGAAATCAATTTTAAATGAGACGTTTTAAGTATTATTTCTTC
Organism: Aquiflexum balticum DSM 16537; assembly: GCF_900176595.1. GTDB lineage: Bacteria > Bacteroidota > Bacteroidia > Cytophagales > Cyclobacteriaceae > Aquiflexum > Aquiflexum balticum. Next base: position 3,478,836 of record NZ_LT838813.1, read on the forward strand.
GCTTTATTCCTGTTCCAAATTTTCAGTTTCTTTGGGATACCGAATGCCATTTCTCAAGATAAAAAAAATCCTATGGCTGAAGATATGTATGAAATCAAAGATAAAGAGGTCTTAAGAAAAGAACTGTATGGACTCTTGGGGAAGCTTCCGGATAGGGAAAGGCCTATTTCAGTAGAATTGGTGTCCAGGGAAGAAAGGGATGGGGTCGTCATTGAAAAATTATTACTGGATATCAATGGATTGGAGAAGGTGCCTGCCTTCTTTACCAAACCAAAGAATGCCAAAGGGAAGTTGCCGGTAGTCCTTTTTAACCACTCTCATTTCGGTCAATATGAGGTGGGAAAGAATGAATTTATTCAAGGCAGAAAAGAAATGCAGGCGCCCCCCTATGCTTTTGCTTTGGCCCGGGAAGGTTATGCGGGTTTTTGTTTGGATTCCTGGGGATTCGGTGAGAGATCGGGAAAGTCCGAACTGGATTTGTTCAAAGAAATGCTGTGGAAGGGACAGGTTCTCTTTGGGATGATGGTATATGACAATTTAAGGGCATTGGATTATTTGAATTCCAGGGAAGATATTGATAAGGAACGGATAGCAACTATGGGTATGTCCATGGGAAGTACCATGGCCTGGTGGCTTGCTGCATTGGATGAGCGTATTCAAGTAGTTGTGGATCTGAATTGTTTAACGGACTTTCATACTCTTTTGGAAAAAAATGACCTCAATCTTCATGGTATTTATTATTACGTTCCTGATTTGTTGAACCATTTTTCTACTTCAAAAATCAATGGATTGATTTCTCCCCGTCCACATTTTGGTCTGGCGGGAAAATTCGATCCGCTTACCCCCTTGGAAGGTTTGTCAATCATCGATGAAAACCTGAAGAAAATTTACGCTAAAGACGGAGCACCTGAAGCATGGAAATTAAAAATTTATGATG